>JAHEDX010000015.1:8310-62575 GCA_024641005.1 Acidimicrobiaceae bacterium
AGGGTCGCCTGACCGAATGCTCGGTCCCGGGCCGGCGGGCAGGCCCGGGACTGGGCACATCGCCGCGCAGATCCGGCTCGAAGCTCGGCGTACGAGATCATCGGTGTTTCACAGCGGCGATCAGACGACCGAACCGGTCGTCCCGATCACCACCCTTCGGTGACCACGAGATCGTCCCAGTTGACCGTGGCAGTTCGGGCGCTGTTGTCGCCGAGCTGAATCGAAGCCAGCGGTTGCGTACCCGTGTCGGCGTTCCAGCTCCCGCTGACGTTCCCGTCGACGGTCAGCCGGAGCGATCCAGAGGCACCGGCCGAGACGCACAGCGTGACACGATGCCAGCTCCCGAACGGGAGATTCCGGCCGACGGTATACGAGGTTCCGACCACGTCGGCACGCACGTAGAGCTGCCCGGCCGCGCTCACCTCCACCCGTGCCATCGACGAACCAACGAGGTTGCGGAGCTTCATCAGCGCGTACCGAGTCGACCCGGCGACGGTCGTGACCCGAACATCGACCGTGGCACACGCTTCGATTGCCGACGACGACAGCGAGCGGCGGCCGTCGGCTGCGGTGCCGGCGACGGCGGCGCGGGCGCTCGGAGCACCGTTCGACCCTGCGGCTGCGTCGAGCATGAATGGGCCAGTGAGGCTCCAACCGGCGAGGCCACCCGAGAAGTCGTCGACGAGCAGAGGCGTCGATCCACCCCCGCCGGCGATCGTGACAGGATCGGAGACGGCGCTCAGAGCACTCTGGTTGACGCCGTCCGAAGCTCTGACCCGATACGTGTGCACGGACCCTGAGGTGAGACCGGCATCGGCGAACGAAAGAGTGCCCGACGTGCCACCCACCACTGCGCCGATCGGCGTGGTTCCGCTGTCGCGATAGACCGAATATGTGAGCGAGGAGGCGCGATCATCGGTGGACGCAGCCCAGGCAAGGTCGGCTCGCCCGGCGACCGTGCTGGTGGCGTTCGGGCGGCCGGGCACACTCGGCGGGGTGACGTCCGGGTCGCCCGACGAACCGGGCAGGAAGATCGTCATACCGCGCCCACCCTGGACCGACTCGATGCCCGACAACCCAGGGATGCGTACCGGCGAAAGCCGGATGGTGGTCGAACCGTCGCCGAGTTGACCGGTGTCGTTGTAGCCCCAAGCCCAGACTTCCCCGATGGCGCTGATCGCGAAGGACTGATCGCGGCCGTCGCCGACGTCGACGATGCCGGACAGTCCTGCCACCACGGTGGGCGTCGTTCGACTCGAGGTCGTGCCGAGACCCAGTTGGCCGCGTTGTCCGCGACCCCACGCTCGGACTGCCCCGTTGGTCATCACTGCCAGGCTGTGCTCGGCGCCGGCTTCGACGTGGACAACCGATCCGGTGAGGACGGGTACGGGGGTGCGCTGGTCGATCGTGGATCCGATGCCCAGCTGTCCACTTGCATTGGCTCCCCAGCCCCACATCGACCCGTCGGATCTCACGACGAGCGCGTGATCTCGGCCGGCGGAGACTTCGATGACGTTGGTGAGACCCGGGACGGAGACCGGCGATGTTCGGCGCGTCAGCGTTCCGTCGCCGACCTCACCGAATGAGTTGTTCCCCCATGCCATCATCGAACCATCGGCGCGAACTGCGTAGCTCATGTCGCGACCTGCAGCCACGGCGACGATGTCCGTCAGCCCCGGCACCTGGACGGGCTGGCTGCGATTGTTCGTCGTGCCGAGCCCGAGTTGCCCGAGACCTCCGTACCCCCAGGTCCACACCGTGCGATCGGCACGCAGAGCGATCCCGTGGTAGTGGCCCGCTTCCACCTGCACGACATCGGTGAGCGCGAGCCGAACCGGCGTGGGTCGATCGGCGCTGGACCCGTCACCGATCGCGCCCCGCGAGTTGTCACCCCATGCCCAGATCCGGCCACCATCGTCGAGTGCATAGGCGTGCTCGCGCCCGCTGGCGATGGCGACCATCGTGGCCTGCAGATCGACCGGGCCCGTGACCTGCCTGCTGGCCGTCGTTCCGTCCCCGAGTTGGCCGTCGGCGTTGAGACCCGTCGACAGAGGTTGCGCTCCAGCCGCCTGGACGACCGACCCCGGTGAGACCCCACCGACGATCGTTGCGAGGAGGATGAGCGGGCCGACGAGCCGCGCCCGCGCAGCCGTTCCCACCGCTGAGGTCGTCCGCCCACGATGCATCGCGCACCTCCCGCGCTGGAATCCGCCTCGGCAGATTGTCCCACGATGTGTGGCGAGACGCAACGCAGTCGCGCGTCGAGCATCGGAGCGCGTGTGGGCGGTGGGGAAGGACCTACTCGGCAGCTTCGGCGAGCGCACCGGCGAGCGCCGGGTGCACGAGCAGGCTCTCGACGATGTCGCTGACCCGCAGGTTGGCGGTGACCGCCAACGCCAACACCGAGATCAGTTCGGCCGCGTGCCTCCCGACGATCGAGCCCCCCAACACGACACCCGTCGCCGGGTCGGAGATGATCTTCACGAAACCGCGTGGGTCGTTGTTGATGAGTGCCTTCGCGGTCGTCGAAAACGGCACCTTCGTGACGCGGATCTTGCGGCCTGACGAGAAGGCCTCGGCCTCGGCGAGGCCGACATCCGCGATCTCGGGCTCGGTGAAGATCGCTGAGGCCGCCTTGTCGTAGTCGAGATGGCGATGCTCGATCGTGTGCAGTCCCATCACGTGTTCGGCGACCTTGCGGCCCTGCATGGTGGCCACCGACGACAACGGCAGTTTGCCGCTGACGTCGCCAGCGGCGTAGATGTGCGGCTGATTGGTGACGCAGTGGTGGTTGATCGGGATGTAGCCGCCGGCATCCGACTCGATTCCGGCCGCATCGAGACCGAGGTTCTCGGTGTTGGGAACCGACCCGATCGCGAGCACGGCGTGCGTCGATCGCACGACCCGCCCGTCGTCGCACCGGACGATGACACCGTCGTCGTCCTCGTTGCGTTCGATCGACTGCGCCCGCGCGCCCTTCAACAGCTTGACACCGCGCTGCACGAAGTCGTCTTCGAGCACTCCCGCGACCTCGGGATCCTTACCGGGCAGCACGTGCTGACGGCTGACGACGAGCGTGACGTCGGCGCCGAACGACGAGAACATGTGCACGAATTCGACCCCGGTGACGCCCGAACCGATCACGGTGATGCTCTTCGGGAACACCCGGGGCGGGTAGCAGTCGCGGGTGGTGAGGATGCGGTCACCATCCGGCTCGCACCAGTCGGGGATCCGCGGCCGTGATCCGGTCGAGATCAGCGCCGCGTCGAACACGATCTCCTCGGACCCGTCTGGGCCGTCGACCTGCACCGAGTGCGTGCTGGTGAACCGGCCGGTGCCCCTGATCATGCGCACGTTCTGACTGGCGAGCAACTGAACGATGTCCTCGTGCAGATCGTTCTGAATGCCGGAGATGCGCGACGTGAGCGCCTCGATGTCGACCTCGGGATCGGCCTGCTCGAGCCCCATCCCCTTGATGCGCCGGGAGAAGCTGATCGCGCCCCCGGTGGAGATCATGGTCTTCGACGGGATGCAGTCCCACAGGTGGGCTGCACCGCCGAACACGTCACGTTCGATGACCGTGACCGTCGCCCCCAGGCGGGCAGCGTAGGTGGCGGCCTGATGACCGGCCGGGCCACCACCGAGAATGACGAATCGCAAGCTCACGACCGCCAGGCTACGTGCCGCTCGGGGAATCGTCTGCGACAGCGAGATCACCAGCGGTGAGCACACCACGCCCGACCGGCGCCACCGGGGCCGATTGCACCAGCGGATCGACGATGTTGGGGCAATAGGTCGACGGATACGGGACCTTGTCGCGCCGTTCGCCGACCCATTCGAAGTGCATCCCGTCGGGCTGGCGGAAGTTGCCTCCCCAGGCGAACCCGTGCCGACGGAAGATGCGCACGACGTCACAATTCATCTTCGGCGGACGGCAACCCATGCAGTTCGAGACCGTGTTGGTGTCGAGCGCCATCCCATAGGCGTGCCGCGACAGGAACCCGCTGGTGCGGCTGTAGCGCGGGTTGTAACACCCACCGTAGGTATTCGCGTTGGCCACCTCGATCGCCGACGCGAGCCCGGCCGCCGCGACCTCGGCCAACGCTGCGCTGAGGTCCCCGACCACCCCGACGTGGCATTGCGCCCGGATCCGCACGACATCGTTCAGGAGCACCCGCCCATCGGTCAGATTCGCCGCCTTCCAGTCCGGATGCATGTCGATCGAATCGTCGCTGTTGATGCGATACCACGGCTCGCCCAACGCGACCTTCGTACGCGCCGTACTGAGCGTGTCGTCGGGGTCGGGCGGATCCCAACTGTGAACGACCTTGGTGTCGGAACGTCCGAGCACCCCGACGGATGCCAGCGCAGCGTCGAGTCCGGACCGATCCGAAAAGCCCCACATCACCACACGGGTGTCGCCCGTGACTCCCAAACGGTCGGCGACCGCGGTGGTGAACACGAGTTCGGCCCACCCGAGCTGATCGTAGGGTCGGATGCCACCGATCGTCAGCGTGACGGTCGAACCATCGGTGGCCCGAAGGTCGATGACGTCGCCCTCGCGGGCTCCCATGAGGTCGGCGACCATCTGGTTCATCACGACGCTGCGGTCGCTCAACACCGCCGATACGTCGCCACCCATGACCGGACCGATCGCACCGCGCGGCAACGAGACGAACGTGATCGGGATCAGGTATCCGGACGGTGGCGCGTGGACGGTGGCACCGGCACGGGCCACACGACGCAGGCCCAACGATCCGCTCCGACTGGGCGACGCCACCCCTCCAACCCGCCTGACTGCAACATCCGTTGCATCGATCACGAACCGGTCGACCTCACCGACGTCGTAGGCGACAGCCAGGTCTCCTATCGGCTGTTCGACCCGATCGGCAACACGACCGACGGTCGCTCCATCGTCGATGCCGGTACTTGCCGCCAGCACGGCGATGCCGCCCATCGACGCCAACGCAGCGACGAGCGCGACGGTTCGTCGGGGGGCGCGGTGGATCGGCATCGGCGACATGTTAGAGACGCTTGGTCGACAGCCGACGTCACCACTCGTGCTACTCGACGGGGACTCGCCCCCTCGACGTCGGACATCACTGCACGGTGTCGCATCGCAGGCGAGCGGCTACCGTCTCATGGTCGTGAGCGAAGCGACCGAGAACCCCGACGAACCGGACCATTCGACCGGCAGCGGTCTCGTCGCGGAGAAGGCCCGACGGCTCGCCCGCGTCGAGGAGCTGCGAGGCCGCGGCGACGAACCGTATCCTTACCGATTCGACCGTTCTCACACCATCGGCGACGTCCGCCGGACGTGGGGCGAGCTCGAAGCCGGCACCGAGACCGACAACGAGGTCACGGTCGCCGGACGCGTGATGCTCAAGCGTGACACCGGCAAGCTCGTGTTCGCGACCATCCAGGACCGGTCCGGCCAGGTCCAGCTGTTCATCTCGAAGGCCGTCACCGGTGACGAGCACTTCGTCGACGTGAAGGAACTCGATCTGGGCGACTGGGTCGGCGTCAGCGGCACTGTCATGACCACCCGCAAGGGCGAGCTGTCGATCAAGGCGACCACCGTTCGGTTGTTGTCGAAAGCCGTTCGCCCGCTCCCCGACAAGTGGCACGGGCTGACCGATACCGACACACGGTTTCGGCAGCGCTACGCCGACCTGATCGTCAACGAGCAGGCGCGCCGCCACTTCGAGATCCGACATGCGGTGGTCGCCAGCTTCCGGCGCACCCTGCACGGCGAGGGATTCATCGAGGTCGAGACCCCGGTGCTGCATGCCGAGGCCGGGGGCGCCCACGCCCGCCCGTTCACCACCCATCACAACGCACTCGCGATGGATCTGTACCTGAGGATCGCGCTCGAGCTGCATCTCAAGCGGCTGATCGTGGGTGGCATGGAGCGGGTGTTCGAGATCGGCCGGATCTTCCGCAACGAGGGCATCTCGACGCGCCACAACCCGGAGTTCACGATGATGGAGCTCTACCAGGCGTTCGCCGACTGGAACGACGTCATGGACATCACCGAACGGCTCATCACCAGAGCCGCCACCGATGCCCTCGGCACGACGAACATCACCATTCGTGGCGAGCAGTTCGACCTCGCCGAGCCGTGGCCGCGCCTGTCGATGTGCGGTGCGGTGTCCGACAAGATCGGCACGACGGTGCACCCGTCCCAACCGCTCGACGAGGTGCGCACGATCGCCGACCACCACGGCGCCAAGTACGAGCCCTCATGGGGTTCGGGTCGAGTGATCGAATCGTTGTTCGAAGAGCTGTGCGAAGCGGACATCATCCGGCCCACGTTCGTCACCGGACATCCGGTCGAGATCTCACCGCTCGCGCGCGTCGACCGCGACGACCCGTTCGTCACCGAACGTTTCGAGCTGTTCGTCGACTCGAGAGAGCTCGCCAACGGCTACTCCGAGCTCAACGACCCGATCGAGCAACGGGCCCGGTTCGAGGACGAGCAAGCCGCCAAGGACGCCGGCGATGCCGAGCGCGGCACGGTCGACGAGGACTATCTGCGAGCACTCGAGTACGGCATGCCACCGACCGGCGGGCTCGGCGTCGGTATCGACCGCGTCGTGATGCTGCTGTCGGGCGTCGACTCGATCAAGGAGGTCATCCTCTTCCCGACACTGCGGCCCGAACAGGAGATCCACTGATGACACGTATGGCATGGGGCGCCGGCCTCACCACCGAAGCATCCGACGGCACCACGCTCGACGTGTGGTACCGCTGGTTCGGCTGGGGCGAGTTCGGCGACGACGAGATGGTGCGTGCATATCCGGATCTCGACGACCAGCTCGGCCTGCGCGAACTGCGCGACGAGTTGCGCAACGTATCCGTCCGTCCGATCAGGCTCAGCGTCGACGTCGACCAGGCACCATCTTCGGCCGCCGATGCCTACCTGCGACTGCACCTGCTTTCCGGGCGCCTGGCCCGGCCGCACTCGCTGAACATGGACGGCATCTTCGGTACGTTGAACAACGCCGTGTGGACCAATCTCGGCCCGGTCTCGGTAACCGAACTCGACGATGTCCGGCTGCGGGCCCGACAGGCCGGCCAGATCCTGCACGTCCACGGCGTCGACAAGTTCCCGCGCATGCTCGACTACGTGGTGCCGACCGGAGTCCGGATCGCCGACGCCTCACGGGTGCGCCTCGGCGCGCATCTGGCCGAGGGAACGGTCGTGATGCACGAGGGATTCTGCAACTTCAACGCCGGCACGCTCGGCACCTCGATGGTCGAGGGCCGGATCTCGGCGGGTGTCGTCGTGGGGGACGGAAGCGACATCGGTGGCGGCTCGTCGATCATGGGCACGTTGTCGGGCGGCGGTACCGAGCAGATCTCGATCGGCGAACGCTGCCTGCTCGGCGCCAACGCAGGCATCGGAATCAGCCTCGGCGACGACTGCGTCGTCGAAGCAGGCCTCTACGTCACCGGAAGCACACCGGTCATGACGCCCGAAGGGGTCGTCAAGGCCCGCGAGCTGTCGGGTCGCGACGGCCTGATGTTCATCCGCGACGGCCAGACGGGTCAGGTGATCGCCCGCCAGCGCACGGGTGCGTGGGGCAGCCTCAACGACGACTTGCACACCAACCACTGAGGGCGCGGTGCACACCGAGCGGCTGTCGATCGAACCGCTGTCGGTCGATCACGCCGCCAGCCTGTTCGTTGCCCTCGACGACGAGCGCGTCGGTCGGTACATCGGTGGCCCCGACGTCGACTCCGTCGAAGGCGTCGCGGCACGAATCGAGCGGGTCGACACCGGGCCTGGACCGGGTCACGACGAACAGTGGCTCAACTGGGCCGTACTGCTGGAGGGCACGGTGATCGGGCGGGTCGAGGCGACGTTGCGGTCGGTCGGTTGCGGCACCCGAATGGCAGAAATCGCCTACATCTTCGGCCCGCGCTGGTGGGGCCACGGATACGCGACCGAGGCGACGCTCTGGATGATCGCTCATCTCCGTCTTGCTCACGGGACACAGCAATCGTGGGCCACCGTCGACCCGGCCAACATGGCGTCGATCGGTCTGCTGCTACGACTCGGGTTCGATCCGACCCAGCCGCCCGACTTCGGGCTCGGGAGCTTCGACGCGGGTGACCTGGTGTTCGTCCGCCACCACTCAGGGCGCGACGAAAGCAATGCCCTCGTGCAGGAGTGATCGCCACCTTCGCCGGTCACGTACTGGAATCGACACCCATTCCTTGAACACCTTGCCCGCTGGGGCGAACGGCCGGCCGTGACCCTGCTCGATCAACTGGGCCACGCGTTCTTCCGCGAGCTTGACGACGAGGCCAGACCCCTTGAAGTCGACGAGTGCGAGGAACTCGCCCGAGACACGGGCACATCGACCACCCATGATGGTGCCCTCCTCGACCCTCGAGTCCTCGAGCTGGAGCTCGTCGATGAGCTCCCAGAACACGTCGGCATCGGTCTGCGCCATGTGTCTCTCCCCCGGTGCGATCGGCCGCTGCGCGACCACATCGGCAACGGGTGAACAGTGCACCCCATTGAGCCACAGTTCCGGATGTCAGGAAAGCCGATTCTCGAGCGACAGGGAGCCGTCCGGATCGCTACGGTTCGCAATCGTGCCGACGCTCAGCAGCCTGCTCGCCTTCGGGGTCGCCTCGGTGGTGCTCCTCGTGATCCCCGGACCGGCCGTCACCTACATCGTGAACCGCAGCGTGGTCGACGGGCGATCCGTGGCACTCGCCTCGGTGGCCGGGCTCGAGCTCGGCAACTTCATGCACGTGATCGCGGCGACCGTGGGATTGTCGGCCGTGCTGGCCACGTCGGCAACAGCGTTCTCGATCGTCAAATGGATTGGCGCCGGTTACCTGATCGCGGTGGGGATCAAGACCCTGCTCACCCGCCCCGAACGGCTGTCGGGAGTGATGCCGCACACCACCTACCGACGTGCATTCACACAAGGCGTGATCGTCAACACGCTCAATCCCAAGGTCGCGCTGTTCTTCCTGTCGTTCCTGCCCCAGTTCATCGATCCCGACCGAGGGCCGGCGTGGTCGCAGGCGCTCGCGCTCGGCAGCCTGTTCACCGTGCTGGGCCTGATCACCGATGGCACCTGGGCGATCGTGGCCAGTGCCGTGCGCGGCGCGCTGCTGCGTGGGCGGGCGATGCCTTTCATCCGCCGTTACATATCGGGTTCCACCTTCGTGGCGCTCGGTCTCGTCGCAGCCCGAGCCCAACGCACCACCGTGTAGCGCTGTGGCCCCAGGCACCACAGCGTTACGGTCAGCTGGCTTCGAGGGAGGCCCGAACCTCGATGATCGCTTCGCGCAGCGTGGCGACGATGTGATCGACGTCGTCGCGGTCGATCACGAGCGGCGGTGACATCACGTTGAGGTGCACCATCGGACGCACGATCAGACCGCGCGGTTCACAGGCGTTCGCGACCAGCTTGCCGACGTCGAGCGATTCGGGATAGTTGCGCTTCGTCGCCTTGTCCTCGACGAAGACCACGCAGGCCATCAGCTGCGAACCCCTCACCTCGCCGACCATCGGGAGATCGGCGAGCGTGCGCAGCTGCTGCTGGAAATACGGTCCGATCTGCCTGACGTGCTCGAGTAGGCCCTCGCGCTCGATGATCTCGATGTTCTTCAGCGCCGCGGCACACGACACCGGGTGCCCCGAATACGTGTAGCCGACCGCGAGATACCGGTCGTGCCCGGGCTCGGCGATCGTGTCGTAGATGCGGTCGCTGACGATTGTGGCACCGAGCGGGAGATAGCCCGAGGTGAGGCCCTTGGCGCTGGTGATGATGTCGGGCTGGATGCCGAACACCGACTCGGACGCAAACCACTCACCCAACCGCCCGAACCCTGTGACCACCTCGTCGCTGACGTACACGATGTCGTTGTCGCGGCAGAGCTGCCACATGCGCCGCAGATAGTCGGCGGGCGGCATGATCACGCCACCGGACCCCATGATCGGCTCGGCGAAGAAGGCTGCGATGTGATCGGCACCGAGCTCGTCGATCTTGGCTCGGAACTCGGCGACGAGGTCGTCGGCGAACTCCTGCTCGGTGCGTCCGTCGCCGTACCGGTAGAAGTTCGGCGACGACAGGTGGTGGATCGTGTCGTCGACGTAGTTGAATCCCGGCACCCGATCGCCCGGCTTGCCGCCGATCGACACCGACGCGTAGGTGGTGCCGTGATACGCATCGACCCGGCTGATCACGTGGCGCTTCTCGGGAGTGCCCTTGGCGTACTGGTAGAACTGGATCATCCGGTAGGCAGCATCGACAGCGGTCGAGCCACCGGTCGACAAGAACACGTGATTGAGATCACCTGGGGCGAGTGCCGCGAGCTTCTCGCACAGCAACCCGGCCGGCACGTTGGTCATGTCGGTGAACGGGTTGGCGTACGCCAGTTCGCGCACCTGGGCGGCGATCGCGTCGGCCATCTCGTCGCGGCCGAGACCGATGTTCGTGCACCACATCCCGCCGACGGCGTCGATGTAGCGCCGACCTTCGGTATCGACGAGTTGGGCGCCGGCACCCCGCTCGATGGGCAAGACGTCGTCGACCAGATAGGTGTCGAACACCTGGTACGGATGAATGAAGTGGCGTCGGTCCCGCTCGATGATCTCGGAGGTCGTCGACGATGGGTCGGGGCTCATGCGCCCATCGTGTCACGCCGGGACCGCGACCGAGGGTGCCCGATCCCGCGGATAACGTCGACGGATGGCGAAGGCCGAACACGGTGAGCCGGTCGAACTGATCGTCGACGATCGGCCGGTGAGCGTCACCAATCCGCACAAGGTGCTCTTCCCGAAGCTCGGGCTCACGAAACTCGATCTGGCGAACTATTACGTCTCGGTCGGACCGGCCCTGATGCCATGGATCCGCAATCGGCCGGTACTGCTCGAGCGGTACCCGAACGGTGTGGGCGACAAGTCGTTCTTCCAGAAGCGCATCCCCGAGTCGGCGCCGGACTGGTTGACCACCACCACGGTGCAGACGATCAACGGCACTCCGTCGCGAGCGCTCGTGATCGCCGACCTCGCCCATGTGCTGTGGGCAGCGAACCAGGGCGTGCTCGGTCTGCACGTTTGGCAATACCGGGTCGACAAGCCGCAATGGGCCGACGAGCTTCGGATCGACCTCGACCCGTCACCCGGCCAGACGTTCGATCACATCCGAGAAGCCGCAATGCACGTGAGGCTGTATTTCGCCGAGCACGGCATCCGCTCGTACGTGAAGACCTCGGGCAGCAAGGGGATCCACGTCTACGTGCGCGTCGTCGACGGCTACGACAGCTTCGCCGTGCGCGGCGCATCCGTCACCGTTGCTCGCGACCTGGCCCGCCTGCATCCCGATCTGATCACCGACCAATGGTGGAAGGAGTTGCGCGAGGGCAAGGTGTTCGTCGACTTCAACCAGAACGCTCCACACAAGAACGTGTTCGGCGCGTGGGGAGTCCGTGCGCGGGTCGGCGCCCAGGTGTCGACCCCGATCGCGTGGGACGAGGTGTTGGACGTGATGCCCGACGAGCTGACGATCCTGACGGTGCCCGGTCGCCTCGCCGAGCGCGGCGACCCGTGGGTCGACATGGACGACGCGCCGCAGGACATCGGCCCGCTCGTGGCCAAGTTCGCCGACGACATCGCCGACGGCATCCCGGATGCGCCGTGGCCGCCGGTGTACCCGAAGATGCCCAACGAGGCACCCCGAGTACAGCCCAGCCGAGCCCGCAAGCCCGACTGAGACGTTCGTGCGACGCACGTCGCACCAACTCATGTGCGTCACCTCGATCGCCCGGCGCAACGTCGCGGGCTCGGGTCACGACGAACTACCCGTCGACCGGTACCCGCACCATGTCGCTGATCGCCGGGACGAACCATGTGGTGTCGGGGTCGGCGGGGGTGAACGGCGACGGCGAACCCGATGTGCACGCTAGTGGCGCCACAGACGTCGACGGGTGCCGCCGCCGACCACCGCGAGACCGACCAGCACGAGAGTTGCACCGACCCAACCGAACCAGCGCAACTGTTCGTCGAGGACCAGCACGGCGAGACACCCCGCCGTCACCGGCTCGGCCAACGTGAGTGTGGTGGCGGTCGACGTCTCGAGCGTGCGGAGCCCCCAGCCGTAGAGCAGGTATGCCACGCCGGTGCACAACACGCCGAGATGGAGCGCCAACGCGATACCGCCAGGGCTCGACAACCAGTCGAGCGGCTCGCCGACGAGCAGAGGTGCCAGCGCCAGCGCGGCGATCGAGAACTGCCAGGCCGAAGCCTCGGTCGACTCGACGCCCCGAAGAATCAGCCGTTTCGTCGCCACCGCGTACACCGCGTACCCGAGCCCTGCGGTCAGCGCGCCGACGAGCCCCACCACGCTGAAGTCGGCACCCGACTCGCCGGCGAACACCAGCAGCGCTCCCCCGCAGATCGCGAGCGCGGTTGCGGCGGCCCACGTCGCCGAGGGCCGGCGGCCCGCGATCCATTCGATGATGCCGGCGAAGACCGGGCCGCTGCCGAGCGCGACGATCGTGCCGAGCGCGACACCCAGCCGAGCGGTGCCGGTGAAGAAGCCGGGCTGGTAGATCGCCACTCCCGCTGACCCGAGCAGGATCAGTGAAACGTGCTGGCGAAAGGTGACCAGGGCGGGACGGTGACCTGTGATCGCCCACAGCGCCACGGCCCCGAGCAGGATCCGGACGGTTCCGACGCCGTACGGCGTCGTTCCGTCGGGGCCGAGCGCCTGAGCGGTGCCGGTCGACCCGAACAAGACAGCCGCACCGAGAATCGCGAATGCGGCACTGGTCGGCGAGGGACGGATCGGCACGACCAGCGAGTCTGACAGGCGGCGGACCGCGCACGGGCGGCGGAATATCTTGCGAGCACAAGTGTTCAATCAGTCATGACGCAGATCGATATCCGTCGAGCAGGCGAACGGTTCACCACCAAGATCGATTGGCTCGACTCGAAACACTCGTTCAGCTTCGGCAACCACTACGACCCCGCCAACACCCACCATGGTCTGCTGCTCGTGAACAACGACGACATCGTGCGGGCCGGAACCGGGTTCGGGACGCACGGTCATCGCGACATGGAGATCGTCACGTGGGTGCTGTCGGGACAACTCGAACACCACGACTCCGAGGGCAACCACGGCATCATCTATCCCGGCCTCGCCCAACGCATGTCGGCCGGAACCGGCATCCGCCACAGCGAGCACAACCCGGACACTTCCGCCGACGTGCACTTCATGCAGATGTGGGTAACGCCCGACACCGAAGGGATATCGCCCGGCTACGAGCAACTCGACATCGGTGTCGAGATCAAATCAGGAACGCTGGTTCCGATCGCGTCGGGCAAGCAGCACGAATCGGCGATCACGATCCACCAGCGTGATGCCGTGTTGTGGGGTGGCCGCCTCCGCGCCGGCACGCGGATCGACGTGCCCGACGATCGTCACGTGCACGTGTTCGTCGCCCGAGGCTCTGGCACACTCGACCCTGGTGGCGCGTTGTCGACCGGCGATGCGGCCCGCCTCGTCGATCCCGACGGTCTCGGGTTCACGGCCGGGCCCGATGGCGTCGAGGTGTTGATCTGGGCCACGGCCTGACATCCTGTCGACCGTGATGCCTTCGCTCGACGACTTCGCCGAACTGGTTCGTTCGCGGCGGACCCACATGCTCGTCGACCGCGAGCGAGACGTGCCGTCGGATCTGATCGACAAGTTGTGCGAGCTGGGCACCTGGGCACCCAACCACAAGAAGACCTGGCCGTGGAAGTTCGCGTCCTTCACCGGCGAGGGCCGCAATCGGCTCGGAGAGGCACTCGTCGACGACATGCGCGAACGCGGTGTCGGCGATCAGGCCAAACACCTGAAGACGATGACCAAGTACGCCCGCACCCCCGTCTCGCTGGTGGTCGGCTGTGCCCCGCACGAACACCCCACGTTCCACGACGAGAACCGCGACGCGGTGTCCGCTGCAATCCAGAACATCCTGCTGGGTGCCACGGCGGCCGGGCTGGCGTCGTTCTGGTCGACCGCGCCGTTGATCGACTCACGGCGAGCACTCGAACTGTGCGGCTTCGAGCCCGACGACCGGATCCTGGCGATCATCTATCTCGGATGGCCCACCGCGACCGTCGATGCGCCTCAGCGCCCACCGGCCAACATCATCCACATCTCGGACTGACCAGCCCTCGGTCTCGAAACGCGGTCGGGTGGACGCGTCGGGGTCACCAACGCAGCAGCGCGGCGACCGGCCCCTCAGGCGACGGTGGCGACGACACGACGCGCACGCGAGCACCCGTGAGCAAGGCGCTGCGCACGGCGACATCGACCAAACGGCCGCGTACGAAATCCTCTCGGGTCTGGTGCAACGAACCGGCTGGGTCGACACCGGGCCCGCACCACGCGTCGAGCTCGTTCGTCCCGTCGTCGTGCACCACCAGGGTCTGCACCCGTCCCTCACCGAGCGCTCGCAACGCATCGCTCTGATTCGTCGTCGCCGTACGGTGGGCGAGCCGATCGTTGAGCGCCTGGAGCAGATCGTCGGACTCGTGCTGAACGAGCTCGGCGATCGTACGGTCGGCAGCTGCCCACACCGCCTCGGAGTCACCTTCCTGCAGCACGACGGTGATCGGTCTGAGATGGGTGGGAAGGTGATCGACGAGGAATCCGACCGCGCGGACGTCTCCCGAGATACACACCCGGCGGGCACCAACCCGACCCGCCAGCTCCGCGAGCGCATCTGCCGCCTCGTTGGCGTTGCTCTCCCACCGGTTCTCGGCACGCTGCTGGTAACGCCGCTGCGACCAGCCGCCCTGCTGGCCACGGTGGATGTAGGCCGTTTCGCCATCGACGATGACATAGTCATCGATCGCCCCGGCGGTCACCGCGGCCAGGTCGGCACCCGTGCGGTCGACGAACGCGACCACGAGCGGCAGCGCCGACTGACGAGATGAGATGAACGGTGTCAAGGTCGGGATGGCACCCAGACGGGCCTCGTTGCGTTGCGGGTCGGCGCTGAGGAACTCGATGTACGGCTCGGAACCCTTCGAGAGGATCGCGGCGATACCACCGGTGCTGTGACCGTGCTCGACCCGTGCGGCCAGCGAATCGAATTCGGCGAGCAATGGCTCGCTGGCGCCACTCGCTTCGAGATCCCTGCGGGCGTTCTTCCATCTGATCTCGAGTCGATGGGCGGCATCGCTCACCGAGCTCGGCGTGCGCACCAGCACGGAAGCGAACGGGCCCTGTTGTTGGTACAACTCCGACAGCATCGTCATACCCTGACTCTGCCGCACGTTCGCGCGCAAGTCCAAGGGCACTCGGTCACTCGTTTCGAAACCTGACCGTCCCGTGCGCTGGTGCGAGCGCGAAATCGCTGTTCAACGCGTATCGGCCGCCGGCTGGGTCACTCGGCGAAATCGATTGCGATCGCCGGCACGTCGTAGCACCACGCCTCGTAGGTGAGGCCGATGTCGGGGTCCCCGGCCCATACGTATTTGGCGCCCATCAGGTCGCCGCAGCGGCGGCGCTCGTGCGGGTCTGTCACGTCACGGGCCATGCCGTGGACGATCGTGCCCCCCAGCCTCACGATCACTTCCGGGTTGGCGAGCATGTTGCGGTACCAGTCGGCGGTCGGGCCGTTCCCCGAGATCAGATAGATCGCATCGTCCATCACGCCGAACCAGATCTCGATCTCGTGCGGCTGCCCTGACCGTCGACCTGTCGTGACGATGTCGCAACACTCGACGTCGCCGTGATCGTGGAGCCAGGTCACGTGTGATGTCTCACGGTTGGTACGTGCCGAAGACGTCCCGAAGTGCATCGCTCACTTCCCCGAGAGTCGCTCCGGCACGGAGGGCCTCCTTCATGGGATACAGCAGATTGTCGTTGCCGCGCGCTGTGGCGCGGACGGCCTCCAGCCGCTCGGCGACCGAACCCGCATCACGGTTCGCCTTGAACGCGGCGAGCCGGGTCTGCTGGGCGCCTTCGAGCGAAGGGTCGATCGGGAACACGCTGGGTTCGGGCTCGTTGTCGATCTGGAACTTGTTGAGGCCCACGATCACGCGCTGGTCGTCATCGATCGACTTCGTGTAGTCGTAGGCGGCCTGCTCGATCTCGTCCATCTGATAGCCCGCCTCGATGGCCGACACGGCGCCACCCATCTCGTCGATCTTCTCGATGTACTCCCATGCCAGACGCTCGACCTCGTCGGTCATCGACTCGACCAGATACGAACCGGCCAGCGGGTCGGGGGTGTCGGTGACCCCGGCCTCGTACCCGATGATCTGCTGGGTGCGAAGTGCCAGCCGTGCCGCATCCTCGGTCGGCAGCGACAACGCCTCGTCGAACCCGTTGGTGTGCAGCGACTGTGTGCCCCCCATCACGGCAGCGAGCGCCTGCAGGGCGACCCGCACGACATTGTTGACAGGCTGCTGCGCGGTCAGCGTCGAACCACCGGTCTGGGTGTGGAACCGCAGCATCGCCGACTTGGGATCCTTGGCCCCGAACCGTTCGGTCATGATCTTGTGCCACATCCGACGGCTGGCGCGGAACTTGGCGACCTCTTCGAAGAAGTGGTTGTGCCCGTTCCAGAAGAAGCTCAGGCGCGGACCGAAATCGTCGACGTCGAGACCGGCATCGACAGCGGCCTGCACGTATGCGATGGCGTTGGCGAGGGTGAAGGCGATCTCCTGCGCCGCAGTCGAGCCGGCTTCCCGGATGTGATAGCCCGAGATCGAGATCGTGTTCCAGCGTGGGACGTGAGCAGAGCAGTAGGCGAAGATGTCGGTGATGATCCGCATCGACGGTCGCGGCGGATAGATGTACGTGCCCCGAGCGATGTACTCCTTGAGGAGGTCGTTCTGGATGGTGCCCGAGATCCTCGCCGGTTCGATACCCTGCTCCTCGGCGACCAGTTCGTACATCAACAGCAAGATCGCTGCGGTCGAGTTGATGGTCATCGACGTCGTGACCTTGTCGAGCGGCAGCCCGGCCAGCAGTGCTCGCATGTCGTCGAGCGAGTCGATCGCCACGCCGACCTTGCCGACCTCGCCCTCGGCACGCGGATGGTCCGAGTCGTACCCCATCTGGGTCGGCAGGTCGAACGCGCATGACAACCCGGTCTGCCCGGCGTTCAAGAGGAAGTGGAAACGCTCGTTGGTTGCAGCCGCATCGCCGAACCCCGAGTACTGCCGCATCGTCCAGAGCCGACCGCGATACATCGAGGGGTAGACACCCCGAGTGAAGGGTGGCTCGCCGGGAAGTCCGAGTTGTTCGGCAACGTTCCAGTCAGCCAGGTCCTCGGCCGTGTAGAGGGATTTGATCTCGATCCCGGAATCGGTTCGGCGCAGGTCGTCGGCCATGGGGCAAGCGTAGAGGCCCGCCCCGGCTCGACCTGCAGCGGATGGATGATGTCACGCACCTCGGCAGCATCGCCCCCGACCGTGTTCGATCCGACACCGGCACGAACGCTCGCACGTCGCACCCGCCTCGAACGTCACGGCCGACGGCGCGCAGCAGATCGACCGCAACCTGTACCCGACGAGCCGTGTACCGACACCACCGTTCAGGCCGACGCCGCGACGATCGCGATCTCCAGCTTCCATGCCGACTGGGCCAGCGCCGGCACCGTCACCAACGTCGATGCCGCCGTGCGGCCATTCATGAACTTGTCGCGGGCCGCCATGATCGGACCGAGTGGTTCGCCCACCACGGCGTAGGTGGTGACTGCGACGATGTCGGCCGGACGCATGCCGGCCTGCGACAAGATGGCGCCGATGTTGGCCCAAACGGTCTCGGCCTGCTCGCCGACGCCGTCCGGCACCGAGCCGTCAGGCCGGGTCGGTACGACTCCGGACGTGTGCAGCCAGCGCGACGCCGCTTGGGTCAGCACCGCATGGGCGTAGTTGGCGGCGGGTGGTGCGATCGACTTCGGATTGATCTGGCGGTTCACCCGCTGATTCTCGCACGGCTGTATCGACCGCGGTTCCCCAACCCGGTTCGGGGCGCGTCCGGCTGGATCGGCGAGTTGGTCGAGCCACGGCTCGTCACCGCCGACCGCCCAACACGTCGTTACCCGCCCGGGGCGAGAGGAGCAGGCTTGAGCGGCACCCCACTCGTCGAACCGAGCAGGGGGTCGCCGGGCCGCAACGAACGTGCCGCCAGGAACGATGCGGCAACGCCGATCAGCATCAACGCTGCTCCACTGCCGAACACCGCCTTGGACCCGTACGTCTCGTACAGGAACCCCGACCACAACGCCATGCTGCCGGCAGTGAGCTGGAGCGTGGCGCCCTGCAACCCCTGTGCCGAGGCGCTGAGGTCATCGGGCGCAGCGACGGCCACACCGACCTGCGTACCGGGAAACACGACGGCGTCACCCACCCCCTGCAGCATGGCGACCGCCGTCAACAACCACAGACTGTCGATGAATCCATACGCGAAGAACAACGGGGTGACGAACAGCACACCCCAACGAACCACCCGCAACGGCCCGAACCGCTGGGCCCAACTGCCGCTCAGCGGGGCGATGAACAACATCGGCAGCATGATCAACGACATCGTTGCGCCGATCAGCCAGGTCGGCGCGCCACGATCGGTCAGCATCACCGCCCACACGGCCTCGAATACTCCGATCATCGAGAACCACCCGAACGCGCATGTGAGCACCGCCCGCACACCGGGCTGGGCCAGCAACGCTCGCACCACCCTTCGCTCCTGGGTGCGACCGCCCTGGTCGGCGGGAAGCCGGGTGATTCGTGTCGCGAACACCGCGGCGATGACCGCCAGCACGAGAAACGGCGCCCGGTACCCGTAGAACTCTGCGAGAACCGCTGACAGCAGCGGCCCGACCAGGAACCCGCCGACCTCGAACGCCCCCATCGTCCCGAGGTTGGCGCCGACGTGGTCGGGATCGGACACGATCACCAGCCGCCGAACCGCAGGGCTCAGCGAACCGACCCCGATCCCCAACAGCATCCGGATCCCGATGAACTGCCACAGCTCGGTCGTGAACGCCAGCAACAACAACGACGACGACACCGATACCAAACCGAGCCGCATCATCGTGTGTGAATGACCGCGGTCGGCAAATCGCGCCAGGCCGATCTGGGCAGCGAACGCCGAGAAGAACCCCATTGCGACCGCAACGCCGAGACCTGTCTCGCTGAAACCCAGCTCGTCGCGCAACTCGCCCAGCAGCGCGAAGATCCCGCCCATCGCCATCATCACCACCGCCACCAGGAGGTAGTAGGGGATCAGCCGACGTTTCACATCGAAACGCTACTGCCTCGGTGGGGCGGCCGGCTGCGGCATCGTTGCTGTGCCTCGACCCGAACGACTCACTGACAGATGTCCTCGACGTCGTCGCGTCCATGGCGGATCGCTGCGATACGTCTTCTACGTCGTCGTCGGCCTCGTCCTCGACGTCGTCGCGTCCATGGCGGATCGCTGCGATACGTCTTCTACGTCGTCGTCGGCCTCGTCCTCGACGCCCTTTCACGCTCGACTCGGCACTAGCTTCGTGGGCATGGCGATGACCGAGAACGAGACCCGAACGATCGATGGTGTGCCGCTCACGCCCAAGAGCGACCTGTACCTCCCGATGCCGGAGGTCTTCGAGACCGTCGAGGAAGAGCGCGCCCACCGCAAGGCCAAGTTGGCGGGGGCGCTACGGGTGTTCGGCCGCTTCGGCTTCGGCGAAGGCGTTGCAGGGCACATCACCGTTCGCGACCCCGAGTTCCCCGAACTCTTCTGGGTGAATCCATTCGGGATGAGCTTTCGCCATATCAAGTCATCCGACCTGATCCTGCTCGACCACGGCGGCAACGTCGTATACGGCAGCAGCCATGTCAACACCGCCGCATTCGTGCTGCACTCGGCGATCCATGCGGCGCGCCCCGATGTGATCGCTGCCGCCCACTCCCATTCGCCGTACGGCAAGTCGTTCAGCTCGTTGGGCATCCCGCTCGCACCGCTGACCCAGGACGCCTGCATCTTCTACGACGACCACACCCTGATCTCCGAGCACGGGGGCGCCGTGGTCAACGATGTCGAGGCCGGCAAGGATTTCGCCAGACTGTTCCCCCAGGGAAAGGCCGCCATCCATCAGAACCATGGTCTGTTCACCGTCGGCGAGTCGGTCGACGAGGCGGCGTTCTGGTTCGTCACGATGGAACGCTCGTGCCAGGCACAGCTGATGGCGATGGCCGCCGGCACACCGATCGAGGTCCGCGACGAGTACGCCAGGCACACGCTCGCGGCCGCCGGCAGCCACTTCGCGGGTTGGTTGTCGTTCCAGCCGCTCTGGCAGGAGATCTGCCGGACAGACCCCGATCTGTTCGACTGATCGGTATTCCGCCGGGCGATCACGGCTCGCGATCGACGGCACCACTTCGGATGTGCCAGAGTTCGCGGCCATGGCCGCCTTTCGCGTCACATACGCAACCCTGACCGCCGACGACTCCGAACTGCAGTCGGCGTACACCGCCGCAGTCGCTCAGGTCCGATCTGGGCTGGGCGCCACCCATCCGCTCGGGATCGGGGACGAGGAACGTTTCGGCGACACGTTCACGACGGTGTCACCCATCGACACGACGGTCGAGATCGGGAAGTTCACCCGCGCTGACGGCGAGGACGTCGACGATGTCGTCGGTACCGCACGACGGGCACGAGCCGGTTGGGCAGCGACGCCTTGGGAGCTGCGCTGTGATCTGCTCGATCGGGCCGCCGACCTGATCTCCGAACGATCGGTGATCGACGGTGCGGCGCTCGCGTGGGAGAACGGAAAGAGCCGACTCGAGGCGATCGGTGAGGTCGAGGAAGCGGCCGACCTGATTCGTTACTACACACACGCGATGCGCGAGCACGGCGGATTTTCCGTGCCGATGGAACGTTTCAGCGAGGCAGAAGTCACCAGCGACGTGATGCGCCCGTACGGCGTGTGGGCCGTGATCGCTCCGTTCAACTACCCGTCAGCCCTGGTCGCCGGACCGGCTGGTGCCGCGTTGGTCGCCGGGAACACACTGATCATCAAGCCATCCGAGGTGGGGTCGCTGTCGGGCCATCTCGTGTACCGGGCGCTGGTCGATGCAGGCGTGCCGCGCGGTGTGGTCAATATCGTGACCGGCGGCGCAGACGTCGGGTCGGCACTGGTGCACCACTCCGGGGTCGACGGCATCACGTTCACCGGATCGAGCAGCGTCGGCATGTCGATCATCCGCTCGTTCTCGACGGCCCACCCGAAACCTGCGATCTGTGAGATGGGCGGCAAGAACCCCGTGATCGTGGCTGCTTCCGCCGACATCGACCTCGCCGTCGAGGGCACCGCTCGCAGCGCATTCGGGTTCGGCGGCCAGAAGTGCTCGGCGGCCTCGCGTGTCTTCGTCCACGAGTCGATCGCGGAGGAATTCACCCGGCGGCTCGTCGCCCGCGCCGAGGCGATCCCCTCCACCAGCCCACTCGAGCCCGGCGGCTTCCTCTCCCCCGTGGTGAACCAGGCCGCACTCGACCGCTACGACGCCGCTGTCGCCGACGCTCGCCACACCGGCGAGGTGCTCACCGGTGGCGAACGACTCACCGACGATCACCTCGCTGCCGGCAACTTCGTTGCACCCACCGTGGTTCGTGTGCCGGACGATTCGACGATCTGGACGACCGAGCTGTTCATGCCGCTGATCGCCGTCCGCTCGGTCGCCTCGCTCGACGAGGCCCTCGATCTGTCGAACGCCGTCCCGTTCGGGCTGACCGCCGGGCTGTTCGCCGAGGACCAGGGCGACATCGACCGCTTCCTCGAGCGCATCGAGGCCGGCGTCGTGTACATCAACCGTGCCGCGGGTGCCACCACCGGCGCATGGCCCGGAGTGCAGCCGTTCGGTGGATGGAAGCGCAGCGGCACGGCCGGCAAAGCAGGCGGGGGCCCGTACTACCTGCAGCAGTACCTGCGTGAGCAGTCGCGCACCGTCGTCGTGCACGACTGAACCTCGACCCCACCGCTCACCACCCGCACGGCCCGCCGGCCCGGTACCGTTCGCGGCCGTGACGCTCCACGGCCCCGACGCAGACATCGACGACCTTCCCGCGCGGGCGGTACGCCTGATCACCGATCGGCTCGCCAACACCGAGTTGGGACGAACCACTCCACCCTCCGAGCTCCTGCCGCTGTTCGAGGATGCGATCACCAGCCACGGGTTGGGGGTCGATCGCGCCTGGAGCCTCTTCGAAACCGCTGTCGCTGACCACACCCTGGCCCTCGATGGGCCGCGCTATCTCGCCTTCATCCCGATGTCGCCCGCCGCAGCAGCCATCTGGATGGACGCGGTGGTGGGGGCCACCTCGTTCTCGGCCGAGTCGTGGTTGGAGGCGGCCGGTGCCGTCGCAGCGGAGAATCAAGCGCTCGATTACCTGCGCGCGCTGGCCGGTATGCCCACCGAGGCGGGCGGCGCGTTCTGCAGCGGCGGTTCGATCGGCAACCTCTCGGCGATTGCCGTCGGTCGCGACGTCGCTGGTGGTCGCCGCCTGGTCGCCGTTGCCGACACCGCCCACGCATCGGTCGACAACTCGCTCCGACTGCTCGGGATGGAGGCCCTCGTCGTGCCGACGGGACCCGACGGCCGCTTCACGGGCGAACTGCTCGCGTCCTCACTCGCCACCACAGGTCTCGCAGCAGAGCTGGCCGTGGTGGTCGCATCGGCGGGATCGACGAATGCCGGCGTGGTCGACGATCTGCGTGGGCTCGCCCAGGTGGCCCACGCCCATGACGCCTGGTTGCACGTCGACGGCGCTTACGGCGGCGCGGCGTTGATCCTCGACGAGTGCCGCGAGCTCTTCGACGGGCTCGGCGAGGCCGACTCGTTCATCGTGGATCCCCACAAGTGGATGTTCTGCACCGCCGGCACCTGCGCGGTGCTCTACCGCCGGCCGCATCTGGCGGCACTCACACACCGCCAGCACGGCCCCTACATCGAGGTGCTGCACACCGCCGATCCGACCGACGAGTGGAACCCGAGCGATTACGCGTTCCAGCTGACCCGCCGCCCGTCGGGCCTCCCCTTCTGGTTCACCTTGCTGGTGCACGGCACCGACGCACTGGGTGCCGCCGTGCGGGCATCGATGACGACAACGGCCTATGCACGCGCCCAACTGGCCGCCCTCCCAGGGATCGAGATCATCATGCAGCCACAGCTGACCGTGTTGCTGTTCCGCAAGTCGGGTTGGGACCGCGGTCGTTGGCAGCAGTGGTCGAAGGACTTGCTGGACCGAGGTATCGCGTTCGTGGCGCCCACCACGTGGAAGGCAGAGACCGTGGGGCGGCTGGTGTTCCTCCACCCTCTCACCACCGACGCGATCGTCGATCAGGTGATCGACACGCTGCGTTGAGTCGGGGACACCGGCTCAGACGCTGACCGCTGTCCGACGTTCGCGTTCGTCACTCAACGAGTCGGGCACCAGGATCACCGACGAGATCAACATCAGCACCACGCCCAGCACCGCGACCCAGCCGAGCGAGATCTGTTCGATGATGAGGTAGGCGAACAGCGGGGCGCTGACGGCCCTGATGCCCGTCAAGAACGTGTGCAGGCCCATGTAGTCGGCGACGCGTCCGGGTGGTGCGAACTTGGTGACCCAGAGCGTCCACATCAGATCGCCCCCGGCGAACGCGAGACCCAGGGTGATCGAACCCAACCACAGTCCGATCATGCTCGTTCCCGAGAAGAACGCCACGACGTACACGATGAACAGCAGGTTCAACAGGATGCGGATCGTGAACACCGACATCCGGTCGAAGACCCTCCCGAAAAACGTGGTCGTGAGCAGGCGCATCGCGGACGGCACGGCAACGGTGAGCATCGTGATCGTCACGGCGTTCGCCGCGATCCCGTACTGCGGTTGGGCGAGGTACTCGATCCGCAGCGGGAGCAGCATCAGGTTGCCGAACCCCATGAACATCCATGCCATCAGGATGATGCGCAGGCGACGATCCTCGCGCAACATCTCGAACCGCGGCCACGGATGGGCGCGCTGGCCATCGACGCGCCCCAATGGCTCGCTGGGAAACAACCGATTCAGAACGCTGAGCGTGGCCGCCGAGAGCGCGCCGAGCACCACGACCACCCACCACAGATCGAGGTGATCGGCCAGCCACGCGCCCATCAGCAGCGACAGAGGAGCCGACACCGCGACCTTCAGCGACAGACCCCGACCGACTCGCTTGCCCCGGTCGCGAACCGAGAAGTTCCGTTCGTAGGTGGCGGTCAGCAGCGGCAGGTTCATGCTGATCGCCGCCAGCCCGGCGATGACTCCGAGCACGTACAGCAGCAGCGACCCCGTCGCCGCGATCGCGAACCCCACCGCTCCGCCCCCGATCACCATCGAGGCGATCACCATCGACCGGCGCTTCGAGCGACGTGCGATGGCGGTCAACAGTGTCGACCCCAGCAGACCGATCCCGCTGGCGGCGGCGATCAGTCCCTTGGCCAATCCGGGTGCGTCGAAATGCTGGATCGCGATCGTCAGGAACACCGACATCTCGAGCGGCAGGATCACGCCGAGCGGAACCGATCTGGCGAGATCGACCATCTGGGTCCGGCGAACGACCGCCGGGTCGTCGCTCGCCCGTTCCACGGCGCACAGTCTGCCCGTTGGAATCGCTCGAGCAGCGACCGTCGGTGTGGTCGGGACCGGCGGGGCGGCAGATGTCGGTGTCGTCTACTGTGCGCGCGATGCGCCGAGGATTCTCGTGAACATCGATCAGGGACAGGTTGCGGCATGTCGTTGCTGATGCCGGCCGTGTGGACCGAACGCCACCGCGGCCACGAGCCGCACGGTGGCTACTGGCTCGGAGTTCGCGAGGTCGGCGACGAGGAGCCCGAGCGCGGCGATCTTCTCGCCGACGGCCTGCGGTCGGCCGGAGCAACCCTGGTCGATGCCCCCGACTTCGGACTCGATCCGATCACGGCGGTGCACGATGCAGATTTCGTGGACTTCATGTCACGTGCCTATCCCTCGTGGGTGGCCGAGGGACACCTCACCGATCCCGGTCAGCCACACGTGGTCGGCTACCTGTTCGCAACCCGGGGCTTCGCTGCGCGCTGTCGCACCGACCGGCGACCGGCAACGATCCGCGCCGAGTTGGGTCTGTACGCGATGGACACCGCGACGCTGATGAGCGAGGGCACCTTCGATGCTGCGTGCAGCGCGGTGCACGCAGCGGTGCACGCAGCGAACCTGGTCGCCGCCGGCGAGCGGGCGGCCTATGCAGCGGTGCGGCCACCGGGGCATCATGCAGGCCCGGCGTTCTTCGGGGGGTCGTGCTACTTCAACAACTCGGCCGCGGCGGCGCAGCACCTGCGCGCTGCGGGCCACCGCCGCGTGGCAATCGTCGACATCGATGCCCATCAGGGCAATGGCACGCAGGAGATCTTCTGGGATCGCGACGACGTGCTGTACACAAGTGTTCACGTCGACCCGGCGCAAGGATGGTTCCCGCATCTCGTCGGTCATGCCGACGAGCGCGGCGGCGGGCGGGGTGAGGGCTGGAACCACAACGAGCCGATCCCTGCGGGCAGCGGCGACGAGGTCTGGCTCGCCGGGATCGCGAAATTGATCGAGTCGGTCGAGCGGCACGGCTCCGACGCCCTGGTCGTGTCGCTCGGCGTCGACGCCGCCGAGCACGACCCCGCGGCCCCGCTGATGATCACGCCGGCCGGCTTCCGGGAGGCGGGCGGGGTCCTCGCCGCACTCGATCTCCCGACCGTGTTCGTGCAGGAGGGCGGTTACGACCTGACCCGCCTCGTGCCGCTGGTGCTCGAGGTGCTCGACGGCTTCGAACATTCCCGCTGATCGTCGCGGCGTAACGGCCGGGTACCAGGCACCGGTTGTTACGCCAGGTGTCGCTCGAACCAGTCGAGCACTCGTTGCATGCGGTCGATGCGGCGATCCGGACGACCCGCCGAGGCGTACACGTGCGACTCGTCGGGGTACAGCACGTACTCGACGGTGCGACCCAAGTGCCGCAGGGCGATGAAGAACTGCTCGTTGTCCTGCGGCGGGCACCGCAGGTCGGACTCGGCCTGGAGCATCAGCAAGGGCGTCGTGACGTTCGTGACGTGGCGCAGCGGCGATTGGTGCCACAGCTTCTCGATGCCCTCCGGCGAGAACGGGTCGCCGAGCAGCGACGCCCGGTCGTATTCGGGCCCGCTGTCGGAGTTCGCCCACACCGACACCTGGTTGGTGACGCCGTTCTCGGACACCGCCCCCGCGAACCGGTCGGAGGTCGCGACGAGCCAGTTGACCATGAACCCGCCATAGCTCAACCCGAGCGCGCCGAGCCGTTCGGGGTCGGTCAGCCCGCGCTCGATGACGTGATCGAGCGCGGCGTGCACGTCGGCGGCATCGACCCCGCCCCAGTCGCCGAGTTGCGGCCTGATCCAATCCTTGCCGTAGCCCGCCGAGCCGCGGATGTTGGGGAGCACCACCCGGTAGCCGGCACCCACGAGCATGATGACCTCGATGTGCGGTGCCGGCGCCCAGCAGCCCAGCGGCCCCCCGTGTACATCGACCACCGTGGGCAACGGCTCGTCGCCCGCGTCGGGCGGCGAGGCGATCCAGGTCTCGATCGGGCCACCCGGGCCGGGCACCTCGACCCGTTCCATCTTTGGTTGCAGGTACCGGCGCTGCCATGAGGAGCCGAACGTGGTGTGGGTTCGGAATCGGCGCTCTTCGACCGGCGCGGTGAGATCGACCGACATGACCTCCATCGCGCGACCGTTCAACGTGCCGAGCGTGACGACGCGACCGACACCTCCGGCCGAGGCCGGAGCGACTCCGACCATGTGAGTGGTCGCGTCGGCCCAGGGACCGCTGTCATGTCGATCGCTCGGCGCCGGCGCGTCGAGCAGGTCACCGGTCGTCGGGTCGATCACCCATCGCTCGGGCAGGCTTCGCCCGCGGTCGGTGACCGACGCCACGATGGTGCAGTCGTCCAACCAGGCCGGCCCGGAGCGACCAGTGACCATCCATCCATTGAGGTCGGTGTCGGCCCAGTTACCGATCGGCCGATCGAGTCCGGGTGCCAGCGCGACCGGCGGGCGGGAACCGTCGGCGGCCCCCAACAGCAGACCGGGGCTGAGATCGTCGAGCGGTTCTGGAGTGAGCAGACCGACCGCAGCCAGCCACCGACCGTCAGGCGAGAACGACGGCCGATTGGCGCCGCCGGGGGCGTCGAGCAACAGTTGCGGACGCGACCGCTTCGACCTCGGCCCGGCATCCACATCGACCGCCCAGATCGACGCGCACGGGTGCAGATCGGGCCGTTCGCCCTGGTCGGACACGAACGCCACCGTTCGGCCGTTCGGGTGCCACGTGATCCCGCTCACGTCCCAGTCGCCGCTCGTCACCTGACGCGGCTTCGCCCCTGCCGCCAGTTCCATCACGAAGAGGTGGGCCCAGTGGTCGCGATGACCGATCTCGTCCCATCGCCAATCGGTACGGGTGATTCGGCGAGCGACCGGAGCTGGAGCCGTAGCGGAACGCCACGCAGGCGTACCGATCGCGGGGCGGTCGCCGACGATGAAGCGTGGGGGGTCGACATCCGCGGTGAACGCGATCGAGCGGCCGTCAGGTGACCACGCCAGCTCCTTGACCGCGCCGAACCCCGTCATCGAGCGCACCCTGATCCACCGGCGCACCGCTCCGCCGGCGATCGGCACGGTGCACAGATCGGCGGGGTGGTGCTCGTCTCCCGGGTCCCCTCGGAGGAATGCCACCCGAGCGCCATCCGGCGAGATGTGGACCGATCGGTCCCTGAACCGCCCCTCGGTGAGCCGGTGGGGCCGGTGCCGGCCGTCGAGCGCGACGGCGTACAAGTGCTTCTCGTAATGGCCTCGATGCACGATACGTCGGGCGACCACGGCCGTCGCTCCGTCAGCTGACACATCGAGCTCCTCCACCACAGCGATTCGAGAGATGTCGGCCGGTTGCATCGGGCGAGGTTCCACGCCGCGGACTGTATTCCGATCGCCGGCACCCGGCGCAGGCGGGGCCTGACTGATCAGTCAGCTTGCGTTTCGGGGGCCGAGAGGTCAGAATCTCGCCACGACCAACGGCGCCGCAGCGCCCACTCATCCTTTCGGGGGATTCAGATGAAGTTGAGGCGCATCCTCGGGGCCGGTGCGATTGCCGGCCTCGTCCTGATCGGTATTCCGACCACGCCGGCGGCCGCCCAGGACGATCCTGTCACCATGACCATCGGCCTGCTGCAGGACATGTCGTCGCCGAACGTCACCGTCGGGTACCTCGTACCCGAGTTCGAGGTGTGGAACCTCCAATACGCAACGCTCACCAGCAAGGCCGCCGACGACTTCTCCACCATCCCCGGTCTCGCCGAATCATGGGTCGAGTCCAATGGTGGGCTCACCTACACCTACACGCTGCGCGAAGGCCTGAAGTGGAGCGACGGCGAGCCGATCACGGCCGACGACATCGCGTACACGATCAATCGGTCGCGAGACGAGGAGTGGTACAACCACTTCTCGACCGTCGAGAACCTCGACGCCGTGGCGATCGACGAACGCACCGTCGAGATCACCAGCTCGGTGCCCGATCCGAAGCTGCCGACGATGGACGTCTACATCGTGCCCAAGCACATCTACGAGCCGATCTCGTTCGACGATCTCGAGTCGTACGAGGCGCTCGACGGTGTGGCCTCGGGCCCGTACTCGCTGACCGAGTGGCGATCGGGGCAGGACTGGACGATGGTCAAGAACCCCAACTACTACGGACGTGACAACGGGATCGACCGCATCGTCTACCGCGTGTTCTCCAACGCCGACGCGATGGTCGCCGCTCTGCAACGCGGCGAGATCGACGCGGCTCACAACTTCAACGCCAGCTCGGTCGAGCAACTGCAGAATGACGAGAACGTCACGGTCGTGGCCGGCCTGCAAGGTGGTTTCACCGAGCTCGCACTGAACGGTATGGCGGGTGGCATCGGCGACGGCAACCCGGCACTCCAGAACATCGATGTGCGTCACGCCATCTTCTACGCGATCGACCGCAACGTGTTGTTCGATCGGGTGGCGCTCGGCCTCGGCAGCGTCGGCACCACGTTGTCACCGTCGGCCGATCCCTCGTGGATCCCAGATCTGGGCGACGAGGGCTTCGCCTACGATCCCGAGCGGAGCGCTGCCCTGCTCGAGGGGGCCGGATACGTCGACTCCGATGGTGACGGCATCCGCGAGACGCCGGATGGCGACCCGCTCGTGTTGCGATACATCGTCCGGTCGGAGTCGACCGACGCGGCCCCGATCGCCGAATTCATCACCGGATGGCTGGAGGCGGTCGGTATCGGCACCGAAACCACGGTGATGGACGACACACAGTTGTACGACGCCCAGGTCGGTGGCCTCTACGACATGTTCGTGTGGGGCTGGACCCCCTACGTCGACCCCGACCCGATGCTGTCGTACTTCACCTGCGACCAGGTCACCTACGACGTCGAGGAGGCCGGTTACAACGACGCCAACTGGTGCGATCCGGCCTACGACGAGCTGTACCAGCAACAGCGGGTCGAGCTCGATTCGGCCAAGCGCCGCGAGATCGTGGCCCAGATGCTCCGGCTGTTCAACACCGAATCGACCTATCTCGTCCTGCTGCAGGATCCCGATCTGCAGGCCTACCGCACCGACCGTTTCGAGGGCTGGCTGCAACAGCCGGCGAACACGGGCCCCGTATTGTTCACCAACTCGTCGCCGACCTATGAGAACCTCTCCGTGATCGGTGCCGAACCTCCGGTCACCGACGACGGCGCCACCGAAGGTACGACGGCGCCGGACGCCACCACCGCTCCCGACGCCACCACCGTCGATGGCGACTCGGCCGCGACGACGGTGGCACCGGTACCGGCCGGCGAAGACGACGGCGGCTCGAACACCGGTGTGATCGTCGGCATCATCGTCGCGATCTTGGTGGTCGGCGGCGGCGGCTTCTTCCTGGCCAAGCGCCGGGGATCAGCCGACGACCGCGAGTAGCACCACATGCGAGCGAGGTTCGTTGCCGGCAAGGTGTTCGGGGCGCTCGGCACCTTCGTCTTCGTCCTCGTCTTCAACTTCTTCCTGTTTCGGGTCGTCAACGACGACCCGACAGGCAAGTTGTTCCGCGGCCGCAATCTCAGCCAGGCGCAGCTCGATCGCAGACGGCAGGAGTTCAACCTCGACGGCACCAAGTTCGAACAGTTTCTCGCGTATCTCAAACAGACCGTCAGTGGCAACCTCGGCGACTCGTTCCTGAGTCGCCGGCCCGTCACGACCGAGATCCGCGAGGCGCTGTGGCCGACGATCGCCCTGGTGGGCACGTCGACAATCCTCTCGATGCTGATCGGCATCATGCTCGGCATCGCCGCCGGCTGGCGACGTCGCAGCAAGGTCGACGTCGGCGCCACGTCGTTCGCGATGTTCACGTATTCGGTGCCCGACTTCTGGCTCGGCATGGTGCTGCTCGCGTTTTTCGCCGTGAGATGGCCGTGGTTCCCCACCGGCGGGTTCGAGGACGCCGGCAGCACCGCGACGGGCTTGAGCGCGCTCCTCGATCAGGCCCACCACATGGCGCTGCCGTGCATCACCCTCACGCTGGCGTACATCGGCGAGTACATGATCGTGATGAGATCCTCACTGCTCGACACCGTCAACGAGGATTTCCTGCAGCTCGCGCGCGCCAAGGGGCTCCGTGACGTCGCTGTGAGGCGACGTCACGCCGTACCGAACGCACTCTTGCCGGTGGTCAGCCTGTCTGCGCTCAACTTCGGCTATGTACTCTCCGGCGCGATTGCCGTCGAATCGATCTACTCGTGGCCGGGCATCGGGCAAGCGACCCTGGAGGCGATCCGCGGGCCCGACTTCCCGATGCTGCAGGGGCTGTTCCTGCTGTTCAGCGCTTCGATGATCATCGCCAACCTCGCCGTCGACCTGTTGTACGGCCTGCTCGACCCCCGGGTTCGCGGACGATGAGCGACGCCGACGAGACGCTCGACGTCGCACCCACCACGTTCTCGCCACGGGCGTTCCGTTGGCAGCGTCGCCGCGCCTCGGCCGCCGACTTCTGGTCGCGTTTCCGTGGTGATCGCCTGGCCCTGCTCGGCCTGATCGTGCTGCTGGTGTTCATCGTCATGGCGATCGCAGCACCATGGATCTCCCCCAAGGAAGGCCTCAGCGCGGTCGACTCGATCGACAACCCCACCTGGGCTCCGCCCGGCCGTGGCTACCCCCTCGGCACCGACAATCTCGGTCGATCAGTGGCGGCGCAGTTCGTCTGGGGTTCGCGGGTGAGCCTGTGGGTCGGGCTCTCGGCCACCGTGCTCACGATCGCCATCGGAGCGGCCGTCGGTGTGACGGCAGGGTTCTTCGGGCGCTGGACCGATGCCACGTTGATGCGACTCACCGACTGGTTCCTGGTGATCCCGTTCCTCCCGCTGGCGATCGTGCTCGCCTCGGTCCTCGACAGGTCGCTCCGAAACGTCGTGTTGGTGATCGCGATCACGTCGTGGCCGGGCACCGCTCGGCTCGTCAGAGCCCAGGTGCTGACCGTGAAACAGCGCCTCTACGTCGACCGCGCCCGTGCGCTGGGCGCCAATCGGGCGCACGTCATCCGGCGCCACATCCTGCCGAACGTCGCGCCGCTGATCCTCGCCAACCTCACGCTCGCGGTGCCGATCTCGATCCTGACCGAGACGACGCTCGCGTTCCTCGGTCTCGGCGATCCCACCAGGGCGTCGTGGGGCAAGACGTTGGAGGAAGCATTCAACGCCGGGGCGATCAGCCGCAACGCGTGGTGGTACTACGTTCCCGCAGGTGCGGGCATCGTGATGGTCGTGCTGGCATTCACGCTGGTCGGTAGAGCGATCGAGGAGATCCTCGATCCACGACTTCGGGAGGGCGGCGCGTGAGCCTGCTCGAGCTCAGAGACCTCCACATCACGTATCGATCCGAGCGCGGCGACGTGCCGGCCGTACGAGGCGTCGACCTCACCATCGACCCGGGGGAAACCATTGGACTGGCAGGCGAATCGGGGTGCGGCAAGTCGACCATCGCCGGTGCCGTGTTGCGTCTGCTCCCGAAGGAAACCCTGATCGAGGGGCAGGTCCTGCTCGACGGTGAGGACGTCTATCAGATGCGGCCCGGAGAGCTGCGCGCCGTCCGATGGACGTCGGCGGCGATCGTGTTCCAGGGCGCCCTGCACGCACTCAACCCGGTGCAGCGGGTCGGCAAGCAGATCGCCGAGGCGATCCTTCTCCACTCGACGCAGTCCAAGAAGGCGGCCCAAGATCGCGTCGGCGATCTGCTCGAACGCGTCGGGCTGCCGGCCAACCGCGCCAGGTCGTATCCACATCAGCTGTCGGGCGGCCAGCGACAGCGCGTCCTGATCGCACTGGCCCTGGCCTGTGAGCCGAAACTGTTGATCGCCGACGAGCCGACGACCGCGCTGGATGTGATGGTGCAGGCCCAGGTGCTCGAACTGCTCGCCGAACTCCAACGCGACCGGGGGCTCGGGTTGTTGTTCATCACCCACGATCTGTCTGTGCTCACCTCGACATGTGAGCGGCTGGCCGTCATGTATGCCGGTCGGATCGTCGAGGATGGCCCGAGCCACGACGTGTTCGGTACTCCCGAGCACCCCTACTCGGCGGCGCTCACCCGAGCCTTCCCCACGATCGGTGACCATGCGTCGCGCATGAGACCCAGCGGTCTCGCCGGCGATCCGCCCAACCCCGCCAACCTGCCCAGCGGCTGCCCGTTCCATCCGAGGTGCGACCGCGCGGTCGATGACTGCTCGGTCGCAGACATCGAGCTGCGACCCCTGGGGATCGGCCGCCACGCCGCTTGCATCCACATCCCGACCAGCGGTGGTGACGACGGTGAGTGACGCACTCCTCGAACTCCGCGACGTGTCGGTCACGTTCTCGAGCCGTCGGGGCACCGTGCGTGCCGTGGACGGTGTGTCTCTCGACGTCCGACCCGGCGAGGTGCTCGCGCTCGTCGGCGAATCGGGGTGTGGGAAGACCACACTGATCCGTTCGATCCTCGGACTCGAGCCGCTCGCCGGTGGCACGATCCTCGTCGAGGGCAAACCGGTCAACCAGCGTCAGCGCACCCTGCGTGATCTGCGCCGGCGCGTCCAGATGATCTTCCAGGATCCGACCGGTGCGCTCAATCCGCGCCACTCGATCTACGACGCTGTCGCCGAGGGCATTCGGATCCACGGCATCGAGGGCAACGAGCCGGCGCTGGTCGCGGACGCGTTGTCGCGGGCGGGGCTGCGTCCGGCCGAGCGGTACATGGCGCGTTATCCGCACGAGGTGTCGGGCGGGCAACGCCAGCGGGTCCTGATCGCGGGAGCGATCGCGCTCGACCCGCAACTGTTGCTGGCCGACGAACCCGTGGCCTCGCTCGATGCGTCGATCCGAGGCGAGATCCTGGCACTGCTGCGCGATCTCGTCGAAGAACAGGGGCTGGCCATCGTCGCCGTCACCCACGACCTGGGGCTGGCGTGGAACATTGCAGATCGCATCGCCGTGATGTACCTCGGTCGCATCGTCGAGGTCGGCCGGGCCGAGGAGGTGCTCGCGGCGCCGCAGCACCCGTATACGAGGGCGTTGCTGTCGGTCGTGCCCGAGATGGAGCGGGTCGAACAGCAGATCCTCACCGGGGAGACGCCGGACCCCAGCCGCATCCCGGCCGGGTGCCGGTTCCATCCGCGCTGCCCGCTCGTCGCCTCCGGCGAAGCCGAACGCCTGGGGATCCTCGGAAGATGCACCGGCGTCGACGTCGAGTTGGTGCAACGGGGCGACGCACACTGGTCGGCCTGCCACGCCCTCCCCTGACCGGCCGGATCAGCGAGCGAGCGTCGCCCGCCAGGTGCGTCGGGCGACCTCGGCCCCGTCATCGTGCACGACGAGCGCCAGTTCGACCTCGAAACGATGCTCGTCGGATTCGATCGACAGCGTCGACTCGGAGCGCACGGTTGCCTCTGGCCACTGGATCTCGAAACTCGACGTGCCGCGCGCCCAAGCCAATGCAGGGTTGACCGTGGAGACTCCGAGCTCACCCCGGTAGTCGTCGGTGACGATGGCACCGTGACTGCCCTCGTACGTGCCGCCGTAACGAGTGGCGACCCGGGTCTCACGGGCCAGGACGTCGTGCTCGATACGCCACTCGACCCCGTCGGCCTCCTCGTCGCTCGGACCGGCGCCAGGGGCGAAGACGTGCGATGTCTCGGGCAGGCCGTCGACGACGGGCAGCCTCAGCACGAGCTCGCGCCGGTCGACCTCGAGCGTCACCGGCCCGGGCGGTGGCCAACAGTTCGGCCAGTCGGTCCCGGCGATCGCCAGGCGCAACGTGTGACCGGGCTGCATCGTCCATGTCGTCGCCTCGAGACCGATGTCGATGTCGATCCAATCGCCAGGGGTGAGCGGGATCGGTGACCGGCCGACCTCACCGCGCTCGTCGGCCGGCCAGCACCCGACGTGGGTCAGATCGATCATCCCGCGGGTGATCAGCGTCGACGTGCCGTCGGGGAACACATCACACAGCTTGATGCTGACATGCCCGTACACCTGATCGGACCGCACCCGCAACGCGACCCGGCCGTTGCCGAGTATCTCGGCGGGCTCGTCGATCTGCCAGTCGAACAGGATCGAGTCGGCGTTGTCGTGGCGCTGATCGAGGGGTTGCCCCCACGGCAATCCACCTCCACACGAGTTCCAGGCCGCGATGCCGACGTCGCCTCGGGCTGTCGTGGCTTCGATGCCCTGGCGCGAAGAACGCAGTTCGACGAGCCGCGCGCCGTTGGGCGGCCAGGTGTCGACGTCGCGCCACACACCCGGGTGCATCGCGAGGTCGGGCTCTGGGCGCACCGGGTGCCGCACGAACACCTGGCCGCGAGCTGCGGCGGAGCCCTGCCCATCGCGAAGGTGCTCGTCGAAGAACGCGATGATCTCGACGTCGTCGTCGACGTTCGGACCGGGTCGCGCCCGCTCGGGCGACTTGTGCACCCACGGCCCCGCGAGCAGTCGCCACGGCAGCCCGTTGCGCTCGTATTGCTCGACCACGCGGAACGTGTTGTTGCGATAGCCGTCGGCCCATCCGGCGATGATCATCGTGGGGCAGGCCATGCGCTCGTAGCCGATCCCGTCCGGTCCGAGGCGGATCGAACCCCGCCGCCACGTCGGCCCGTCGCTCGGGTGCTCCAGCCATTCCAACAGCCACGCCGGCGTCTCGTCGAGACGACGACGCCACTCGTCGCGCCAGTCGTGCCCGCCGTCTGCGGCGAACACCGCCGGCGTCGGCGGTAGCGCGTTCATGGCGACCATGTACAGCGGGTAGTCGATCAGGTCGATCGCCCGCAACACCCCACCGCAGTAGTGCACATCGTCGGTGTACCGGTCATCGGTGGCGTAGGTCGCGACGATCGCCCGCAGTGCCGGCACTCCCTCGACCGCCATCTGTAACGAGTTGAACCCCGAGTACGACGTACCGAACATGCCCACGCGACCGTTCGACCACGACTGTGACGCCAACCATTCGATCGTGGATCGAAGATCCGAACGCTCGACGTCGGGATACTCGTCGGTGGCGATGCCACTCGACGACCCAGTACCTCGCAGGTCGAGACGCAATACGGCGAACCCTTCGGCGGCAAAGCGCACATAGGTCGACCCGTACGAATCGGTGACATCGTCCTTGCGGTACGGCAGGGCCTCGAGCAGCGCCGCAAAGGGCCCTGGCCCATCAGGCAGGTACAGCGTGGCGGCCAGCCGTTCCCCATCGTCGGTCGGGATCATCACGTCGCTGACAGGCATCGCCGCAGAACAGTACCCAAGCAGCCGGCGGTCACCGCAACGGTCCGTGGGGTTGGGTGGCCGACTGACACCATCGCTAGCGTTCGCCGCGTGACGTGCGCCGCCCGGGCCGTCGCTGTGGATCTCAACCGTGGGAGGCAGAAGTGGACGAGCGCAGGCAGTTCGCCGTCGGGGTGATCGGACTCGGTGGACTCGGCTCGGCAACCGCTTACTGGTTGGCACGCCGGGGCGTCGATGTCGTCGGTTTCGAACAATTCGAACTCGGCCATGTCCGTGGTGCCTCACACGACCACTCGCGCATCATCCGTCGCTCGTACCACACGACCGGCTACGTCGAACTGACGGCGGGCGCCTACGACGCCTGGGAATCGATCGAGCGCGACGCCGACGAGATGTTGATCACGCGCACGGGCGGCGTCGATCTGTTTCCGGCCGATGCCGCGATCGACCCCGCGCCATACCGTTCGAGTCTCGACTCGGCAGGCGTGGCATACGAGTGGATCGACGCCGCCGAGATCCGCCGCCGCTGGCCGGCGTTCGACCGCGGCACGGTGGTCGGCCCCGATGTCATGGGTATCGCCTCACCCGACACCGGCATCGTCCCTGCTGGCCATGGCACGGCGACGATGCAGCGTCTCGCCGCCGAGCACGGAGCCCACCTGAGACCCAACTCGCCCGTTCGCGCGGTGCGGCCGGTCGACGGCGAAGTCGATGTCGTCACCGACGCAGGCGTCGTGCGATGTGGCGCCGTGGTGATCTGCGCCGACGCCTGGACCAACCGGCTGATCGAGCCGCTCGGGCACCGCGTGAGCATGGCGGTCACCCGCGAACAGGTCACGTACTTCCCCACCGACGACCTCGACGACCTGCGCCCCGGCCGGTTCCCCGTGTGGATCTGGATGCACGACCCGAGCTTCTACGGATTCCCGACGTACGGGCCGGGCGAGGTCGCCGACTGCACCAAGGCGTCGGAAGATTGCGGTGGCGCCGAGGTCGACCCTGACACCCGCACCTTCGAACCGGACCCCGACATGGAGCGACGCCTCGGTCGCTTCATGGGTGACCTGTTGGGCGATCGTTTCGGGGCACCGCGCTCGACGACGTGCCTGTACACGCTGACCGCCGATCGTGATTTCGTCGTCGATCGCCTGCCGGATCATCCGAACGTCTGCGTCGGCCTCGGCGCGGCGCACGGCTTCAAGTTCGCCTCGTGGTTCGGCCGCACGCTCGCCGACCTGGTGACCGGTCATCCGGCCCCGCCCGAGCTGGCTCCGTTCGCGATCGATCGACCCGGGCTGCAGCGACCGATCCGCCGCCAGGACTGGCTGGTCTGACGACCTAGGTCGGCAGCACCGATCGAACCGCGTCAGCCAACCGTTCGACCATCGTGTGCAACTCGTCGGTCGCGACGCACAGCGGCGGGCCGAGCAACACCGCGTCACCGACGTTGCCGTCCACTGCGGACGTGCACGGATACGCCGTGAGGCGGCGATCGAAGGCTGCTTCGATGATCCGTTCTGCGACCCGTTCGCGACGATCGAACGGGGCCGCGGACGCTCGGTCGGCCACGAGTTCGACCGCCATCAGCAGGCCCCGACCGCGGATCTCGCCCACGTTGGGATGATCACCCAACTCCGTCCGCAGCCACGCGAGACCGCTGTCGCCCAGTGTGCGCGACGCCTCGACCAGGCCCTCGCGTTCGATCACCGCGATCGTCGCTTCTGCCACGGCCGCACCGACCGGGTGGTGCGACCACGTGAACCCGTGATTGAACGTTCCGACGGTGTGCACCACGTCGTACAGCCGTCCCGCTGCGATGCACAGTCCCAATGGCCAGTAGCCACCCGACGCGCCCTTGCCGGCAGTGATCATGTCGGGCCGAATGCCCCAGTGATCGGCCGCGAACCAGCGGCCGGTGCGTCCGAAACCGGTCATGACCTCGTCGAGGATCAAGAGCACACCGTGCTCTCGGCAGACCTGGGCGATCGCCGGCCAGTAGTCATCAGGCGGCGACACAGCGCCCAGCGTCGCTCCGCTGATGGGCTCGGCGATGAAGGCAGCGACACGGTCAACGCCCGTCTGCCTGATGATCCGATCGAGCTCGAGCGCATGCTCGGCGCCGGTGCGCGCATCACGATAGGGGTTCACCCTCGGCACGCGAACGGTCTGTCCGAGCCAGGGCTCGTAGCCCTCGCGCAAGGATGACCGGTCGCTGACATCGAGCGCGCCTCGGCTGTTGCCGTGATAGGAGCCTTCACGGGCCAACACGATGTGACGATCTGGGGCACCATTGGCGATGTGGAAGGCTCGCGCCAGTTTGAGCGCGGTCTCGTTCGCCTCGCTGCCGCCACTGACCGGGAACACCCTGGCGTCGTCGACCGGTGCCAACGCCGCGACCTGCCGGGCCATCCGGGCGACCGAGTTGACATCGAACTGCGAGGCGTGCACATACGCCACGGCACTGGCCTGCGCCGCCATCGCCGAAACGACCTCGCCGCGTCCGTGTCCGATCGAGCAGGCGATCGCGCCTCCGGCACCATCGAGAAATTCGCGTCCATCGGCGGTGGTGATGGTGCATCCGTGTGCAGACACGGCGACCGGTCGGTCGAATCCTCGGTGGAACACGTGGTCGGAGATCTCTCGCACGCGCACAGCATCGCGCCTCCATGATGCCGACGGGTCATCAGCGCGACCAGAATCATGCCGTGAGCAGCCGACCGTCGATCGATCGCACGCTGGCGACCGCTCCCCCCGAGGCGCTGTTCGTCCTCTCTGCCGTGTCGCAGTACATCGGCGCCGCGATCGCCGTGTCGGTGTTCGACCAGGTGGCACCGCAGACCGTGGCGTGGTTCCGCACGATCGGGGCGACGATCGCGCTGCTCGCCGTGTCGCCCGGGTTCCATCGCGGTTGGAACCGTAGGGATCTCACCGGTGCCGCGATCTTCGGCATCGCGACGGTCTTGATGAACGTGTTCTTCTACCTCGCGATCGATCGTGTCGATCTCGGCAAGAGCGTGGCGATCGAGTTCATCGGGCCGATCGTGGTCGCGGCGGTCACGACGCGCAGCGTGCGCAACGGTGTGGCTTTGGCCCTCGCCGTTGTCGGCGTGGTCACTTTGGGCGGCGTCGAGTTGGGCGACAACGCGCTCGGCGTGTTCTTCATCCTGGCGTCGTCGGCGCTGTGGGCCGCCTACATCGTCGTCGGATCCCGTGTCGCCAACGTGCGATCCGGTGTCGCCGGGCTGGGCGTCGGCCTCGCTATCGGCTCGGTGTTCATCACCCCGATCGGAGCGCCCGGGAGTGGGCCGGTATGGGCGTCACCGACCTTGTTGTTGCTGTGTTGTGCGACCGGCGTCTTCTCGAACGCGATCGGCTACGGCATCGATCAGTACGTGATGCGGCGCATCCCCATCCGCCGATTCAGTGTGCTGCTCGCGACGCTGCCGGTGACAGCGGTCGCCATCGGCTGGGTCGTGCTGGGTCAACAGCCGGGAAGGCTCGACTTCGCCGGCATCGCACTGGTGCTGTGCGGCGTGGCGATCCAGGAACGAGACGAAATCGTCGGACTTCCCGAACCGGGTTGATCCAGAGACCCGGATCGCAACCCGTTCTGTGCAGCAAACTGCAGCACCGTCTCGGCGAGACGCTGAACAGAACGGGTTGAGCGTGGGGTCGGGGGCCCGGATGTTGATCTTGCGCGTCGCTCAGCGAGCGCCGATCGTCGTTCGGTGCAGCAGGCGGTCGTGCCCGTCGTACCCACCGGTCGCGCAGTGCAGCACCGATCGGTTGTCCCACATCGTCAACATGCCGGGCTGCCAGCGGTGGCGGTACACGAACTCGTCGCGGGTCTGCCACTGATACAGCTCGACCAGCAGGCCTCGGGCATCGGCATCGGACATTCCCTCGATCCCGATGATGTAGCCGATGCAACTGAACAGCCCCAACCGGCCTGTCTCGGGGTGTACACGGATGATCGGATGCAGCTGCGTCGCCATCGCCGTGTCGCTCGGCCGGATGTCCATACTGCGATCGGTCTGTTGATCGGCCTCCCCGTACAGGCCGCTCGGCGCGTAGCCACCGCGTGCCGAATGGATCGCCATCCGACCCTCGATTCGCGATCGCAGGTCGACGGGCATCGCGTCCAGAGCGGCGTGCTGATCGGCGAACAGCGTGTCGCCGCCGACGGGTGGGATCGTGATCCCCAGCAGACAGGTCCCGGCGGGTGGCAGAGCCTGAAAGCTCCAATCGCTGTGAAACGTCTGGGCGAACAGCGGCGACGTCTCGTCGGCCCGTCGGCTGATCGCGATGACGTGACGGCGGCCTTCGATGGGCGCGATGTAGGGGTCGTCGCCGAACGGACCGAAGTACAGCGTGAATCGCTCGAGATCGTCGTCGTCCATCGCCTGATCGGGAAATGCGACCACATGGTGCGCCAGCCATGCCCGCCGGATGGCTTCGACGGTGTCGTCATCGAGCGGCGAGGACAGGTCGACGTCGGTGATCGTCGCGCCGCACGCCTGCCCGGATGGTTCGACGTGGATCGCCATGCCGCGACGGTACCGCTTCGAGTACATTGACGCCGATGGGGAGCATCGAAGCGCGCCTACGCGAACTCGGCTGTGTCCTACCGCCGCCACTCACCCCGCCTCCCGGCATCGTGCTGCCGTTCCAGTTCGTTCGGATCGCCGGCGATCGGGCGTGGGTGTCGGGGCACGGGCCGCAGGCCCCTGACGGGTCCTTCGCCGAACCGCTCGGCAAGGTCGGGGACGAGGTCAGCGAGGAGCAGGCTTACGAAGCAGCCCGATTGACAGCGCTGTCGATGCTGGGCAGCTTGCAGCGAGCGCTCGGCGACCTCGACCGCATCACGGCCTGGACGCGGGTGTTCGGCATGGTCAACGGCGTTCCCGGATTCGCACGACAGCCCAACGTGATCAACGGCTTTTCCGACCTGATCCTGGAAGTGTTCGGCCCGGAGGTCGGTGCCCACAGCCGCAGCGCGGTCGGCATGGCCGATCTGCCGTTCCGCATCCCCGTCGAGATCGAAGCCGAGATCCAGATCGAACGCTAGTCGGCAGGCCTTGCCCGACTCAGTGAGCGAGGCCGGGCGCGCAGAGGCCGTCGAGGTCTCGAACGATGATGCGGTCGCGATTGGCGTAGGTGACCTCGTTGGTGGGGTCAGGGCGCAGGTTGAACACGCGGAACTCCATCTCGGTGGTGTCGACGCTGAGAATTCGACCGATCAAGGGGTCGCCCAGTCCCAGGATGACCTTGATCGTCTCGAGCGCCTGGATCGAGCCGATGATGCCGGGCAACACACCGAGCACACCGGCCTCCGCACAGCTGGGTGCGAGCTCGGCCGGCGGTGGCTCAGGAACCATGTCCCGGTATGTCGGGCCCTCGGTCGGGTGGAACACCGACACCATGCCCTCGAACCGGAAGATCGAACCGTGTACGACCGGGATGCCGAGCTTCACACTGGCGTCGTTCAAGAGGTACCGACTGGGGAAGTTGTCGGCACCGTCGACGATCACGTCGTAACCCGCGATGATGTCCATGATGTTCGACGCATCGAGTCTGGTGTCGTAGGTGACGACGTCGACATCGGGATTCAGCATGGTCAAGGTCTTCTTGGCCGAGTCGACCTTGCGGTCACCGATGCGATCGATGTTGTGCAAGATCTGGCGTTGCAGGTTCGAGGCGTCGACGTCGTCCATGTCGACGATGCCGATCGTGCCGACTCCAGCAGCCGCGAGGTACAGAGCGGCCGGCGAGCCCAGCCCGCCCGCACCGAGCATCAGCACCTTCGCGTCGAGTAACTGCTTCTGCCCCTCGATGCCCACCTCCGGCAGCAGCAGGTGGCGCTTGTACCGGTGCATCTGCTCGGGGGTCAGCGAGGCCGGCTGCTTCCACGGACGGCCTTCGTCTTTCCATCGGCCGAAGCCGCCTTCCATCGACGAGACGGTCTCGTAGCCGAGCTCGGTCATCGTCTTGGCAGCGAACACCGACCTCACCCCGCCCGCGCAGTAGATGACGACCGGGGTGGTCTTGTCGGCGATGCGGGCCTCGATCTGGGACTCGAGATGTCCCCGTGGAATATGGATCGCGCCGGCGATCGCACCCTCCTGGTATTCGTCGGGTTCGCGGACGTCGAGCACCGTGTGCCCTGCGGAGATGTGCGACGCGGCGGTCTCGGTCGAGATCTCGACGATCTCGGCTCGTGCGGCCGACAACAGGTCACGGAAGGTTGCCATAAGCGCTAAAACCTACCAAGCCGGTCAGGTATTCCCATCGCCGGCTTTTCGGTCGCCCGACACGAGCAGCGGCAACACGTCGGCGATCTGCCCGATCAACAGATGATCCGCGAATCGGTCCATCTCGGTCGGTTGCCCGTTGACGATCACCACCCCTGCGCCCGCCCGCTTGGCGACGGGTACACAGTTGGCCGCCGGATACACGCTGAGAGTCGAGCCGATGGCGAGCAGCAGGTCACATTCGTCGCTGACGCGCAGAGCGCGGTCGATCACCGCCGGCACCAATGACTGTCCGAAGCTGATCGTGTCCGACTTCAAGATGCCGCCACATACCAGGCAAGGCGGATCGGCCTCGCCGGCTCGAACCCTGTCGAGTGTCTCGGGCATCGGTCGGCGGTCGGAGCAATCCCAACAACGCGTCCATCGCACCGTGCCGTGCACCTCGATCACCTTGTCGGGGTCCGTGCCGGCCTGCTGGTGCAGCTCGTCGATGTTCTGGGTGACGACCGCATGCAGCTGGCCACGACGCTCGAGTTCGACGATGCACCGGTGGCCGCGATTGGGCGCGGCGGTCCACACCGGCGTGTCGAGTCGATTGAGCCACGCAGCCCGGCGGACGGCCGCGTCAGCGAGGTAGTTCTGGATGGTGGCCGCCTTCTCGGCGCCGGGGTTGCGGGTCCAGACACCCTTCGGGCCGCGGAAGTCGGGGATGCCCGAATCGGTCGAGATACCGGCTCCGGTCAGCACAACGATCCGTTCGGCCGCCGCGACGCGCTCGGCCGCGGCCTCCACGCCGACCGGGGGCCCCGGTGCCATGCCGTCGAGCAGATCGTCCATGGACTGATTGTTGCGCATCGGCTCCGGCCGCGAGACTCTGGGTGTGATGTCCGTTCGGGCCAACCTGTTCGCGATCGCCCTCGCGCTCGCGGGTGGTGCAGCAGGCGCGGCCGCGGCCGGGCTCGCCGGGGCGACCGTGTCGAGTCCGGCGGAGCGGGATGTCTCGTTCGCTCCCGGCGGAGCCTGTGATCTCGTGACGATTCAGGCAGTGTCGAGTCGCCATGGTGAGGTACGCCAGTTCGTGCTGATGACCACGGACGCGTTCGACCAGAGCGTCGGCACCGTAGAAGTAGCGGTGCGCAACGACCACGGCGTCTGGCAATGTCAACAGCCGGCGATGACGGCCCGCTTCGGTCGCAACGGCACGCGCCCCTTGTTCGACCGGCGGAGCGGGGACGGCACGACCCCGGCCGGTGTGTTCCCGCTCGGAATCGTCACCGCCTGGGACGGCCAGGTGTTCAGTATGTTCGGCAACCGTCCCGACCCCGGGGTCCTCGCGCCGTATCGAGCCGTTCGGCCTCAGGATTGCTGGGGCGCCACCGCCAACACCGCCACATACCAGCACCTCGTCGATCGCCTCCGGTGCCCCGGGCCTCACGACGAATGGCTCGCGGGCTACGCAGATGCCTACTCGCATGCGGCCGTGATCGGGGCCAACCTCGATCCGGTATCGGGCGACGAGCCCGGCGAAACGCCCTACGCGGCGGCGATCTTCCTGCATCGCACCAGCTACCTCGCGTCCGGCGAGAGCAAGGCGACGAGCGGATGCGTCTCGCTGGCGTACGAAGACCTCGTGGACACCCTTCGCTTGATCGACCCCCGACTCGCCCCGCACTTTGCGATCGGCCCCGTCGACTGGCTGCGCACCTCGGCTTGAACCGCCACGTTGCCGTTCGGTCCGACCATTCCGGTCCGACCGAGCGGATTGCCCCCACTCAACCGTCCGACTTCCCTCTCATCACCGAGACCTCGGAGCAGCAGTTGGACGCCACCTCACTCATCCCCTCGCCCGCCTCGATCCGACCATGGATCGACCCGGTCGTCGACGAACGCGGACACGACCCGCGCAGCGCGTATGTCGAGCGGTACTGGCTGGGCGTCATCGGTCCGACCGCCACCTGGATCATGCGCCGATTCGCCGATCGGTTCGACACCGAGCCGGCCGGCTTCACGATCGACCTCGAACACACTGCGAGCACGATGGGGCTGTCGTTCTCGAAGGGCCACAACTCACCGTTCGGCAGAGCGCTGCACCGTTGCGTGATGTTCGGGCTGGCCCAACCGCTCAGTGACGGCTTCGCGGTCCGTCGCCGGTTCCCGTCGGTCGCTCGACGTCACCTCATGCGCTTGCCGACCGACCTGCAATCAACCCACGACGCCTGGGCCCGCCGCGCCGTCGGCGACGGCAAGGTCGACATCCCGCTCGGGGGCTGACCAGATGTTCCGCTGACCCGACAGGTCAGCGGCTCGGGGCGAAGTTGACGGCGAAATCGATCAGTAGACGGGTGCCGTAACCGGTCGCCCCCTTCGACTTCCAGCCGCTGTCGTTGTCGATGCTCATCGGCCCGGCCATGTCGATATGGGCCCACGGGACATCGCCGACGAACTCGGACAGGAAGATCGCCGCGGTCGTCGCGCCGGCAAGCGGGCCGCCGACGTTCTTCATGTCGGCCACCATCGAGTCGAGCAGTTTGCGATAACGATCCTTGGCCAGCGGCAACTGCCACACCGGCTCGTCGGTGGAGATCGCCGACGCCTGCACGCCGGCGATCACGGCGTCGTCCGAACCGATCACCGCCGCGAAGTCGGTGCCCAGCGCCGCTTGTGCCGACCCGGTCAGCGTGGCGATGTCGATGATCGCGTCGGGTTTCGTCTCGGCGGCCAGCGACAAGCCATCCGCCAGGATCAGACGGCCCTCTGCGTCGGTGTTGTGCACCTCGACCGTCTTGCCGTTGCGGATCGTGAGCACGTCACCCAATTTGAGCGCCGAACCGGACGGCATGTTGTCGGTGCACATCAACCAGGCCGTCACCTGATTGCGGCAACCCAGCTCTTTCAGCGACGACATCACCGCCAGCACCGCGGCCGCGCCCGACATGTCCATCTTCATCATGGCGTGCGACGGATTGGTGGGCTTGAGGCTGATTCCGCCCGAGTCGTACATGACCCCCTTGCCGACCAGGGCCACGTGCGCCTTGGGATTGCGTGGCACATAGCTGAGCTTGATCATGCGAGGCGGCTCGGTCGATCCGGCGTTGACCCCCAACAGACCGCCACATCCCAGCACCGCCAACTGGTCCTTGTCGAACACTTCGGCCGTCAGGCCGGTCGCCGAGGCCAGGTCTTGCGCTCTGGCGGCAATTCCTCGCGCCGTCAGGTGACTCGGAGGAGTGTTGGCGAGGTCGCGTGCCAGATTCGCAGCCCTCGACGTGACCACACCGTGCCTGGCCCCCTTGGTCGCCGCCTTGTCGTGCCGGGCGGACACCACGAGGCTGATGGATTCGAGCGGGCATCCGTTCGAAGCCTCGGACTTCAGACCTGCGTAACGGTACCGGGCGAGCAGCATCCCCTCCGTCACGGCCTGGGCTGCCTGCGCCGCGTCGATCGATGTGACATCGGCAAGGTTGGTCGCGAGCGCACCGCGCTTGCTCGCGGCCCGGGCGAATGCTGCGGCAGCATCGCGCAACTGGTTGGCCGACGCATCGACGCCGACCCCCACTGCGACCAGCGTCGGGCCCTCACGGCTGGGAATGACGAGTGTCTGCCCGACCGAGCCGGTGAACCCGTGCGCCTCGAGTGCGGCGCGATTCAATCCCAGCTGGCGCGCAACGGCCCCTGATGCCCCCACGGCCAGCCCGACCGCGTCGGCAGCACGAGGGGCAGAACGGACGACGGACACTGAGACATCGAACTCTGACATTCGCACAGTCTGGCGCGCGAGCACCGGTGCTCCACACCCCGGAGAGCATCGATCCGTGCCGATGATCGGTCCCCGCGTGGTGACGGCCGTCACAATGATGGACCTCTTCTGTTAGGTTGGACTAACTGCGTCTCCAGGCCTTGTGGCCGAGGAACGGCGTGAACAACATGGGCACCGGCAACGAGGCCGGTCCCGATTCCAGAACTCTGAGGAGGCACTATGACCCGGAAGGTCACCATCACAGGCTGGCAGCGAGCTGCCGGCGTCGTCGCAATTCTGGCCCTGGCGGCCAGTGCGTGCAGCGGCGACGACGACTCCACCGCGACCGACAGCACCACCGCACCCGACAGCACCACCGCACCAGAGGGCACCACGGCCGACACGGTCGAAGTGACGCAGGGCGGCGGCGTGCTCGCTGCGGTGCAGTCACGCGACGTCGTCAACTGCGGCGGCAACAACGGACTCGCCGGCTTCGGCAGCGTCGATGCGGCCACGGGCGAAGCGGCCGGCTTCGACATCGACTTCTGCCGTGCGCTCGCCGCAGCCGTGCTCGGCGACGCGACCAAGGTCGACATCAAGCCGTTGGAGGCCGCCGAGCGGTTCCCGACGCTGCAGTCCGGTGAGATCGACGTACTGATCCGCAACACGACGTGGACCGCGAGTCGCGACGGTGGCGAGCAGGCCACGTTCTTGCACACCAACTTCTACGACGGCCAAGGCTTCATGGTGGCTGCCGACAGCGGCATCGCATCGCTCGAAGACATGGCCAACGCGACGATCTGTGTCCAGACCGGCACCACGACGCTGACCAACCTCAACGCGGTCTTCGCCGACCAGGGCATCCCGTTCACCCCGCTCGAGTTCGCCTCGAACGACGAACTGAACCCGGCGTTCCAGGCAGGCCAGTGCGAGGTGTGGACGTCAGACGCTTCCCAGCTCGCCTCGTTCGCTGCAGGCATGGATCTCGAGACGACGATCCTTCCCAACATCATCTCCAAGGAGCCGCTCGGACCTGCGGTCGCCGACGGCGACAGCCAGTGGGCACAGATCGTCGACTGGACCACCATGGCGACGATCCAGGCCTGGGAATGGGGCATCACGTCGGAGAACGTCGACACCTTCCTCACCAGCGAGGATTCCAGCATCCTGACCTTCCTCGGGCAGCCGGTGAAGGACGCCGACGGCAACGAGGCGGTCAAGGACCTCGGTCTCGGCCTCGATGCCGATGCGTTCTACCGGGTGATCAAGCAGGTCGGGAACTACGAGGAGATCTTCGAGCGCAACCTCACCCCGATCGGTCTCACTCTGGCAGGCAGCCCGAACGACCTGTGGACCAATGGCGGCCTGATGTACAACCCGCCGTTCCGCTGATCGGATTCGCCGGGTGATCCGATCACTCGGCGAGACGACATGAGTGCAGTGGGGGTGGACATCGTTCCACCCCCACTGCGGAACATCTTCTTCACGACGGGTCCGGGGGGTACCTAATGATCATCGCACTGCTATGGATGCTGGCCATCGGGCTGGTCGCGACGCTCGTCTACGTTGCCGGGCGCCTGGTGTACGACGCTTGGGGCGCCGTACGGCAGCGACGCTACGACAAGTCGGTGGGGCAACTCGCTCCGCCCTGGCGCGACACGAAGGTGTTGGCGATCATTGCCCAACTCGTGTTCGCGATCGTCGTCGGCGTCATCTTCTGGTACCTCTGGGGCAACTTCCGGGATCGGACCGATGCCATCGGTCTGAACCTCTCGTTCGATTTCCTCGACCAGCCCGCCGGTATCACGATCGCCGACAATCCGCTGACGCCCGCCGACACGGTCGGCGAAGCGATCACCGCCGGCTTCTTCAACACGATTCGCATCATCATCGTCGGCATCCCGATGGCGGTCGTGCTCGGCACCATCGTCGGTGTCGCACGGCTCTCCAACAACTGGCTGCTGCGCAAACTGGCCACCGGTTACGTCGAGTTCTTCAGGAACATCCCGCCGCTCGTGGTGATCGTGTTCATCTGGTCGGGTGTCTACCTCACCGCATTTCCGCGTGCAGCCGATTCATGGCAGCCGCTGAACTGGTTCGTCTTCAACAACGCAAAGTTCGCGTTCCCCTCGATCGAGGGCCTCGACAACTTCGCTGCCTTTCGCTGGGTGATCCTGCTGGCGGTCATCGCTGCGATCTCGGTCGTCTACTGGCGGACACAGGTGTTCATCCGCACCGGGGCCGCACACCACCGGGTGCTCTGGGGCCTCGGCACGCTGTTGGGCATCGGCGTCATCGGGTATTTCGCACTCGGCGGACCCGTCAAGTTCTCACTGCCCACCGTCGACGAAGCCGGTCGCGTCTACGAGGGGGGTATCCGGATGCAGATGCCGTACGCAGCGCTCGTCACGGCGCTGGTGCTGTACACGGCGACGCACATCTCCGAGATCGTGCGGGGCAGCATCCAGGCCGTCCACAAGGGACAGGTCGAAGCGTCCGAAGCTCTCGCTCTGAGCGGCTTCCAGCGCTACCGATTCGTGATCCTGCCACAGGCCATGCGGATCGCCTTCCCCCCGCTCATCAACCAGTTCCTCAACTTCTCGAAGAACTCGTCGCTCGCACTCCTGATCGGGTTCGGCGAGATCACCTCGATCATCAGTAACCTCGCCGGCCAATCACAGCCCGCGCCGCAGCTGATCTTGATCTTGATGCTGCTCTACCTCGTGATCTCGTTGGTGCTCTCCGCGATCGGCAACCTGATCAACCGTCGACTCCAGATCGTGGGGCGCTGACATGACGAACGAAATCAGCCTGCTGTCGACCGGCGAGGACCCGATGTCGGTCCCCGAGGCACCCCGTTCCAGCCAGAAGCTGTCTCCCGGGGCCTGGCTCAAGGTAAACCTGTTCAACAGCGTCACCAACTCGATCATCACCGTGGTCGTCGGCCTGATCGCTGCGTACGTCACGTGGCAGGCGGTTGCGTGGGTGATCTCGAAGGACTTCACGATCATCCGCGACACACTGCGGATCTTCATGATCGGGCAGTTCCCCGATGACGAACTGTGGCGCCTCTGGGTCTCTGGCGCGATCCTCGTGATCGCGATCGGGCTCGCGGCAGGGGCGCTCGCGCGCAACAGCTACGAGTTGGCCGAGAGCCAGGGGCTCGAGCCCGAATCCAGCTCGGTGCTCGATCTCGTACGCCGCTTCTGGGCGATCATCGCGATCCTGCTGCTCTTCGCCAGCTTCGCTCGTACTGCGCAGCCGAAGATCGGCATCGTCGCCGTGATCATCCTGGTCTTCGTCGTCCGCCAGCTCGCCTGGTCGGCTCCGGTGGCGATTCGTAGCCGAGCCGTCTATATCAGTGCGCTCCTGGTCGTCGGTTCGACGCTGGTGGTCGCGGGCACCTCCCGATTGGGCGGCGCCTGCGTCGGCATCGTCGTGTTCGCCTGGGCACTCAACGAATCGGGCCGCCGCGACGTGGCCGCGATGCGCGGCGGCCGATTCGTGTCATGGCTGCTACCACTGGTCGTGGCCGCCATCGTGGCCGCCATCGTGGCCGCGATCGGTTTCGACGGTTATGGCTGGGACGACTGGGGCGGGATCCACGTCAACTTGTTCACCGCCGTCGTCGGCATCACGCTCGGCATGCCGTTCGGCATCCTGCTCGCGCTCGGCCGCCAATCGAAGCTCCCCGTGGTGCGCACGGCCTCGGTGCTGTACATCGAGTTCGTACGAGGCGTGCCGTTGATCTCGCTGTTGCTCTTCTCCAAGCTCCTCCTGCCGCTGTTCCTGCCGATCGACATGGAACGGCCCGCCGCGCTCACGTTGGCGATCGTGGTGATCATGGGGTTCAGCGCCGCCTACGTCGCCGAGATCGTGCGTGGCGGCCTCCAGGCGGTCCCGAAAGGACAGACAGAGGCCGCCCAGGCGCTCGGACTCTCACCGGGGGCGATGCAGCGGATGATCGTGCTCCCCCAGGCACTCCGCGCCGTGATCCCCGCCATGGTCGGCCAGTTCATCGCCCTGTTCAAGGACACGACCCTGCTCACGACGGTCGCCGTGCTCGAGTTCCTCGATGCCGCCACGATCGCCAACAACCAGCCCCAGTTCCTCGGCAAGGGTCTGGCGCCGGTCACCTATCTCTTCGTGGCCGTCGGCTTCTGGGCCTTCTCGTTCACGATGTCCAAGGAGAGCCGCCGACTCGAGCAGCGCCTGGGGGTCGGTACACGATGACCTCGTCCTGCCCCTCGCACCCCGAAAGCCACCCGTACGTACCACACGTCCGTCCGCCCCGTTCAGGGGCCGACCCGTCAGGAGCATGAAGCCATGACCGACGCCTCCAACACCACGACCGTCAACACCGACGCCACCAAGATCATGGGTGGCACGGGCGAACCGATCATCGAAGTACGGGGAATGGACAAGTTCTTCGGGGACTTCCAGGCCCTCACCAATATCGACATGGTGGTCGGCAAGCAGGAGGTCGTTGTCGTCATCGGCCCGTCCGGTTCCGGCAAGTCGACGCTCATCCGATGCATCAACCGGCTCGAGCGTCACGACCGGGGAACGATCATCGTCGACGGGATCGAACTCTCCGACGATGTCCGAAACATCCAGGAGATCCGACGAGAGACCGGGATGGTGTTCCAGTCGTTCAACCTGTTTCCCCACCTGACGGTGCTCGAGAACATCACGCTCGCACCTCGCAACGTCCGCGGTGTCCCCAAGGCCCAGGCCGAAGCGCACGCGATGGAACTGCTCGAGCGGGTCAAGATCCCACAGCAGGCCAACAAGTATCCGGGCCAGATGTCGGGTGGCCAGCAGCAGCGCGTCGCGATCGCCCGAACGCTGGCGATGCGACCCAAGGTCGTGCTGTTCGACGAGCCGACCTCGGCCCTCGACCCCGAGATGGTCAAAGAAGTGCTCGACACGATGAAGGACCTCGCTCTCGAGGGCATGACGATGATCTGCGTCACCCACGAGATGGGCTTCGCCCGTGAGGTCGGCGACCGCGTCGTGTTCATGGCCGACGGCATGATCGTCGAGGTCGGCAGCCCCGAGCACTTCTTCACGACTCCGCAAGAGGAGCGCACGAAGTTGTTCCTCAGCCAGATCCTCTGATCTCGGTCTCGCAGCCCGGCAGAGGAACCTGCCGACGCGTCCGCCGATCGTGCACGTATCGTCGGTGGTCCGCTAGACGATCGCGATGCTGGCCGCGTGCGGTGCGCCACGGCCACGATCGCGATCCGACGTCGACCATCGTGAGGACACATGAGTGACATGCCCGACAACAGCGAGCCGACAACCGGCGGCCCGAGCTTTCCGAAGTGGATGAAATGGGCGCTGCTCGGCGCATTGGCTCTCCTGATCGTCGGCTACGGATTGGTGTTCTTGTACGCCAAGGTGCTCAACGACAGCCCTGACGAGCTGAGCACGAGCGATCTCGACGCTGCCTTGTCGACCGGCACGACCGTCGACGGCGCCGCCGCCGAGGGGACACAGCCGACCGGGATCGACCCCAACGGCTCGGTCTGGATGGTCACCGATGAATCCGAGATCGGCTACCGGGTCAAGGAAGTGCTGTTCGGGGTCGACACGGAAGCCGTCGGACGCACCAACCAGATCACCGGATCACTGACCATCGACGGCTCCGAGGTGACCGCGGCCGAGTTCGTCGTCGACGTCGCTTCGATCTCGAGCGACGAGTCCAAGCGCGACGGTCAGTTCAGGGGCCGCATCATGTCGACCGACGAGTTCCCCGAAGCGGTGTTCACCCTGACCGAGCCGATCGCGCTCGGCACCAGCCCAGCAGACGGGGTCGAGGTCGCCACCAGCGCCACTGGCGAGCTGACCCTGCGAGGGGTCACGAACCCGGTCGCGTTCGATCTCACGGCGAAGCTCGAGAACGGGAAGATCGGCGTGTTGGGCAATATCCCCGTCGTCTTCGCCGACTACAGCATCGCGAATCCGTCGATCGGTGGTATCACCACCCAGGACCACGGACTGCTCGAATTCGTGCTGGTGTTCTCGCCGGCCTGACGGTCGGGTGACGACACGCCCGACCCGGACCAGGCGCACCAATTGTGGCGACCGGGAACGTTGTCCCTCGGAAACACGACTAGGCCGGTTGGCTGCGGGCCCAGGCCTCGGCGAGCGCCGAGTACCTGCCGCCCAAGCCGATCAGCTGGTCATGACTCCCCAGCTCGACGAGCTCCCCATGATCGACCACAGCGATGCGATCGGCGCGCTGCACAGTGGACAGCCGGTGGGCGACGACGATCGTGGTTCGACCCTGCATCAGGCGATCCAGGGCGTGCTCGACCAGCGCTTCCGTACCCGGATCCAGACTGCTGGTCGCCTCGTCGAGCACCAGCACCGCCGGATCGACGAGAGCTGCTCGTCCCAACGAGACGAGTTGACGCTCTCCCGCCGACAACCGGGAGCCGCGCTCACGGACCTCGGTGGCGAGTCCATCCGGAAACGCCTCGAACCGCTCGAGCGCGTCGATCGCGCGCAGCGCCTCGCGGATGTCGTCGTCGGTGGCGTCGGCCCTCGCGAGCCGCAAGTTGTCGGAGATCGTGCCGTCGAACAGGAACCCTTCCTGGGGCACCACCGCCACGCGGGTCCGCAACGACGCGAGGGACGCGTCGCGCACATCGATCCCCGCGAATCGAACGATCCCCTCGTCGGGGTCGTACAGCCGCGCCATCAGCTTGGCGAGCGACGACTTGCCGGCGCCGGTCGGCCCCACCAGCGCCAGACGCTCGCCGGCCGCCACGGTGAGCGAGACATCCTTCAACACGGGGGCCTCGGTACCCGGATACGAGAACGTGAGGGCCTCGACCTCGAGGGCCCCCCTCGACGGTAGGTCGACGGCGTCGACCCGCTCGTCGACATCCGGCACCGTGTCGAGGATCTGGAACATCTTGTCGAGCGACGCAGTGGCCGACTGAACAGTGTTGTACAGCTGCGACAGCTGCTGCACCGGTTCGAACAGGCTCGACAACAGCAACACGACGGCGATCACGGTGCCGACGGACACCTCGCCGTTCTTGGCCAGCCAGCCGCCCGCCCCGATCGCGATCGCGGTCGCCAGGACGCCACAGAACTCGACGACACCGAAGTACCAGGTCGACACCCGAACGCTGCGCAGGTGGGCGTCGTAGAGCGCGCGATTCGTTCGGCGGAATCGCCGGTTCTGCTCGGGCTCTCTGGCGTACGCCTGGATCACGCGCACGCCGGTGATGTTCTCCTGCAACGCCGAGAGGTTGTCGCCGACCCGCTCGCGCACAGCCAGGTAGGCCTTGTTCGACTCGCGCTGGAACCGAACCGAGGCAACAGCGATCAGCGGCAGCACCAACAGCGCGAGCAGGGTGAGCTGCCACGACATGATGAGCAGCACCACCACCGCGAATCCGACGAGCAGAGCTGCCGAGACGAACTGGAGCAGGCCCCACTGCACCAGCTCCGACATCGACTCGATGTCGGCGGTCATCCGCGACACCAGCACGCCCGTCTTGTTGCGATCGAAGAACGCCAGCGACTGGCGCTGGATCTGTGCGAACAGACGGATACGCAACGAACGCAGGAAGCCCTCACCGGCTCGATTGACGAAGACGTACTGCTGTCGGCCGCCGACGTAGGCGACGATCGCCGACACCACGTACAGGGCGATCGCGAGGTCGAGCGCGCGGGGATCCCCGTCACGAATGCCGTGATCGATGCCGTAGCGCAGCAGCAGCGGGCCGACCACGGCGGAGCTGGTGGACATGGCGATGAACACCAACGCCATCAGGGCCAGTCGGCGGAACGGCAGCGCCAACCCGGCTGCCCGTCGCAGGACTCGTCTCGTCTGTTGGCGATCGAGGCGATCTTCCTCGCTCACGGCGTGCGACGCCCACATGTCAATCACCCCCCGCTGTCGCCGTGGGGGCCTGGGCGGCTGCAAGGACCTCGCGGTATCGCTCGCTGCTTGCCAGCAATTCGTCGTGCGTTCCTTCGGCGGCGACGCGGCCACCGTCGATCAACACCACGCGATCGGCCATCGCGATGGTGCCGGGTCGGTGGGCGATCACGATCGTCGTGCGCCCCTCCATCACCGTGCCCATCGCTTCACGAATTTCGTGCTCCTTCGACGGATCGACGGAGCTCGTGGCGTCGTCGAGCACCAGAACGCTCGGATCGCTGACCACGGCTCGTGCGATGGCGATTCGCTGGCGCTGCCCACCCGACAGCGAGAACCCTCGCTCGCCCAACAGCGTGGAGAACCCGTCCGGCAGCGCGTCCACGAAGTCGGCGGCACCTGCGAGTTCGGCCGCTCGGCGAACGGTCTCGAAGTCGGCGTCGGGGTCGGCGAACGCGATGTTGGCGGCCACCGTGTCGTGGAACAACAACGTGTCTTCGAACACCAGGCCGACCGACCTGC
>JAHEDX010000135.1 GCA_024641005.1 Acidimicrobiaceae bacterium
ACAGCACCCCCAACGGGATTCGAACCCGTGCCGCCACCTTGAAAGGGTGGTGTCCTAGGCCACTAGACGATGGGGGCCGGAAGCCTCATCTCGTTGAGAGCGTGCAGAAACATAGCAGCACGCGCGGTTCGTTCCACCAACGCCGGCGCGCGATTCCGTTCGGGGTACGGTGACGGCCATGACGATCTCAGCAGGGATGCCACGGCTGTTGAAGGCTGCGGCCGTGGGATACCTGCTCGGAACCTTTCCCACAGCCGACCTGGTCGCGAGACGAGCGTCAGGTGGGCAGATCGATCTGCGCGCCACAGGTAGCGGTAACCCTGGCGGCGCGAACGCTGTCAAGGTACTCGGCGCCAAGGCGGGCGCCACCGTCATTGCCGGCGACATCGTCAAAGGTGCCGCCGCCTCCGCGATCGGTGCCGCCGTTGCCGGGCCGGTCGGCGCCCACGTCGCTGGAACGTCGTCGGTGATCGGCCACTGTTACCCGGTCTGGAACGGCTTCCGCGGGGGAAAGGGCGTCGCTGCCAGCGTCGGCCAGTGCCTGGCCACCTTTCCCGCCTATTTCCCGATCGATGCCGGTGTAGCCGTCGTGACGGCGGCCGTTCCGCGATGGAAACAACGCGCCTTCGCTGCGACAGCCGTCTCGTCGCTGTGCTGGGTTCTCGGCGGCGTCGTGTGGTGGCGGCGCCGGTTGCCGAACGCCTGGGGTCCGAAGCCCACGGTCTCGTTGCCGGTGGCCTCGGCGATCAGCAGCGCGATCATCATGCGACGGTTCATCGTCGCGGCTGCACCGGCAGCTTGACCGTGTCCGGTGACGTGGCGTATCCGGTGATCGGACTCGTCACCGACTCGAACAGTCAGATCACTCAGTCCATCGCCGATCGGTTCGCCGTCGAGGTCGTTGCGATGACCGTGACGATCGCTGGTGTGGAGTACCGCGAGAGCGAGAACCTCGACGCCGACCAGTTCTACGCCCATTTCGCCGACGGCGCGCATCCCGAGGTGACCACCAGTCAGCCTTCCCCCGGCCAGTTCGTGTCCGCCTATGAGCGCCTGATCCAGCGTGGCTGCACCGAGATCATCTCGATTCACATCGCCGAGGCGATGTCGGGCACGGTCCAGAGCGCTGCGATCGCGGCATCCGACTTGAGCGTTCCGGTCCACATCATCGACACCGGCAGCGCCAGCTTCGGTGTCGCCGTGTGCGTGTGGGCTGCCGGTATCGCCGTGGCGCGCGGCGGACTGCCCTCCGACATCCGCCGTCGGGTCGAAAACCTCGTGCCACGGATCGGCACCGCGTTCATGGTGGGCGTTCCGTTGCTGACGGAACGTGGCGGACGGGCAGGTGCGGTCGAACTCGCCGGTGAGGGCGTTCCGGTACTGGCGATGAGCAACGGACAACTCGAGATCCTCGACCGCGTGACCACCGTCGACGACACGATCGACGTCATGTCCACGTTCGCCGCAGGGTGGGGCGCAGGGGTCACGGTCGCGATCGGGGTGTCGGACGAGTCGAGCCGCACCTTGAGCGGGCGGCTCGAGCGTTCGCTGTCGGGTCTACCCGGGGTCGACGACGTCGTGCACTACCGCATCGGCCCCAGCGTCGGTGCCCACACCGGACCCGGCACGTTCGGTCTGTTCGTCTTCCCGACGATCCGCTGATACGAACTCTGACCCGATCAAAGCCTCTTGGACATCAGGCTCACGAGCGCCCCGTAGTCGGTCTCCTGCTGGCCGACCTCGACGAAGCCGAGCCGAGCGTGGAACGCGAGCGACTCGTCGTTGCGGGGCCGCAGGTTCACTTCGAGGGTGAAGTCGGTCGCTCCCGGGCGAATCTCCGCCGTCAGGCGTTCGACTTCTGCGTACATCGCGCGACCGAGGCCGCGCCCCTGGAACGCAGACGGAATCGCGATCCGGTCGAGGTAGACGAAGTCGTCGTACCGTTCACTGAACCAGAGATAGTTCATCGAGTCGTAGGCGGTGCCCGGAGTCAACGCGAGGCAGAACCCGGCGATCTCACCGTCGACCTCGGCGACCAGCGAGATCGCGGAGAGGTCGGCGATGTCACCCAGATCGGCGACGGTCTCGGTGCCGACGGCCGGCACCTCACCCTGGTTGATCCGATGGATGGCCTCGAGATCGTCCGGTCGGTATGCCCGCAGCAGCATCTGCTCGACGCTACCGATCGATGCGGTCAACGGACCGGTCAATCGGGCCTCACCAACGTCGTGATCGTGAACCACGATTCGAACCCGTGGCGGATCAGGTTGCGTTCCGATCCTCCACCGGGCGACACGGCTGTGGTCGCGATCGCACATCCGGCGCTGCGGGCCGCCCACAATCGATAGCGGATCAAGGCGCTCTGGACCCCCCTGCACCGCTCTGCTGGAATCGTGGACATCCCGCCGAGCGTCGCGATCCCGTCGCTGATGGTGAGGCCGGCGCAACCGATCGGCCGACCGTCGCGTGCATCGGTGGCGAGCACCAGCCCGTCACCGTCCACCGCGGCAGCGACCACGGCGAACATGTCGCTCGCCCTGCGAGCCGCTTCGTCGACGTGGCCCCATCCCAGCGCCGACGTCGCCTGCCACACGGTGAGGCGGTCATTGTTCGCTGACTCGACCTCGATCACGTCGTCGTTGGTCGACGAGTAGCTCACATCGTCGAGGCTGCGCCGCAGCACATTGGTCTGACTGCCGGCGAGGTAACCGCGCGACCTCGCGAGCTCGATGAGTGACACGTCACTCGCTGAAGTCACCTCCACCGCAGCCGGCACACCGACGGCAGCACTCCGCGCCTCGAGCCGCGCGAGATCGAGGTCGGAGACCGGGCCGCCCATGCCGATCGCGATCGCCCGATTCACGTACATCCCGGGGCCGCACAACACCACCTGCCCACCCGCGAGCTCGAACGTCTCGCTGCCCCACGACGGATCCAGTCGGGCGAGCTCCACGGCGAAGGCAGCAGCATCCTTCGCCCAGGTTCCGAGCACTCGTCGCATCACAACGCCAGTCTGCCGCTGCCCAAACCGTCCCCCGCCGAATTGCGTCCGGGCGGTAGCGTCGGGAACCCCATGAGTTCCGACACCGTGAACCCCCTGATCAGCGCACAACACCTGGTGAAGCGATTCGGCAGCTTCGTCGCCGTCGGAGGGATCGACGTCGAGGTGCAGCGAGGTGAGTCATTCGGATTTCTCGGTCCGAACGGAGCGGGCAAGTCGTCGACCATGAGGATGATCGGCTGCGTCTCGCCGGTGACCGAGGGACGTCTGCGGATCTTCGGCCTCGACCCAGCGACCGACGGCAAACAGATTCGCGCTCGAATCGGTGTGGTGCCACAAGCCGATCAACTCGACGAGCAGCTGACCGTCGAGGACAACATGGTCCTCTACGGTCGTTACTTCGACATTCCTCGGAAGGAATGCAGACGGCGCACGAACGAACTGCTCGAGTTCGTCCAACTCAGCGATCGGGCCAAGAGCAAGATCGAGCCGCTCTCGGGTGGCATGAAGCGCCGGGTCACGATCGCACGGTCGCTCATCAACGAACCCGAGCTGCTGTTGCTCGACGAGCCGACGACCGGCCTCGACCCACAGGCGCGCCACGTCTTGTGGGACCGGCTGTACCGCCTCAAGCAGCGCGGCGTCACGTTGGTCCTCACCACGCACTACATGGACGAGGCCGAGCAGCTCTGTGATCGGCTCGTCGTGATGGATCAGGGCAAGATCGTCGCCATGGGTTCGCCACAGGACCTGATCCACCAGTACTCGCCGCGCGAGGTGCTCGAGTTGCGTTATTCGGCAGGCGCCAACGAGGCGCGCGCCGGTGAGCTCGACGGCATCGGGCACCGTCGTGAAGTCTTGCCCGATCGGGTGCTGATCTACGCCGACGACGGCGAGGCAGCACTCGCCGAGGTTCACGCCAGGGGTAGCCACCCCGAGTCCGCGCTCGTCCGTCGCAGCTCGCTCGAAGACGTCTTCCTCCGGCTCACGGGCCGCTCACTGGCGGATTGAGTCGCGCGTGTCCCGTCGAACGGGCCTTCCATGAGCACCCCCGCCGCAGTCCGGGCGTGGGAGAGCCACTTCACGCTGTATCGCACGATCTGGAAGTCGAACATGCTCGGCGCCTTCCTGCAGCCATTGCTGTACCTCGTCGGCATGGGCCTCGGAGTGGGCGCGCTGGTGGATCGGGGCAACGATGCCGAGCAACTGCTCGACGGCCTCACCTACTTCCAGTTCCTGGCCCCTGGCCTGCTGGCGACCACGGCGATGATGGTGTCCACCAACGAAGCCATGTGGCCGGTGATGGGCGGCTTCAAGTGGATGCGCGGCTTTCACGCCCAGGCCGCCACGCCGCTGTCGCCAGGTGAGGTCGCCGGTGGGCTCGCACTGTGGCACGCCACGAAGGCGTCGATCGCCGTCGTCGGTGTGGCCGCCGTCTTGGCCATGTTCGGTGAGACACGTTCGTTCGGGCTGCTGCTCGCCGTGCCGTTCGGCGCCCTGACCGGCGTCGCCTTCTCCGCGCCGTTGACGGCCTGGTCAGCGACGCGAGAGACCGACAACTCGTTCCCGGCGATCAACCGATTCATCATCATGCCGCTGTTCCTGTTCGGCGGAGCCTTCTATCCCATCAGCCAGCTACCCGACTGGATGGAGCCGATCGCCGAGCTGACTCCGTTGTGGCACGGGGTCGAGCTGTGCCGCGGAGCGGTCCACGGTCGGCTCGGCCTCGGCTCGACGCTGGTCCATGTCGTCTACCTCGCTTCGCTCGCCCTGATCGGCTGGCTGATCGCCCGCATCACATTCGCCAGGAAGTTGGCGGCATGACCACGTTCGCCGAACTGCCGCTGCGCATCATCCCTCCGCAGGTCGTGCAGGCGACCAGGCCTCACCGGATGCTCGAACGACATTGGATCATCAATCGCTCCGGGGGTTGGATGATCCTGCTGTCGGGGTTCTTCGAGCCGCTGTTCTATCTCTTGTCGATTCGCGTCGGCTTCGGTGCGCTCGTCGGGGACGTCGAGGACGGTGGCCGATCGATTCCCTACGCCGAGTTCGTGGCTCCGGCACTGATGGCGGCGTCGGCCATGAACGGCGCCATGTACGAATCGACGTCGAATGTCTTCTTCCGGTTGAAGTACGACAAGGTTTACGACTCGGCGCTCGCCACCCCGATGACGTCTGGTGACGTCGCCCTCGGCGAGATCGCGTACGCCACGATTCGAGGAGCGCTGTATTCGGCGGCGTTCCTGCTCACGATGTGGGCGCTCGGCATGACCAGCTCGGCTTGGGCGCTCGGCATGCTGCCCGTTGCCGTGCTGATCTCGTTCGCGTTCAGTTCGGTCGGCATGGCGGGAGCCACCTACATGCGATCGTGGGCCGACTTCGAGTACGTGCCCGCGGTCATGTTGCCGATGTTCCTGTTCTCCGCGACGTTCTACCCGATGTCGAGCTACGGCGACTGGCACTGGGTGGTGCAGCTCAGCCCGCTCTATCACGGTGTGGCGATGACCCGGTCACTCAATCTCGGCGAGTGGTCGTGGGCATTCGCAGGCCACTTCGCGGTGCTGGCGTCTATGGCCTTGCTCGGTGTGTCCATCACGGCCAGACGGATCGAACGGCTGCTGCTGCGCTGAGCGCGGCCGCAGCGATTGCCCTGCGTCGCGAACGTTTCGCGAACACGCCTCGACGGCGAGACAGGGCGTTGCCCTGGAACGTACGCTGGACTCATGTTGTTCCGGAAGAAGACCGAGATGATCGACGCC
>JAHEDX010000136.1 GCA_024641005.1 Acidimicrobiaceae bacterium
TGTCGATCACGGTCCCGGACTCGTCGAGCAGTTCAACGGTGACCCCATCGATCCCGGTCTCACCGATGTCCTGGATCCCGTCACCGTTGGTGTCGAACCACACCCGATCACCGATCGAGGCGAGTTCGGTCAGCCCGGCATCCCATGTCAGGTCGTTCTCGCCGGCGCTCAACACGGTCGCGATCGTGAGCCCGGTGGCCGGGTCGGCGTCGGAGTCGATCGTGTCAGCAGTGGCGTCTTGGAGTGTGAACTGTTGTCCGTCGGGGGCGATGAAATGGATCGAGTAGGTCCCGGGCCAAAGCTGATCGAACAGGTAGAGGCCGCCATCAGCGGTCACGGTCGTGTCGATCACGGTCCCGGACTCGTCGAGCAGTTCAACGGTGACCCCATCGATCCCGGTCTCACCGATGTCCTGGATCCCGTCACCGTTGGTGTCGAACCACACCCGATCACCGATCGAGGCTGCGAGGACGCCGATGTAGTGAGTGGGATCGATATCGGAGACAGCGGTGGGTTCGGAGCTCCAGTTGTAGCTACACGAGGCGTTCGGATCTCCATCTTTGAGGATGTAGTAGCTCTCGATCGGGCTCGGGTCGACACCCTCGACCGGTGCGCCCTTCTGGCCCCATCCGTCGTTGTCCGGGTTGGTGTCGTTGAAACCGAAGGAGTCGGAGCACGAGATGTGAGTGCCGGTCGACAGGACGAAATCGGTCGAGAGGCCGGCACCCGGCGTGATGGCGGTGAACTCCTGGCCAGGAATGTCCGACGGCGGAAAGACCGTGTTGTTGGTCGAAGCGCCCTCGATCAACGTGCCGTCGGCGAAGATGATGCAGAACGCGAACTTGTAGCCGTACTGGTCGTACCAGTCGAAGGGATCGCACGCCGGCGTCGTCGTCGTCGCCGTCACGGTGGCATCGTTGTCGAAGGTGTGGAGACCGACTTCGGCCGTGTACGGGCCGAAGACGAACTCGAGCGACTGCCCGACAGTGAGCGGATCCGAAATCGAGGCGTTGGCGGCTTCGATCGCGGCGGCGAAGTCAGCGGTGTAGCCGGTGTCGCCGTGGGTGCCACTCGCGAGGAAGATATTGGTCAGGTCGCGACTACCGGAGTTGGTGATCACGAACTTGAACGAAACGGTGTCGATGCCAGCGCGAGCGGTCGGGCCCGGCGGGTCGTCTGCGTCGAACCATGGCCCGTCGTTGACCCGAACGAGCTGCTCGATGTCGATGGCCGGGCCGACGTCGTTGCCCGTGTAGTAGGCGACGTCGCTGTCGATCACCTTGGGGGTCAGGTCGCCGCCGCTGCAGGCGTCCTTGATCGTGCCATTGGAGTTGTACTCGATCAGCGAGTACCCGGCGATCTGCCAGTCGGCATCGAGCGGTTCGTTGATGTCGGGCGCCTTGCCGTCGTCGGCCCAGCCGTCGGGGTCGACGTCAGGGTCGTCGAAACCGTAATGGTCGTTGCAGTTCAGCTTCACTTTGTCGTGAAGGAGCGGTCCGGGATTGCCGTCGAGGTCGAAGTACTGGTTGAGCCAGATCTCCGCGGTGTCCGATGTATCGGTGACGATCGTGCCGTTCTCGAACAAAAAGACGAAGCCGAAGTTGTCGGCGGCAAGGTACGGCACGTCGAGGGGGGTCGCGCCCACCTCGTTCGCCTGCACGGACGCGGTGTTGAAGTGCTCGCCGGCGACCGCTTTGAACGGGCCTTCGACGAGCTGGATCGAGGCGCCGGACGCGAGCGTCGCGGGGATGCCGGCTTGCTCGACGGTGATCGCGTCGTCGGCCACCACGATGTTCTCGAGCGGCACGGTGCCGGTATTCGTGACCGTGAACCGGAAGTACACGGTGTTCGAATTGGCGATCACGCTCGGCCCAGGCGCCGTGTCGGCATCGGCCCATGTCGCGCCGTCATCGACCGACACCTCCTTTTCGATGTCGACCGCTGGGGCCGTGGGGGCGGCTTGAGCAGGTGCGGCAGCCGATCCGGCGTTGGCGCTGATGAGTGTGCCGGACGCCAGGACCGTCGAACCAGCGACCACGAGTGCAGTCAGCTTCGACCGGTACGAATTTGGAGTGTTCACATTTTCCGCCTTACCTGGCCGACTCGTCGAGCCCGACCGCTCACCTTTGGAGATTTCCGCTTTCCATACGATGGTATAACGACTGTGTGTGAGATTGCCATCGATTTGCACGCGAGCCACTCTCAAGAAATCGGCAAGGGTGAACAGTTCGCCGTATTCGGTCGGCCTAATTTGGCGTCGATGGACGGGCCGGAGGAGGCTGACAGCGACGACAACGCTGACGACGACGTGCTCTACGGCGAGCACGAGATCGTCTTCCTCGAGGAGCTGTGGGGCGAAGGATTCCTCTCACCGGGCGGACCCGAGGAGGTGGCTCGCACCATCGGCGACATCGAATTCACCGGCAGACTCGTGGTCGATATCGGATGTGGATCGGGCGGCGTCACGATCACCCTCGTGGGCGACCACGCAGCCGGCCGGGTGATCGGTATCGACGTCGAACCCCCGGTGTGCGAACAGGCACGCGCCAGAGTCGAGCGTCAGGGGCTGAGCGACCGGATCGAGATCCGTCGAGTGTCGCCCGGCCCGTTGCCGTTCGACGACGCCAGCATCGACATCGTGTTCAGCAAGGACTCGATCGTGCACATTCCCGACAAGGAGGCGTTGGCGGCGGATGTGTTCCGCGTGCTGCGACCGGGTGGGTGGTTCGTCGCCAGCGATTGGCTGATCGCCCACGACGACCAACCGTCGCCCGAGATGGCCGCCTACATCGCCGCCGAGGACCTCGACTTCGGGATGGCATCACCACACCGGTACCGGGCGGCGCTCGAAGGTGCCGGTTTCGTCGACATCGAACTGGTCAACCGCAACGAGTGGTATCGGGACGTCGCCCGCGACGAACTCGAGCGGCTGACCGGGTCACAACGTGGTCGGTTCGAATCGCTGGTCGGCCCGTCCGAGCTGGCCAGGCAGATCCGAACATGGACAGCGATGGTTCCCGTGCTCGCATCGGGGGAACACTGCCCGCACCACATTCGCGCCCGTCGGCCGGCCTGAGCGTCAGCCGACGAGGGCGATCACTCGGTACGAACAGCATGGAAACCTGACGACGCGAACTGCCGGCCGAGCAACATCGAGACATCGGCGACCGGGGGGTCATGTCGAGTCCGGAACCACGCCGGCACCCCACGTGACGGGCGTCACGTCTGCCCAAATCGCTCGGTGTCGAACCAGGGCGGCTATGTTGGCGCCATCGCGGGGTCAGGATTCGACATCACGTTCTATGGGGTGCGCGGCTCGACACCGTGCCATGGTGCTGACGTCGCGCGCTACGGCGGCAACACGTCATGTGTCACCGTCGATGTGCCCGGGCACCCCCCGATCATGTTCGATCTCGGGACAGGGGCGCGCTACTTCGGCGAGACGATGGGGACCGAGGTGCCCTTCGAGGGCATCTGTCTGCTGAGCCACCTGCACTGGGATCACATCCAAGGGCTTCCGTTCTTCACCCCGGTGCTCCGTCCCGGCGGCCGGCTGCACCTGCACGCGCCATCGCAGGAAGACGGATCCTCCGTGGAAGAGGTCGTGAGCCGCATGTTGTGCCCACCTCTGTTCCCGGTCCGGGTCGACGACCTGCCGGGTGACCTGGTCTTCTACGAACATGGTGACGAGGACTTCGAGATCGGCGACGTGCAAGTGATGTCCCGGCTGATCCCGCATCTCGGTAACACGCTCGGCTTCCGGCTGTCGTCGGGCGGCGCTACGGTCGCCTATCTCAGCGACCACCAGCAGCCCGGCATCGATGTCTACGAAGCGACCGACAATGCTCGGGAGCTCTGCCAAGGCGCCGACCTGTTGATCCACGACGCCCAGTACACGCGACCGGAGTTCCATCAGAAGTCGTACTGGGGGCACTGCACGATCGAATATGCGGTCTGGCTGGCGCTCGAGTGCGACGTTCGTACGTTGGCGTTGTACCACCATGACCCGCTCCACGACGACGACCAGCTCGATCGCCTCGTGGCCGAGGCGAACACCAGGGTCGGCTGCGGCCTCACGGTGATCGGCGCCCGTGAGGGACTCACGCTGCACCTCGGCAAGTGAGCACTGTCGCCCTGATCGCGTCGATCGTGCTGGGATTGACATTCGTCGTCGCCGGAGGCGCCAAGATCGCCGCCGGCCCGACATGGCCCGTCCACGTTCGCGATCTCGGAGTCCCGATGTTCGTGGCCCCGGTGTTGCCGTGGGTCGAGTTGCTGATCGGTGCGGCGCTGATCACCCAGTTGGTCCAGCCGTTCGCGGCGTGGGCGGCGATCGCCTTGACGGTGGCGTTCACAGCGTTGATCGCCCGTCGGCTGTCGCAAGGGCGTCGGCCGGTGTGTGCCTGTTTCGGCGCGTGGTCCGCCAAGCCGATCGGAGGCCGCCATCTGATCCGTAACGCGGCGACGCTGGTGCTCGGCGTGTTGGCGTTGTGGGCTTGACCGCTACATGGTGCGGAGCAGGAAAGTGAGCACGCGCGCCTCCTCGCGCCAGGCGTCGTAGCGGCCGCTCGGCCCGGCGTGGCCGGCCCCCATCTCGGTGCGCATCATCAACGGTCGATCGTTGGTGCGCACGTCGCGCAGCTTGGCGATCCACTTGGCCGGCTCGTGGTAGCTGACGCGCGGATCGTTGAGGCCGGCGGTGATGAACAGCGCCGGGTAGTCGGCGGCGACCGTGTTGTCATACGGGGAGTAGCCGGCGATGTACGAGGCGAACGGCTCGGTTCGAGGGTCACCCCATTCCTCCCACTCGGTCACCGTCAGGGGCAGCGTCGGATCGCTCATCGTCGTGGTGACGTCGACGAACGGAACCTCGGCGACCGCCGAGCAGTACCGGCTCGGCTCGATCGTCACGCACGCACCGACGAGCAGTCCGCCGGCGCTCCCGCCGCGGATCGCGACGCGTTCGCGATCGGCGAAGCCGTTGGCGACGAGGTGTTCGGAGGCCGCCAGCGTGTCGGTGAACGTGTTGCGCTTGTTCAGCAACTTGCCGTCGAGGTACCACTGCCGCCCCAGTTCGCCGCCACCCCGCGGATGGACGAGCGCCCACACGGCACCGCGATCGAGCAGTGACAGGCGAGCGACCGAGAACCACGGCGGCATCGAGACCTCGTACGAGCCGTAGCCGTAGACGCAACACGGAGCGGTGCCGTCGACCGGCGTGTCGACGTGGCGCACGACATCGATCGGGACCTGGGTGCCGTCGCCGGCGGTCGCCCACACCCGTTGGGCGACGTAGCGGTCGAGGTCGACATTCGGCGTCGGTGTCTGCTTGACGACCGTGATCTCGCCTGTGGTCACATCGACATCGATCACCCGTGACGGAGCCGTCAACGACTGGTGGACGAGTCGCAGGGTGGTGGTGTCCCACTGTTCGTTCGGACCGAACTCGATGTCGTGCGGTTCAGGGTCGATCGTCAACACCGACTCGGCTCCGTCTCGGGCCACGATCCGGATCGCCGGCTGGGCGTTGTTCCATTCATGGAGGGCGAGGTGGTCGGCGAACGGTTCGATGTTCGTGATCCGACGCCCGGCCTGGTGGGCGACCAGTTCTGTCCAGGTGCCCGGGTCGTCGAGCGATGCCTGCATCACCCGGAAGTCGACCGCTTCATGGTTGGTGAGGATCACGAACCGGTCGCCCCAATGGTCGACGTGGTATTCGACGTCGTCGTGGCGGGGTCGGACGAGCGTCG
>JAHEDX010000137.1 GCA_024641005.1 Acidimicrobiaceae bacterium
TCTTTGCCGATCGATCCGGCGGGAAATGCTGCGGAACTCGGTTTTGCTCGTTCGTTCGACAACTCGCTCGACGCCGTCAGCGACCGCGATTTCGTCGCGGAGGCGCTGTTCGATCTGGCTTTGATCGGGGTCCACCTCAGTCGGATCGGTGAGGAGTGGGTGCTGTGGACCACCGAGGAGTTCGGCTTTGCCAAGCTCGACGACGCGTTCGCTACTGGCTCGTCGATGTTGCCACAGAAGAAGAACCCTGACATCGCCGAACTCGCCCGCGGCAAGACCGGACGGCTGATCGGCAACCTCACCTCGTTGCTGGCCACCCTCAAGGGCCTCCCCTTGGCGTACAACCGCGACCTGCAGGAGGACAAGGAGGGCCTGTTCGACTCGGTCGATCAGGTCAACCTCGCCGTTGCTGCGTTGACGGGCATGATCGCGACGGCCACCTTCGTTCCGGACGCGATGCAGACTGCTGCCGATTCCGACGTCACCGCGGCCACTGACATCGCCGAGTACCTCGTTCGAGGGGGCACGCCATTCCGTGACGCCCACGCGATCGTCGGGCAGTTGGTGCGCCGCCACCTCGCCGGCGAGGGCGGTCTCGCTCGACTCGCGGCCGAGCAGATCGATGACGGCGCCGCCGCGTTGGTCGGACCTGGGGTCGGTGTGCGGCAACGCACCTCGCCTGGTGGCGCCGGCCCCCAGGCGATCGGCGCTCAGCTGGTGAGTTACCGGGCGATGCTCAGTGCCGAACACGACGAGTTCGTCCGTCGCTCGTGACCACCCTCGAGGTCTGACGAGTGAGGCGAGTACCGCGTTCGCTGCTCGCCGGCGATGCGGTCGAGGTCGCGCCGTGGCTCCTCAACAAGTTGTTCGTACACGACGATTGTGTGGGACGTATCGTCGAAGTCGAGGCGTATCGCGAAGACGATCCGGCCAGTCACAGCTACCGAGGCCGTACGGAGCGCAATGCGGTGATGTTCGGCCCTCCTGGACACCTGTACGTGTATTTCACCTACGGGATGCACCATTGCGCCAATGTGGTGACCGGGCCTGCTGGGGTGGGGGCCGCCGTGTTGGTTCGTGCAGTGCGACCGCTCGAAGGAGTCCAGTTGATGAGCGATCGACGATCCGGCCGACCGCGCCTCGCAGACGGCCCCGCGAAGCTGTGCCAGGCATTCGCGATCGACGCACGTCACAACGGCCTCGACCTGTGTCGTGGTTCGGGGCCAGGGGTGTACGACGACGGCACGTCTCCGCCGAACGATCCCGTGAGCGGGCCGAGAGTTGGCATCAGCAAGGCCCTGGACGTGCCGTGGCGGTGGCGTGTCGTCGATGCCGCCGACTGACACGGTGGCTCGATGCGGCGGGTGTCGATCGTCGGGCCGAGTGGTAGCGGCACGAGCACATCGGCCTGCTCGCTGGCGGACCTGATCGGACCCATGGTCTCGTGTGCGAACGGTACGAACAGTGCCTGAGCGAAGAACGACACCGGCATCTCGACGTCGTCCGCCTGCGCGGTTCGGGTGAGGGCGACGCGTGGCTGTCAGCTGTGGGGCCAGGCACCTGAGCCGGGCCTCAAACGGTTCAGCGCTGCGAAGCGCCCGGAAATGGAACTTCCGACACGACGGCTCTACGTTCACCGTCGGGTGCCTGGACGACGAGATTCGACCCGGGAGGCGTGTGTCCGATCGCGATCATGCCGAGAGCGACGTTGGCACCCAGTCGGGGGGACCACACCGCCGAGGTGACCGACCCCACCATCTCGCCACCGGCCGTCACCGGCCAGGGGTTCCGATTGGCGGGTACGGGGTCGCCCTCGATCAACAGGCCGGCGACCTGGCGGGTCAAACCGGTCGAGGCTTGCCGGCGAAGCGCTTCGATGCCGATCGCATCGATCGGCGCGTCGAGCGCGCAGTAACGCCCCAGGCCTGCCTCCAGCGCGGTGTCGTCTCGGGTGACGTCCGAGCCGTAGGTCATCAAGCCGGCCTCGATCCGCTCGATCAGGTTCGGGCATCCTGGGCGAATGTCGTGTTGCTCGCCGGCCTTCATCAACGCGTCGTACAGGGCGCCGCCGAGCTCGGCGTCGTCGACATAGATCTCGAACCCACCCTGGGCACTCCATCCGGTTCGGGCGACCAGCAGTTCGTGTCCCTCGAAAGCCAGGGGAGCGAAGCGGAAGAATCTGATCTCTCGAACGGTCTCGCCGAAGACGGCCGCAGCCACGTCCTCGGCCAGTGGCCCTTGCACCGCGAGCGGCCACACGTCCGGTTCGAACACCTTGACGTCGAGTCCGAGCCCGTGTGCGAGCGCGCCCGCCCACAACACGACGTCGCTGTCGGATACGGACAACCAGAAGCGATCGTCGGCGAGACGCGACAGGACCGGGTCGTTGATCAGATGCCCATCATGATCGACGACGGGTGCATACGCGCACCGACCGACCGCGAACGAACTCAGGTTCCTGACCGTCAGCAACTGAGCGAGACGAGCCGCGTCTGGCCCCACGAGTTCCACTTGGCGCTCGCACGAGACATCCCACACTTGCACTGATCGTCGGAGGTGCCAATAGTCGTCTTCGACGCCGATGAACTGTGTCGGGAGCAGCATGTGGTTGTAGACGGTGTACGTCTTCACACCGAAGCTCTCGATCCGGCTGGTGAACGGGGTGGAACGCAGCCGCCGGGTGAGGGTGATCATCGGAGCGTTCATCGCTGGCCACCGGTCGGTGTCGTGGCCAGCAAGGTGGCGGTGGCGCAACCGTCCTCATCGACATCGCGCTGCTCTGGAAACTTGTGGTGCATGGCTTTCTCCCGTTGCGGTCAGCGAATGACGAGCGGAACGATATTCGCCTGGACCCCGTGTTGACCTCATCCGGCGAGGGCATTCGTCGAGGGCCGACCAACCCAGTGCAGCCAATATCCATGAGGATGAGCGCGGCCGAGATAGTCGACACTGCGGCGCCCTTGGCGCCATCTCACCGACATGAGGGCCGTGACGTGCTCGCCGAGGATTGCATCGGGAAACGGCAGCCCCGGGCATTGCGCCGGTGATTCGGCGTACACCCATGTGATGTCGCGCTCTGCGCCGATCTGCTCGAGTTCGGCGACGTACGCGGCCCGGCGCTGCATCGGCAGATAGTTGAGGACCCACGAGTTGAGTACGACCGGATGTCCCAGCGCACCGGCGGTACGGGTCACGTCGGCAAGGTCGTCCACGGCATCGCCCATGCGGACGTCGACTGGTTGCTCGGTGGCGATCTCGATCGCTGCCGAGAGGCGCCGGAACCGGTCGGTCTGTTCGGGCCAGATGCAAGCGGTCAACCAGCGGGCGCTGATCGGATCGGTCACGTCGACCGGTTCGCGGTCCAGCCCGAAGCGACCGGAGATGCTGGGAAGAGCCGAAGGAATGGGCAGATGGCCACGGGTTCCCGTCTCGATACGAACGGTGGATGGGCCGCCGACCGAACCGCCCGGCCGGTAGTGGTATTCGTATCGGTCGAGTCGGAGGTTGAGCCCGCCACTCGTGCCAATGTCGACGAGTGCCAACGGGCCCACCTCGGCATCGAGCAACCCGAGCGCCGGTACGAACAATCCGCATCGTCCGACCTCGTTCGTCTGGGTGCTCCGGGTGCCGATCGTCTGACGAAGCTGTACGGCGTGCGTTCGGCAGTGTCTCGCCAGTGCGCCGGCGACGGGGTCGGTACGGGGTGATCTGCTCACGGTCGGGTACCACGAGCCGAGTTCGCAGGCGGGGTCACCGAGCACCTGGTCGTGAATGGCCGCAAGGAGCAGGACGGGGAGCCGCTGTTCGTGAGGCGCAGCGAGCAGCAGCTCGACGATCTCGCGATCCTCGGCGACGGCCGCGCAGATCTCTGCAGAAAATGGCGCCCGCTCGACCATCGTCATGGCTTGATTGCGGAAATGTCTGGCGAGTTCGTCGACGTCTGCCACGCCGCTGACCGTAGCTGGCACGCAACGGACGCTCGATTCGGAGCTGTGGCGTGGCATCATCGTTGGCGCTATGGACCTGATCAATGATCTCGATGCGCGTGGGTTGATCCACGATTCGACCGACCGCGAGTTCTTGCGGTCCCGACTCAAGGAGAAGTCGGTCGGGGTCTACGTGGGGTTCGATCCGACGGCTGATTCCCTGCACGTCGGCCACCTCATGGGCCAGCTCGGTCTACGCCGGTTCCAGCTCGCCGGTCACCGGCCGTTTCCTCTGGCGGGTGGAGCGACCGGGATGATCGGTGACCCGAGCGGTAAGTCGGAAGAACGCAATCTGTTGACGCGCGAGGAGCTGCAGCACAACGTCGATCGGATCAAGTCCCAGTTGGAGCGCATTCTCGATTTCGAGCCGGGTCCGTTCCAGGCGACGCTCGTCGACAACGCAGATTGGACTGCGGGCACCAGCATGCTGGATTTCTTGCGTGATGTCGGCAAGCACCTCACCGTGAACCAGATGATGGCCAAGGAGTCGGTCAAGAACCGGCTGTCCAGCGAGGTGGGCATCTCGTACACCGAGTTCAGCTACATGCTGCTCCAGGCCAACGACTTCCGTCATCTGTACGTGGCTCACGGCGTCGAGTTGCAGATGGGTGGTTCCGATCAGTGGGGAAACATCACCGCAGGCATCGATCTGATTCGCAAGTCGGCCGGCGGCGCTGCCCACGGCCTCACCTGGCCGCTGTTGCTCAAGAGCGATGGCACCAAGTTCGGCAAGACGGCCGATGGTGCAGTGTGGCTCGACCCCGACAAGACGAGCCCCTATCAGTTCCGTCAGTTCTGGATCCAGGCCGGTGACGACGCGATCGTCGACTACCTGCTGCGATTCTCCACTCGACCGCTCGACGAGGTCCAGGCGGTCATCGCCGACCATCTGATCGCGCCCCACGAACGTCGCGGGCAGCGTGCGTTGGCGCGCGAACTGACATCGCTCGTGCACGGCGAGGCCGCCGCGGCCGCAGCCGACGAGGCCGCCGATGTGCTGTTCGGGGGCGATCCGACACAGGCGTCGCTGGCAGCGCTCGAGGCAGTAGCACGAGAGGTGCCGTCATCGAGAATGACACGTGTGCAACTCGCGGACGTCGTGGAGGTGTTGGTCGGGGCCGATTTGGCACAATCCAAGAGCGATGCGCGCCGCACGCTCGAGGGCGCCGGGTACCGCTGCAACGGGAGCCAGATCGACGCGAATGCCCAGCTCAGTGACCATGCCCTTCTCCATGGCCGTTACCTGCTGCTGCAGCGCGGCAAGAAGTCCCACCACCTCGTGGAAGTTTTTTCCTGAGACGGGTTGTGTGGCACTACCGGCGGGGCTAGTGTTTCTCTTCGCCCCACGGCAGGCATCACAGCCTCCGGAAGGGCCACCGGCACCAAGCCAAGCAGGCAGAACACCGCCGCCAAGATGTGCCCGAGCTTCGGCTCCTTGAAAACGGAAGAGAAGACAGAACGCCAGTGCGGGCAGGTCTTCAGGGCGAACACCCTTCGGGGTGTCCGTGAGATGAACCTGTCTGTCAATTCTGCCATCGACATACCCTGTCGGTGGCAACAAGTAATACAACGTCAAGGTCGCAGTAACGAATATTCCAATCGGTACTGCGCTCGACGACATGTCGATCGTCAGTAGCGGCAACCGCCAACGCTGACGACAGGCTTTTGTTGGAGAGTTTGATCCTGGCTCAGGACGAACGCTGGCGGCGTGCTTAACACATGCAAGTCGAACGGGATCCATGGAGCTTGCTCCGGAA
>JAHEDX010000067.1 GCA_024641005.1 Acidimicrobiaceae bacterium
CATCGACGAGCCAGTAGCGAACGCGTCGTCGAGCTTGGCAAAGCCGAACTCCTCGGTGGTCCACAGCACCCACTCCTCACCGATCCGACTGAGGTGGACCCCGATCAGAGCCAGATCGAACAGCGCCTCCGCGACGAAATCGCGGTCGCTGACGGCGTCGAGCGAGTTGTCGAACGAACGAGCAAAACCGAGTTCCGCAGCATTTCCCGCCGGATCGATCGGCAAAGACGTACCCGCCAACGCGCCTGCGCCGAGCGGCGACACATCGAGGCGATCGACGGTGGACAACAACCGGTCGATGTCGCGCCCGAACGCCCAGCCATGAGCGAGGAGGTGATGGGACAGCAGAACAGGCTGAGCACGCTGCAGATGGGTGTACCCCGGCAGGTAGGTGCCACCTGCCTCGATCGCCCTGGTGAGCAACACCTGCTGCATGTCGTAGAGCCCCCGCGCGACCTCGACGAGTTCGCGTTTGCACCACAGTCGCAGATCGGTGGCGACCTGATCGTTGCGGCTGCGCGCCGTGTGGAGTTTGGCGCCTGCCGGTCCGGCGAGTTCGGTGACACGACGCTCGACAGCGGTGTGAATATCCTCGTCGGAAGGCAGGAACTCGAATCGACCTTCGGCCATCTCCGAGTGCACCCGGTCGAGAGCGGCGAGCACGTCGTCGCGCTCGCGGTGGGTCAACAGGCCCACCCTGGACAGCCCACCCACATGCACCCGCGATCCGACGATGTCGTCGTGCCACATCCGTCGATCGAAGGGCAAGCTGACGGTGTAAGCCATCAACGCCGCGTCGGGACCGCCCTCGAAACGCCCGTGCCACAACGTCGAACCACCGGCATCAGCCGGCGCTGCTGGATGTTCCGACACGCCACTCATTCGGCTACTCCTTCGATCCCGGCAAGCTCGCGCATCGCCGCAGCCAGCTGATGACCACCGACCGATTCGGTCGCCACACACATCATCGTGTCATCGCCGGCGACGGTGCCCAGCAATCCTTCGATGCCGCTGCGGTCGAGGGCCGACGCCACGACGTGGGCACATCCAGGCGGAGTGCGCACGATCACCAGATTGGCGGAGTGCGTCACCTCAGCGACCCATTCGCCCATCACCCGTCGAAGCTGATCGAGAGGCGCAACGCGCTCGGGCGCAAACTCTGGTACCGCATACACCGTCGCACCGCCCGGCACGCGCACCTTCACGGCACCGAGGTCTTCCAGATCGCGAGACACGGTCGCCTGCGTGGCGGCGATTCCCTCGTCGGCCAGCAACTCGACCAACTGAGGTTGGTTGGTGACGGAGTGCTGTTCGATCAGGCGGGCGATCGCCTGCTGGCGTTGTACCTTGCTCATCGGGACACACCCTTCGCGTTCCGGAACCGGCCGATTCCTCCGGGCAACCGAGCGCAACAGGCATTGTTCGGCCCGCCCCTCGGCGCGCTGCCCTGCACCCGCATCGGCGACATCAGCGAACCCCCAACAGGAATGCCATCACTGCACGCGCACTGTGCAACCGATTGTGACCCTGTTGGAACACGACGCTGCGTGGGCCGTCCATCACCTCGGCACTGACCTCGAAGCCACGGTATGCGGGCATGCAATGCATGAACACCGCCGACGGGTCGGCCAACGACATCATTGCATCGTCCACGCGGTAGCCCTCGAAGGCCTGACGGCGAGCTTCCTTCTCGGTTTCCTGCCCCATCGACACCCACGTGTCGGTGTGAACAGCATGGGCCCCGGCGACCGCGTCAGAGGGCCGAGTCGACTGCTCGACCGAGGGCGCACCCAACAGGAGGATGCGTTCGAGTTCGGCCACATCAGCGTCGAAACCGGTCGGGCATGCGAGACGGACATGCATCCCGAGCATCGCTGACACTTCGCACAAGGACCGGGCCACGTTGTTGTAGTCGCCGACGTAGGCGACGGTACGACCGTCGAGTCCACCGAGGCATTGCTGCATCGTCAGAGCGTCGGCGAGACCTTGCAGCGGATGTGACCAGTCGCTCAGCATATTGACGACCGGCACGCTCGTTGCCGCGGCCAGGCGTTCGACGATCGAATGCGAGAACACCCGGGCGGCGATCAGCCCGTGATAACCCTCCATGATCTTGGCGACGTCCTCGACAGGCTCGCGACTGTCGAATCCCACTTCCTCGCCACGCGTGTAGACGGGATGTCCACCGAGCTGGAACACGGCCATCTCCATCGAATGACGCGTTCGGTTCGACGGCTTCTCGAAGATCAGCGCAGCACCCCGACCCTCCAATGGGCGGCCGAGCGCGACGATCGGACGTTCGGCGATCTCGAGGACCAGGCGGGCTTCTTCGGCCGACAGATCGGTGATGTTCAGGAAGGATCGGCTCATGACGACACCCCGTTCAACGCGTGGGCGATCATGCTCGTCGCCTCGGTCAACTCGTCGTCGGTCACGGTGATCGGCGGCAGGAACCGCAAGGTGGTCGCATTGACCGCATTGCAGATCAATCCGGCATCGAGCAGCGACCGGTAGACATCGGGGGCGGAGATGCCCTCGACGAGCTGCGCACCGAGAATCAGACCGGCGCCGCGAACCGACTCGACCTGCGGTAGCTCAGCCAGCAGGCCGGCGAGCCGCTCGCCCTGTTGGGTGGCGAGTCGTGGCGCGTCGATCCGACGCATCTCGTCGACGACCGCGCTGACGGCCGCCGTCGCCAGCGCGGTGCCGCTATAAGTGCTGCCATGATCGCCGGGCTGGAACACTGCTGCCACGTCTTTGCGGGCCCAGCATGCCCCGATCGGCATCCCGTTGCCCATCGCCTTGGCCAGTGTGACCACGTCGGGGCTGACCCCGTCGATCTCGAATCCGAACCACTCACCGGTGCGAGCAAACCCGGTCTGGATCTCGTCGATGATCATTAGGGCACCGACTTCGTCGCAGAGATCTCGAATGCCCTGGAGATAACCATCCGGAGCCGGGTTGACCCCGCCCTCTCCTTGGATCGCCTCGATGATCACCGCTGCGACCGAGCCATCGACGGAGGCCCTCAATGCGTCGAGATCACCCCACGCGACATGTTTGAATCCTTCTGGCATCGGAGCGAACGGCTCGTGTTTGGCGGGCTGTCCTGTTGCCGCGAGCGTTGCGAGCGTGCGTCCATGGAAACTGCCGAAGGCACTGACCACGGTGTGCCGGCCGCGCCCGCCCCATTTCCGGGCCAGTTTGAGCGCGCACTCGTTGGACTCCGCCCCTGAATTGGTGAAGAACAACTGTCCGGCGTGGCCGGTGGCCTGTTGGAGCAACTCGTTGACCTTGATCGCCGCTGCCGTTGCCTGTGGATTGGTGAAGAAATTGCTCACGTGCAGCAGCGTCGACGCCTGACGACAGATCGCGTCCGCGACCACGGGGTTGGCATGACCGAGTGACGTGACCGCGATGCCCGAGAGGAAATCGAGATAGCGCTTCCCATCGGTGTCCCAGACTTCGGTGCCCCTGCCACGTTCGATGTTGAGCGCCGGCGCGCCGAAGACCGGCATGAACGGACAATGCTCGATCCCGGTCGTGTCGAATGTATGAGCGTTCACGTGGTGCCCTCCTGTGGTTCGGAGCCCTTGATCATGGTGCCGATGCCCGAGTCGGTGAAGATCTCCAGAAGCAGGACGTGGGCGATTCGTCCATCGAGGATGTGGGCGTTGTGCACCCCGTTGCGCACCGCGTGGACGCAGCTGGCGACCTTCGGAATCATGCCGCCGGCGATACTTCCGTCGGCGACCAGGCTTTCGAGCTCGTTCGCCGTCGTCTGACGAATCAGGCTGGCGGGGTCGTCGACTTGGCGACGGAGCCCTTCGATGTCGGTGAGATAGACGAGCTTCTCCGCACCGAGCGCCTCAGCGATGGCTCCGGCCACGGTGTCGGCGTTGATGTTGTAGGCCTGGCCGTGCTCATCGGACCCGATCGTGGCGATCACGGGGATGAACTCGTTGTCGAGCATGCCCCGCAACACTCCCGGGTTGATCGAGGTGACATCTCCGACGAAGCCGAGATCAGGATCTCGGACCTGGGCCCGAATCAACCCTCCGTCGACCCCGCTGACACCGACCGCGTAGTTTCCGTGAACATTGATCGCCGCGACCAGCTGTGGGTTGACCTGCCCTTTCAACACCATCCGTGCGATGTCGACGGTCTCAGCGTCGGTCACCCGCAACCCATCGACGAATTCTGTCTGCTTGCCCAATCGGAGCATCATCTCGCTGATCTGCGGGCCGCCACCGTGGACGACGACGGGTTGCATACCCACGAGCCGCATCAACACGACGTCTTCTGCGAACAGGGCGAGCGCATCGTGCTCAGAGGTGCCCGCCAGCGCATTGCCGCCGTACTTCACCACGACCGTCTTGCCGGCGAAGCGTCTGATGTATGGCAACGCTTCGACCAGAGTGGCGGCTTTCAGGGCTGCGGCGTCCATGTCGACAGCATCGATCATGGCGCGATGCCGATCTTCGTGAGCCCGGCGGTCTCGTCGAGGCCGAGCGCGACGTTGGCTGCCTGAACTGCCCCACCCGACGCCCCCTTGGTGAGATTGTCGAGCGCTGCGATGGCGAGGACGGTGTGGGTGCGTTCGTCATAGCGCGCCGTGACGTGCACCGCATTCGATCCGAGCGTCGCCTTCGTCGACGGCGAACCATCGGTGACCACGACGAACGGTTCACCCGCCCACCGGTCGCGCAACACCGAGAGCAGTAGACCTGTCGAGAGTGTCGCCCCGTCCGCCGGCCGCGCGTGACAGGTGGCGAGCAAACCACGGCTCATCGGAACGAGATGCGGCGTGAACAACACCTGTGCCTCGAGTTCCTGTTCGATCTCCGGCGTATGTCGATGAGTGAGGAACCCGTAGGCCTCGACGTTCGAATCGATGCTGGTGAACAAGTTCGTGTGCGTCGGCTTTCGGCCGGCGCCGGTGATACCCGTCATCGTGTCGACAATCACGCCCTGGCGGTCGACGAGCCCGGCCTCGACAAATGGGCGCAACGCGAGCACGGCCGTGGTCACGTGGCAGCCGGGCGTCGCGATCAACGCCGCACCCTTCAGGTCGTTCCGGTGCAGTTCGGGCAGCCCGTACACGGCCTCGTCGAGCAGCCCGAGCTGATCATGTCGGAACCCGTAATACATCGGATAACAGGCCGGGTCTTTCAGCCGGTAGGCAGCTGACAGGTCGACGATGCATCCGACGTGGCCGATCAACTGCGGGGCCATCGCCATCGAGGCTTCGTGCGGAAGACCGAGGAAGACCAGATCCAAGCCGCGGGCGCGACCGAGGTCGAACTCCTCGAACATCAGGTCCGGGTAGACCCCGGCGAGGCTCGGATACAGCTCGGCGGCGCGCACTCCGGCCTGGGAGTCACCGGTGGCGTACACCACGTCGAAGTCAGGATGCTGTGCCGCAATGCGAAGGAGTTCAGCGCCGGTGAAGCCCGAGGCGCCGATGATGCCGACCTGAACCATAGACGCATGACTATACACGCTTCTGTATTGTCATCCACTATCGGGAGGTGCGGAGAGGAGCCGATCGACCGGCAGAATGTCCAGGTGATACCCGGTGCCGTGCTGACGAAGGGACGATTGCTCGTTGCGACGCCTCCGCTGGAGGATCCGAACTTCGACCGTACCGTGGTCTACATGCTCGAGCATCACGAAGAGGGAGCCCTCGGCGTGGTGCTGAACCGTCCGACAGAGGAACTATTGGCCGAGCCACTGGACCGTTGGCACGACCTGCAGGCTTCACCCGGCGCGGTCTTCGACGGCGGCCCGGTGGAACCCGAAGCGTTGATCGCGCTCGCGCTCGCCAAGGAATCGATCACCGAACCGAGCGACGAGCTCTCACCGGTGGCCGGGCAGGTTGCGTCTGCCGACCTCACGACCGATCCCGCGCTCGTTGCTGCCAGCGTCGAAGCGATCCGAGTGTTTCGCGGGTACGCGGGTTGGGGCCCCGGGCAGCTCGAAGGAGAGATCGATGCCGGCGCCTGGCTCGTGCTCGACGCCGAGCCCGGCGATGTCTTCGCCAGGGACCCCGGCGAACTGTGGCGTAGCGTGCTGCGTCGCCAAGGCGGACGGCTGGCATGGCTGGCCGAGGTGCCCGACGACCTCAGCGCCAACTGACCGGTCGTCTCCCGGCCGATGCCGGCCAGCGGACGGGTACCGACTGGACACCCTGGGTCTCGTCGACCCGAACGGCGTGCGAAGGGTGCGTCGGTCTCGTCGCGACCGATGCCGAGCTGTCAGCCGGAACTCAGGGCCCGCAGCAACCGGATTGCGTCGTCAACCCGGTCGAACGGTACGAGCAAGTGATCGTGGTGGTATCCGGCCAAGGCATTGCACGCGATGCCCGCATCGGCGAGCACTCGACTGACCGCCGCAGTCAGACCGACCGCCTCGAGAGAACTCCAGACCGTCAGCGTGAGCCACGCAGCTTCGAAATCGATCGGAGCACCGACGGCGACGGCGTCCTCGACGGTGACCACCAGGGTGAGACCCTCGGACTCGGAAATCGTTGCCCGGGCGACCGGCCGAAGTGCCGGCCACTCACCCGTGACGAAGGTGAAACGGCCCGGACGTTGTTCGACGTCGAGGGATGCCAACATCTTCGCCAGATCGAGTTCACCGGCCATCGCTGTCAGCCACGCAGCTCCGCGCCGAGCTTGGCTGCCGCCGCGACGGCCCCGCGTCGGACATCAGCGATGTCGGAATCGGTCAGGTTTCGATCGGCGGCCTGCAATCGCAATCGGAATGCCAGGCTGCGTCTGCCATCGCCAAGTGAGCTCCCGCGGAATACGTCGAAGAGCTCGAGATCGACGAGCAGGCTTCCGGCGCCTTGACGGATGGCCTTGTCGAGCTTCTCGGCCGGCACCGTGTCGTCCATCACGAACGCGAGATCGAGATCGCTCGACGGCATCCGGCTCACGGGTTTCCATGCGGCCGGCTTGGGCTCCCGGCCCAAGACCTCGTCGAGGTTCAACTCGAGAACTGCGACGCGTTCGGCGACCTCGAAACGCGACAGCACCCGCGGGTCGACCTCACCGACGGCACCCGTCGGGTTCTTGCCGGCCTGCAGCGTCGCCGAGCGGGTTGCGTGCAGGCCGGGCGGCACCCGATCCTGGTCGATCCGTGCACCGACGCCCAGGGAGTTCGAGATCTCGCGCCACACCGCCATTGCCGCCGGCGCATCCGCCCCGGCCAACACGACGCACAGCGCTTCGTACTCGTCAGGAAGTTCACCGGACCCCGGCGGATAGACATGACCGATCTCGAACAGCTTCACCCTCGGCCGGCGATGCGACTCGTTGTAGGCGATCGATTCGAGCAGGCCGGGGCGCAGCGAGGTGCGGAGCACGCTCTCTTCGACGACGAGCGGGTTGGTGATGCTGATCGTGGGCCCTTCGATTCCGGCCTTGGACAAGGTGTCGGGTGCGAGGAATGGGTTCGGCATCGCCTCGGAGATGCCGAGGCCGAGCAACAGGTCTCGCAGCTCGCGACGACGTTGCTGACGGACCGACAAGTTGCCGTGCACCGTCGATTTGGGCACGGTCTTGCCAAGATTGGCGTAGCCGTGGTGACGCGCCACTTCCTCGATCACGTCGATCTCGACATCGCTGTCCGGGCGCCAGGACGGAATCGCCACACGCCTCGTGTCGCCGTCTCCATCGACGGTGAACCCGATCGGATCGAGCAGGCCTGGCAGATCGTCGGCGACCAGTCGCGTGCCGAGGATGCGGTTGACCTCAGAAATTCGAACGGTCGTCGAGCGTTCGAGCGATGGCAGCCCCGGCCCCCGCGCGTCGACCATGCCGGCGTGGACGACCAGGTTCGGACACGTCTCACGCAACAACTCGACGAAGCGGGCCTGGGCCGTCTCGATGATGTACGGATCACAACCGCGCTCGTACCGGGCCGACGCCTCGGACCGCAGCCCGAGTCGCGCTGAGGTCTGCAGCACACTCAGGTAGTGGAACCACGCGATCTCGAGCACCACCGTCGTCGTGGCCTCGGTGATCTCGGTATCGAGGCCGCCCATCACGCCGCCGATGCCGATCGGTTCGTCGTGCGCATCGCAGATCAGCAGGTCGCTCGAGGTAAACGTGCGAGTCTCACCATCGAGGGTTCGCATCTGCTCGCCCTCGTCCGCGACACGCACTCGGAAACCGCCACCACCCAGCGTGTCGAGGTCGTATGCATGGTTGGGCTGATTGAGCTCGAGCATCACATAGTTCGACACGTCGACCACGTTGCTGATGGGGCGCATGCCCGCAGCCGCGAGACGCCGTTGCATCCAGTCGGCACCGGGAGCGATGTGCACACCCGAGAGCACGATGCTGGTGAAGCGACCGCACCTGTCGCCGTCGACGAGCTCGATCGGCGCCGAGCGCTGGTCGCCGTCGGCGAGGAGCACGGGAGAGGGCGGCCGGAACTCGACGCCCAACCGTGCTGCCACGTCACGAGCGATGCCCACGTAGCCCCAACAATCAGGTCGATTACGGGTGACATCGAGATCGAACAGGACGTCGGCCCGAACGCCGAGCACCTCGCCATAGGGCACACCCAACGGGGTTCCCTCCGGCAGGATGAGAATGCCGCTGTGGTCGCTGCCGAGCCCAAGCTCGTCGGGCGCACACAACATTCCTTCGGAATCGATGCCGAGAATGCCGCGACGCTCGATCGTCATGCCGTTGGGCATCGACGTGCCCAACGTTGCGAGCGGCACGATGTCGCCCTCGGCCATGTTGAAAGCACCGCACCAGACATGCCGTTCGTGCCCGTCACCGGCGTCGACGTAGACGCGCTGCACCTTGGCCGCGTCGGGGTGTTGAACGAGACGTTCGACCCGAGCGGTGATCACGCCGTCGACCGTGGCGCCGACCCGGGCGATGTCGCCGACCTCGAGACCGAGCCCCGTCATGACATCGGCAAGCCGCTGCACCGCCGCATCGTCGGTGGGATCGGCGAAGTCGCCGTACTCGTTGAGCCAGGAGAGAAGAATCTTCATGTCGTTTCCCTGCTCAGAACTGCTCGATGAAGCGGATGTCGTTGACGTACATGTCACGGATGTCGGCGACCTGGTGTCGCATCACGGCCATCCGATCGATACCGAAGCCGAAAGCGAATCCGCTCCACTCCTCGGGATCGAGACCGCCGGCAGCCAGGACGTTGGGGTGCACCATCCCGCATCCACCCAACTCGAGCCAGGAACCGTCAGGACGTTGGATGTCGAACTCCGCGGATGGCTCGGTGAAGGGGAAGTAGGACGGGCGCAATCGCGACGTGAACCCGGCACCGAAGAATGCCTTGGTGAACGCTTCGATCGTGCCGGCCAGGTCGGCCATGGTGATGTCACGATCGATCACCAGGCCCTCGATCTGGTGAAACACCGGCATGTGGGTCGCGTCGGGGGTATCGCGACGAAACACCCGGCCCGGGGCGACGATGTAGATCGGCGGCTCTTGCGTGAGCATGGTTCGGATCTGCACCGGAGACGTGTGGGTACGCAAGACCGTACGGCCGGGTTCGCCACCGGCGGGAGCACAGTCGACGAACAGGGTGTCGAACTCGCCCCGGGCAGGATGCCCCTCCCCCATGTTGAGCGCCTCGAAGTTGTGCCAATCGGTCTCGACCTCGGGGCCTTCGGCCACCTGGAAACCGAGCCCGATGAAGACATCCTCGAGCCGTTCCCATGCCTGGGTGACGAGATGGGCGTGGCCGCGGGTCGGCTTGCCCACGTATTCGGTGAGATCGAGTCGCTCGGCCTGCACCCGCAGAGATACTGCGGCTTCACGAAGCTCTACCAACCTATGCTCGAGCGCAGTCGACACCACCTGCACCGCCTCGTTCACGGCTTGTCCGGCCGCCCTCTTCTCGTCGACGGTCGCCAGACTGCCGAGCTGGGTCTTGAGTACCGCCAACTGGCCCTTCTTGCCGAGCAACTGGGTATCGAGCGCCGAGACCGATTCGAGCGAATCGGCATCTTCGACCAAGGCGAGTGCTGCGTCACGGGCAGCACGAATATCGTCGATCACGGAAGTCCTTTCAACACGACGAGCGTACGGGAACTACGAAGCTCATCCCCGGATGGACTCAGGTGCGGGCGCGCGATGCTGTCGGCGTCACCGTCCCCGGGCTGTCCACCCGGGGCACCGAAATCGCTGGGCCGTCGTCACGAGCCTGAAGACTAGGCCGAGCCACGTCCCCCGACCAACCACCTTCGCCGTGACGATCGGCTCGTTGACTTCGCAGTGACCACCGCGCGGGCCGGCTGGGCCCGTATCGTCGGGGCGTGGGGTCGATGAGGAGCGCTCCGGTGATTCGACGTAGCACCGTGCTGGCCGGGGCGACCGCGATCGCCATCGCGGTCGCGCTCATCATCGTGTTGTCGATGACGCGGGCCGATTCAGGCGCACACAACGCCGACGCCGCATTCGGCGACGACGGCACTTCTCCGCTCGCTCAGGCGCAGGCGGAGCGAACCCCATCCACGTCGGCATCATCCACGTCAGCGCCATCCACCTCGTCCGACGTGGGGGCCGCCGCTACCTCGACGGACGGGCCCGCGACACCCTCTGCGGGCCAGCCGGTCACGTGGAGTTCGGATCCCGACGAGGTCGGGTTGCTGCCCACGCTCGCCGAGGGCGACATCGGGAGCGATGTCGCCTTGCTCCAGCGGATACTCAACAGTGTCACCGGATCCGACTTGGTCCCGGATGGTCGATACGGACCATCCACCAGCTCTGCCGTCGAAGCATTTCAGCGTTTCGTCGGTCTACCCGCAACCGGTGACGCCGATCACGCCACCAGAACGATGCTCGCGCTGCTCGATATCGGTCGTTCGAACTGGCTGCCCCTCTGGCCGATCCCGACGATCGGTGACGGCGGTGCCGACGGTTGCCAGGTGTCGGTGGTCGGTGATTCGCTGCTGGCAGGGGCGGAACGACTGCAGGAAGCACGACTCGCCGAGGTCGGGTGCGCATCGGCCGTCGACGCGGTCGGCGGGCGATCGTTGACATTCGGATGGCAATGCCGAGCGAAGGGCACCCGGTCACTCACGCTGCTGCCGGAGCCCGAGCCCGGCAATGACACATGCGCACCTGCCGGACTCGAACTGCTCGAGTTGTGGTCGGACGCCGGCGCCCTCGGCGACGCGGTCGTCGTGGCGCTCGGCACCAATGACGCCGGGTTGTACACCGAACAGCAGTGGATCGACCACTGGGAGCGGGCGTTCGATTTCGCCGGCGAACGACCTGTGATCGTCGTCACCTCACAGGCTCGACCCGGCAGCCGTCAGGTCGCAACGCAGGCGGCCTACTCGGACGCCTTGCGCCGATGGTGCAGCGGGGTGCCTCGCTGTGTGCTCGCCGACTGGGCGCGTATGGCACCGGCGACCGATGCCAGTTCGTACGTCGACCAGGTCCACCTGACGAGGGCTGCGACCGATGTTCGCGTCTCGTTCATCCGCGATGTCATTGCTGCACTGTTGTCGAAGCAACCGATCCCGAACCCGAGCCCACTCCCGCCGGCCACGATGCCGGCAACGACACTGGCCACCACCACAACGACTACCACGACACCGGTGAACACGACCACCACAACGACCACCACAACGACCACCACGAGCACCACGACGATCGCTCCTTCGACGTCGACCACCTCGTCGACGACCGTTGAAGTCGGCCCCTAGGGCCATCCACGTCAGCGCTTGCGGGCCGCTTCGAACACGAGGAGCGTGGCGGCCATCGCTACGTTGAGACTCTCGGCTCGGCCGCGGTGTTCGATACGAACCCAGGCGTCGACGAGGCTGTCGTCCGCTAACCCGTGGGCCTCGTTGCCGAGCACGATCGCGATGCGACCTGTCCAATCGATGTCGGTATGCCGAAGTCCTCGATGCGACGACGTGCCGATCATCCTGAGGCCCGCCGCACGGACCTCATCGAGGGTTGCGCCCACGACCGGAACGTGGAACAACGCCCCAGCGCTGGCCCGCACGACCTTCGGGTTGTAAGGATCGACCGAACCAGGTGTCAACACGACGGCATCGGCTCCGGCCGCCTCGGACGAACGCAGGATCGTGCCGAGGTTGCCAGGATCATTGAGCTGGTCGACGACGACGACGAACGACGCATCGTCCAGCCGCCCGGGGGAACCAGGCGTGCTCACTACTGCCAGATTCGGTTGCGGGCGCTCGGTCGACGCGACCCGTTCGATCACGCCCTCGGCCAACACGTGCACCGGCGCGCCCGAGACCGCTTGCGCTCCCGGCGCCGTGAACTCGGCCTCGACCGACCACCCGGCCGAGATCGCCTCCGAGATCAGGATCGCTCCCTCGACGACGAACGCGCCGTCGTCAGAACGCGAACTGCGACGCCCCAGGAGGCGTCGCAGTCGTTGAACCTTCGGATTGTTGAAGGTCAGTTGTTCGCTCAGAGCGAGGCCTTCAGAGGGCAGCCTTGGCCTGGGCCACGAGTGCCGAGAAAGCGGCCGCGTCGGTGATCGCCAGGTCGGCGAGCACCTTGCGATTGACCTCGATACCTGCGGCATTGAGCCCCGCGATGAACCGGCTGTAGCTCATGTCGTTCTGACGGCATCCGGCATTGATCCGCTGGATCCACAGACGACGGAATTCGCCCTTCTTCGCACGCCGGTCGCGGAATGCGTACTGCCCACTGTGGAGCACCTGCTCGTTGGCGGCCCGGAACGAACGGCTCTTGTTGCCGTAGTAACCCTTGGCCTGCTTGAGTACCTTCTTGTGGCGCTTCTTGGCAGCCACACCGCGCTTGACGCGTGCCATCTTGTTGTCTCCTTGTTTCGGTCAGTCGATGCTGATCAGTGTGTGGATCAGCGCTCGGCGAGGAGGCGCTTGATCTTCTTGGCGTCGGTCGGGTGCACGTCGGCGTCACGGTCGAGACGGTGCTTGCGGTTCGACGTCTTCGACTCGAACTTGTGCTGGTTGTTCTGCTGCTCGTGACGCAGCTGACCGTTGGCGGTCTTCTTGAACCGCTTGGCGGCGGTCTTCGATGTCTTCATCTTCGGCATCAGTTGTCTCCTGGAACTTCGGTCGGGGCCTGATCGGCGTCCGCCTCGATGGTTGCTGCAGGCTCTTGGGCGAGTTCTGCAGAAACCGTTGCTGCTAGAGGCTCCTCGATGGGAGCTTCGTGTGGTGGGGTTGCTTCGTCGGTGTCGGAGGCCTCAGCGGCTCGAGCGGCTTCGATCGCTGCCTTCTTCTGAGCTTCCTCCGCCGCTTTCTTGATCGCCTCTTGAGCCTTCTTGTCGGGCGACAACACGAGCGTCATGCTGCGACCTTCCATGCGGGCTTGGCTCTCAACCTTGGCGATCGGGCCGACCGTCGTGATCACGTCGTCGAGGATCTTGCGCCCCAACTCGGGGTGCGCCATCTCTCGGCCCCTGAACTGCAGGGTGACTTTGACCTTGTGGCCCTCCTCGATGAACTCGATGAGGTGCCGCATCTTGGTGTCGAAGTCACCCTTGCCGATCTTGGGACGGAACTTGACTTCCTTGATCGTGACATGGATGGTCTTGCGCCGCGCTTCCTTGGCTTTCTGCGCCTCTTCGTACCGGAACTTTCCATAATCCATGATCCGGCACACCGGAGGGTTAGCCATCGGAGCGACTTCGACGAGGTCGAGGTCGAGCCCACGGGCCATCCGGAGCGCTTCGGGAACTGCTTTGATCCCGAGTTGATTGCCGTCGGGACCGATCAAACGGACCTCGCGGGCCCTGATTCGGTCGTTGACGCGGTGTTGGTCGCTCTTCGGCGGTGCTATGACTGATCACTCCTGTGCAATGGGCTGAGCCTCCCATGTCGCTGTTACGGGCCTGCTCGACGCGAAGTCAATGCGGAGCAGACCGACAGGGATGCCCGTATCGACGGACGGCCCGATCGCCGTGATCATCATCAACCTGGACGCACCCGATCATCGTTGTTCGATGATTGGTGGCCGGGTGGGAGCCGGTGTTGCTGCCCCACTTCGCTTCGATTGTGTGCCGGTCGCCGGAACGGCCGACCTCGATAGGGTAGCGCAGGTGAGTGATGAAACCGACGTGACCAGCACGGATGAGCCGTTCGAGAGCGCCGATCAGGCCGCCGAGATCGAGGCGGCGATGGCAGATGCGCGAGCGCGACTGTCGCAAGTGCCTGCCGAGGTCGTGGTCACCAACCATGTGATGGGCCTCTACGAACTGGCGGCGATCCACCTGTCGTCCGACACGCCCGATCTGGTGTCGGCATCGCTTGCGATCGACGCCCTCGCGCTGCTCGTCGACGGCCTCGGCCACCGACTCGGCGAGGATGCGCCGGCCATGCACGACGCCCTCGCCAATATCCGGATGGCGTTCGTCAGCGTCAAGGCCCACACGGGCCAGTCATCCCCCACCGACGACCACTGAGCCGAACGCCCGAACCCTGTCGACTCCTACCGACCGGCCGACGCCGGTCAGGTGGCACCGAATCGGCCGTGCGGAGCGGATCTGACGTGGCCATCGTGGACGATGACATCCTCCTCGAGCAGCAATTCAGCCTGTTCTCGCTCGTGCCCCGGAACAAGCCGGCCGGCGGAGTTGACCACTCTCCACCACGGCACGTCGACGTCGGTCACCTGGAGAATCCGACCGACCAGACGGGCGTGTCGCGGATACCCGGCCACGTCCGCGATGTCGCCGTACGTGCTGACCTCGCCGGGCTGTAGGGCGATCAGGACATCGATGATCCGACGCTCCCGGTCGTCCATGTCACACCTTGCGGATCTGTCCAGCCTGGAATCGACCGAACCTGGCGAGTGGTTGAAAGCTGACCGCTTGGCCGATCTCGATGGTGCGGGTGCCGTCGACGATCTCGATCGCGTGGAACAGGTAACCCGTCCCGTCGTCGGCGGTCACCGTGCCGAGGCCCTTGGTGTCATCGAACTCGGCGACCTTGCCGGCCCGCATCAGTGCACGATCTTCATGATCGGAATCTCGAGCAGGTCGGTCGCTCCGGCATCTCGCAGTGAGGGAATCAGCCGGTTGATGCCGTTCTTCTCGACCACGGTCTCGATCGCGTAGTCACCATTGGCGAGCTGGTTGACCGTCGGCGACTTCTCGGCCGGCAGCACCAACAGCACCGCGTCACGTTGCGCACCGGTGACGTTCAGCTTCAACAGCACCTTGCCCCGCGCCTCGAGCGCCCCGTTGAGCAGTGTCATCAACTGGTCCATCGCCCGACGCTTCACCGGGTCGGCGAAACTGACGGGATTCGCGACGACCTCGGTGTAGCTGACGAGAATCGTGTCGATCACACGCAGGCCGGCGGCACGAAGGGCGCGTCCCGTCTCGGTGATGTCGACGACGCAATCGGCAATGTCCGGGATCTTCGCCTCGCTGGCGCCATACGACAACCGGACGTCGGCACGAACGCCCTTGGCGGCGAAGAACCGCTTCGTCATCTCGGGATACTCGGATGCCACTCGTACGCCGTCTCGCAGGTCCTCGACGCTGTGGACGGTGGAGTCACCTGCTACCGCGACGACGACCCTCACCGGATCGGATGTGGCCTTGGAGTACTGCAATTCACCGAGGCTTTCGACCTGCGCTCCGGTCTCCTCGACCCAATCACGACCGGTGATCCCGATGTCGAACAGGCCCTCGGCGACATAGCCGGCGATCTCCTGCGGGCGCAGGATCCGCACTTCGTCGACACGAGGGTCGTCGATCGACGCCTTGTAGTCGACAGCCGACGACCGTTTGACCGCCAGGTCCGCGGCCTCGAACAACTCGAACGTCGCCCGTTCGAGCGAGCCCTTGGGAAGCACAAGACGCAGCACGACCGACGAGACTAGCGACCAAAGGCCGTCCCAACGCAGGGGAATCGGCAGTCGAACACGACCGCGACGCTCAAGGGCCGACTCGAAGTGTTCGATAACCCCTTCAGTGGACCTGCTGCCCAACTCTCTGTCGTTCCGGTTCGTCGCGACCCTCAACGTGCACTCCGAATCCGAGGTGCCCGACGAGTTCACCGGTCGCGTCCGCAAGTTGAACAATGGAGTGCTCGAGTACGTGGCCTGGCTCGACAGAGGCGAGTTGGAGGATCCCGGGCCGCGTACGCCGGCCTACTCGCGCTATCGGCCGAGCGGTGATGTCAAGCAAGTCCGTCACTACCGGCTCGGCCGCCTTCACGACCCAGCGCCGGGACAACCTGCAGTGTGCGGCTATTTCGCGAACGGAAACCGGCGGTACGAGGAACGTTACCGATACGGTCGACGCCACGACTTCAATGGCATCGCAGCGCTGATCAAATGGCGCCTCGACGGCACGATTCGTAACGAGTACCACTACTACGAGGGACTTCGGATCGATCTGATACCCGCCGCAGCGAGCGCCTGACCGCCACCACAGGACGCCGCGTCCTCGCAGGAGCGTCGACGATCAATGCTCGGTGGGATCCGAGTGCAACAGTCTGAGCGCGTGCGGGAGCACGTCGATGATCGCGTCGATCTGCTCGATCGCTCCCTTCGGCGAGCCGGGGGTGTTGCAGATGATCGCGTTCGCCCGGATGCCGGCGACGCCGCGCGACAGCCGACCGAACGGGCTGACGAGCCGCATCGCCTCCGCGAGACCGGGCGCCTCGCGTTCGATGACAGCCCTCGTGCCTTCCGGAGTCTGGTCCCGCGGGGCGAATCCAGTGCCGCCGGTCGTCGCGATCAGGCCGGCGAAACCATCGCTGAGTTCGGTCAACGCACGGGCCACCTCAGCGGCCCCGTCCTGCGTCACCCGCTGCTCGACGACCTCGAATCCGTGAGCTGCGAGATGAGAAGCGAGACCCCGACCCCCGGTGTCGTCGCGAGTGCCGTGGAAGACGCCATCGCTCACCGTGAGCACTTTGGCGTAGAGACGGTCGTCCGAATGCTCGGGGGCGGTCATACGGCGCGACGGTATCGAATCAGCACCATTCCGTCGGTGTCGGCGTCGTGGGGTAGCACTCTCCAGCCGTGCCCGAACGGGTGCCAGGTTCCGGACTCGGGAGCACGGTCGTCGATCTCGAACCCGTCCGGCACCGGGTGCTCGATCGATTCGGATGACGTGATCGTGCACACGCTGTACACCAGCCGGCCGCCAGGCCGCACGAGCGGAGCGGAAGCGGCAAGCACCCGGCGCTGAAGCACAACGAGATCCCGAACATCCGCAGGCTGGATCCGCCAGCGTGCGTCGGCGCGTCGGCGCAGCGCCCCGAGGCCGCTACACGGCGCATCGATCAGAACGGCGTCGAAGGATGCCGACTCGAACGGCGGGGCGGCAGCATCGGCGACGACCGTCTCGATCTCGAGTCCGAGCCGCTGCGCATTCTCGGTGATCAGGCTCACTCGACTGGGTCGCACGTCGGCGGCGACGACCGACGCCCCCATCGAAGCCATCGCCGTCGCCTTGCCGCCAGGCGCGGCGCAGGCATCGAGCACACGATCCCCCGGTCGGCAGTCGACCGCGGCGGCCACCCATTGCGAGGACTCGTCCTGCGTGTAACCATCGTCCCTGACCGTCGCGGTGGCTGCTTCGTTCATCTTCGCCAGCGAGCGCATCGCCTCGTCGACCCCGACCTCGTCGACGAATGTCTCCCCGATCCAGTCGGGGTAACTGAGCCGGGCGAAATCGGACGGCCACACCATGTCGGTGGCCGACACCCGGCGAAGGACGGCGTTGACGAATCCCCGCACTCGTTTGGGAGCCAACGCCACCGTCTCGCCCACAGCAGCATGCGGCGGCACGCCCGCGAACTCGAGCTGATACGCACCCAGGCGCAGCAACGTGCGCGTTGCCGCGTCCGGTGGTGCCGTGATGAACCGATCGATCAGGGCGTCGCACGCCCGACGCATCCGGGTGGTCCCGTACACGAGCTCGGTCGCGAAGCGCCGGTCCATGTCGCTCAACGACGATCTCGTCAGCATCGCGTTCAGAACGAGGTTGGCATAGGCCCCATCGGCCTCGATGCGCTTCAGTGCGTCGAGCGCCAATGACCGAGCAGTCACGGTCATTCGAACCACTCGTCGTCTGCAGGCCGTGCGCCGTTGCGCCAGGCGTCGTAAGCCATCGTCGGCTTGCCTTCGGGCTGTACGACGGTGGGGACGACCTGGCCGTCGACGAGTTCTGCCGCATGGATCTTGAATCGGGCATCGCGAAACGTCGTCCACGCCCCTCCGACCCGGATCAACCGATGGATCTCGATCGCTGGTCTCGACCAGTCGATACGCAGCTCTGAGGGATGGATCTTGGCGGCATAGGTGGGGACTCCGACCTGACGCTCGGCGACACCGAGGCCGCGTTGCAGCGTGTCGACGAGCAGCCGACAGCCCACCTCGACCAGTTCTACCCGGAGCTCGTCGGCGGTCGTCGAGTCACCGATCGGCACCTCGACGCGGGCGTAGACACCCCCGGTGTCCAGGCCCTCCTCGACAGCCATCACGCAGACCCCGGTGACACTGTCGCCCTCGAGCAACGCCCGCTCGACCGGAGCGGCACCCCGCCAACGCGGCAGCAGGGAGAAGTGAAGGTTCACCATGGGCAGTGCCGCCAGGACATGGGGCTTGATGATCTTGCCGAAGGCCACCACGACGCCGAGATCAGCCCTGGCTTCGATCAGGTCGTCGATGTCGTGCGAGACGGGCAGACCCAATCGGCCGGCCGCAGCCTTGACCGGGCTGGGCGACGTGTCGCTGCCCCGCCCGCGTCGTTTGTCGATGCCCGTCACCACGAGGACGACGTCGTGGCCCGCTGCGACCAGCGACTCGAGCGGAGGTACGGCGACCGCCGGTGTGCCGAGGTAGACGAGCCTCACTTGAGGCGCAAGCGGCGAAGGCGGGATTCGGGTCGAGACGAAGCAGCATCGGCCTCGCGCTCGAGCCGGCGGAACTCGATGAGCGCCTCTTTGCGTTGATCAGGCTGCATGCGATCGAACATGAGCACACCGTGCAGGTGATCGAGTTCGTGTTGATACATGCGCGCCTCGAGCTCGTCGGCCTCGAGCTCGACGGTCTCTCCGTCGATGTCGATGCCGCGCATCAACACCGTCTTCGGGCGGACCATCTCGACGTAGAGGCCTGGAATCGAGAGGCAGCCTTCGTCGTAGACCCACTCACCGTCGGATTCGACGATCTCGGGATTGAAGATCGCCTGTTGCTCGCCATCGAGATTCCACACGAAGATCTGCTTTTGCACGCCGATCTGGGGGGCCGCCAACGCAATGCCGAGCCCGCTCTCGTTCAAGGTGACGAACATGTCGTCGACCAGCCGCACCAGCTTGCCGTCGACATCGGTGATCGGCGCAGCCTTCGATTTCAACACCGGGTCGCCGTAGGTGCGGATCGAGTACGCCATGACGTGCGAGGCTATCTGCAGTGGCGCACTACTTCGACGAACAACCCACGGTGACCAGCGACGAGCAGGTGGTCGACGTCGCGTTGCGAGATGTCGCGTTCACGATGATCACCGACCGCGGGGTGTTCTCGCACGGTCACCTCGACACCGGCACCTCGTTGTTGCTGCGAGAGGCGCCCGCCCCATCGGACTCGGGCAGCCTGCTCGACATCGGTTGCGGAACCGGGGCGGTCGCCCTCACGATGGCGCTGCGCTCCCCCGCCGCTCGGGTGTGGGCGATCGATGTGAACGATCGGGCGCGCGAGCTGACCACGACGAATGCCGACCGCAACGGTGTCGAGAACATCCGTGTCGCGCGGCCCGACGAGGTACCGGACGACATCCGGTTCTCGACGATCTGGTCGAATCCCCCGATCCGGATCGGCAAGCGCGAACTGCACGACCTCTTGCTGCAGTGGTTCGGCCGACTCGACCGAGATGGTGAGGCGGTGATCGTCGTGCAGAAACACCTCGGGGCGGACTCCCTCCAGCGCTGGCTGGAGGATCAGGGGTATTCCGCCGACCGCATCGCGAGCAGAGCCGGCTTTCGATTACTGCGCTGCCGGCACCGGTGAACAGCGCCGACATCGACGGGCCGAGCGGTCACCGTCGCACGGACCCTGTGGACGGCCCGATCCGCTCCGGCACTCAGGGTGAGGAATCTCGCTCGGGAGGGCGACATCCCCACCACGGGTGAGATATCATCGTCATCGCTGGCAAGAAACGTGCAAGTTGGGGTTGAGACGTACACCGGCGGCCGACGGACGACACCGGCGGTCCTGATCCACAAAAGGTGACGTCTCATGAATCTGTCCGGGAACCGACTGCGACGACTGGTCGGCATCTTCGTTCTGGTGTTCGTCGGTATCGCCGGCGCATTCACCTTGGGTGGCTCGGCCGCCGCACACCACCCCGTCCTCGAAGCACAGACCGACCGTCTCTGCGGTGACCAAGCGCCTTGGACGGCGATCGTGACCGCCCAGTCGGACCAGGATTGGAACAAGGACTGGAAGAGCAAGTATCAAATCGATGGTGGGCCGTTCAGCGCCTGGTCCCCCTTGACCGACGACCAGACTCCGTATGTCTTCGAGGTCGGGCCGTTCGGACCTGACGTGACCAAGGTCTCCGTCCTGGTGAAGTCGAAGTGGTATCTCAAGAGCGACGGCACCTTGTCGGTGACTGCGCAGCGCAGCATCGAGATCCTGCGACCCGACACGTGGAGATGTGCGGAGACCACCAAACCTGCCGCACCCGCCGTCACCTACGACTGCGCCACCGACCAACTCAACATCGTCGGAGCCGACGACACCGACAGCGTCGACTACACCGTCACCGTCGTGACCCCACCCAACGGTGAAGGCAGCACCTGGGACGTCACCATCACCGCCGCACCACAACCCGGCTACGAGTTCGCCGACGACGCCACCACCGAATGGCACTTCACCGGCACCGTCGACTGCGACTACACCACCAAACCTGCCGCACCCGCCGTCACCTACGACTGCGCCACCGACCAACTCAACATCGTCGGAGCCGACGACACCGACAGCGTCGACTACACCGTCACCGTCGTGACCCCACCCAACG
>JAHEDX010000138.1 GCA_024641005.1 Acidimicrobiaceae bacterium
TCGTCGCCGGGTGCGCCGGCGTCGACGGCACCGATCGGGGCGCGATCCGCGAGAACGTGATCGAGCCTGGCATCACGGCCATGAACCAGGCCAGCGAGCTCGCCTGCAGCAACAGTGCGGCGGTGCTGCGCACGGCCATGGAAGCCTACGAAATGCTCGAAGGCAGTCCGGCCTCTGACGAGGCGGCCCTGGTCACCAGCGAGTACCTGCGCGAAGAATCAGACTTGTGGGACATCGTGGATGGTCAGCTCGTGGCCGTCGATCCAGGGTGTGGCTCGGTGCCCACGCAAGCCGCCGACGCGATCGACATCGTCACCTCGACCGAGCCACCGCTCCGCGCTGACGACGTGTTCGCCGGGTTCACCGCCGACCAGGTCGCTGCCGTGGGGGGACCCGAATGTGCCCACCAACTCGCCGACGTCTTCGCGGGGGCAGACCGGTTCATCGCCGAACTCGGTCGCGAGCCCGACACGCTCGACGAGATCGATGCGGCGGGCTACTTCGACGCCCCGGTCACGCTGTGGCAAGTCGTCGACGGTGCGCTGATTCCCGCCGACGGCTCGTCGTGCGTCGACGTGGCCACCACTCCCTCGGGCTGACCCGAGCGTCGCTCCACCGCCGCGTGACGATGGTCGGCCGCGAGCCGTGGCCGACCGACGGCGCCGAGATCGAACCCGCCCCGTCGCGGCCGTCGACCGCGCTCAGGCGAGATTGCTGCTGCGCGGGTACACGTCGCTCGGGTCGGTCATGATGTTCACCAGGTACGGCACCCCGCTGGCGAACGCACGGTCGAGAGCGGGGCCGATCTGATCGGGGCTGGTGACCATCTCGCCACCACCGCCGAGGCTCTTGACGACCTCGTCGTAGCGGGTGTCGGGCTGCAGGTCGCACGCCACATCCCAGCCGTAGATGAACTGCATCGGGTGCTTCTCGAGACCCCAGATGCTGTTGTTGCCGACCACCATCACCACAGGCAGCCGGTGCCGCACGAGCGTGTCGACGTCCATCAACGAAAAGCCGGCCGCTCCGTCGCCGAGCATCACGACGATCTGTGCGTCGGGACGCACCACGCGCGCCGCCATCGCGTACCCCATCCCGTTGCCGAGGCAGCCGTACGGACCGGTATCGAGCCAGCCACCTGGCTGGTGGACTTCGACGTACTTGCCGGCATACGACACGAAGTCGCCACCGTCGCAGATCACGACCGCGTCACGTTCGAGCCGCTTGCGCAGCTCGCCATAGATGCGCGTCGGTTTGATCGCTTCGCTCTCGGCTGCGAGCAACGGCGCCTCGGCCGCAGCAGCGGCGTGCTCCGCCGCACGCAGCTCGGCCAGCCACCCCGTGTGATCGACCCGGTCGCCGACGTGATCGGCGAGACCCCGAAGCGTCAACGCGATGTCGCCGACCACCGTGGGGACATCGACATGACCCGCCACCTGTGACGTGGCATCGACCACGTGGGCGACTTGTGCGGCTCCGAACCGGCCGAACCCGACCCGGAAGTCGAGCGGGGTACCGATCACCACCACCAGGTCCGCACGCTGTTTGAGCACCCCGCGGGTGCGCAGGAACGTGTGAGGATGATCGGCGGCCAACATCCCGCGGCCGAGCCCGTTGAAGAAGCAGGGAACACCCAACGATCGAGCCGCCGCGTCGAGTTCGTCCCAGGCGCCATCCCAGTAGGCATCGCTTCCGACGAGGAAGGCGGGGCGCTCGGCCCCAGCGATCAGACCGGCGAGCCGAGTCACGCCAGCAGGATCGGGAGCTGCGCCGGGCTCGACACCTGTGTCGGGCACGTCACCCTCGGATGGACCGAACAGATCGAGCGGGAAATCGAGGAACACCGGCCCGCGGTGTGCCTCGGAGGCGAGACGAACGGCATCGTGCACGACCTGCCCTGCGGTGGTGGGCTCGGTGACCGTCGCTGACCGCTTGGTGATCGGGGCGAGGACTGGGACATGGTCGAACTCCTGCAACGATCCTGCACCCCACCGGGCCGCAGGCGCCCTGCCTCCGAGGACCACGACCGGTGATCCGTTGAAGTGGGCCGACGTCACCGCCGAGACCCCGTTCGTGACACCCGGGCCGGCGGTCAAGGCGGCGAGGCCCGGCTTGCGGGTGAGCTTGGCGTAGGCCTCGGCGGCGAACGCGGCCGACTGCTCGTGGCGCGTGTCGACGATGCGCATACCGCGGTCTCGGGCGGCTTCGTAGAAGGGCCAGATGTGCCCGCCGTTGAGCGTGAACATCACGTCGGTGCCGAATGCCTGCAGCGCCGCCACCGTCTGCTGCCCGGCGTGTCCCTCGATGCGTGTCATGACCGCAGCGTAGGCGTAGGGGCCCCCGAGGGCCCGCCCGGCGATGCCCCTATCTGCGAGGAACGCCTCCGATTCACGACACCGCTCGGTACGGGCAGGGCCCCCAGCGAGTAACGTTTGCGGCCAGATGTATCTCGAACGCGTGAACGAACCGGGCGATCTGCGCGACCTGTCGTATGACGAGATCGACGCGCTCGCCGGCGAGATCCGCGACTTCGTGGTGGCGGCGGTGTCCGAGACCGGTGGCCACCTCGGGTCCAACCTCGGCGCCGTCGAACTCACGCTCGCGCTCCACCGGGTGTTCGAATCACCGACCGATGCGATCCTGTGGGACACCGGCCACCAGGCCTACGTCCACAAGATCGTCACAGGACGCCGCGCGCTGTTCGAGCAACTCCGACAGGCAGGCGGGATGTCGGGATACCCCAGCCGCGAAGAAAGCCGCCACGACCACATCGAGAACAGCCACGCGTCAACGGTGCTGAGCTACGCGTACGGCATGGCCGTCGCCCGCGACGCCGGGGTCGACGACCACCGCCACATCGTCGCCGTGATCGGCGACGGTGCGATGACCGGAGGGCTGGCCTACGAGGCGCTCAACAATCTCGGGCACAGCAAGCGCCAAGTGATCATCGTGCTGAACGACAACGGCCGCAGCTACGCACCGACCGTGTCGAATCTGTCGGCCAACAGTCAAGGTGCCGACGAACGCGCCGGGCACCCCAGCTTGCCCGACAAGCTGACCGACAAGCTTGCGCACGCACTCACCGACATCCGACTGAACCCGGTCTACGTGCGACGGCAGCGGCGGCTCGAGGACTTCCTCTCGAACCTGCCCGCGATCGGTCCGCAGGCCGAAAAGGCGATGGAGGGGTTCAAGGCGGGCGTTCGCGAGTTCCTGCAACCACCCTCGTTCTTCGAGGCGCTCGGCGTTCGTTATGTCGGCCCCGTCGACGGCCACAACGTCGCCGACATGGAAGCAGCCTTCCGTAACGCCGAAGAACTTTCGGCCGAGGGCCCGATCGTCGTGCACGTACTGACCCAGAAGGGTCGCGGATACCCACCGGCCGAGGACGACGACGAAAAGCATCTCCACGATGCACCGGTGTTCGACCCGATCCAAGGGCCACCAAAGGCGGTGCCGACCGGCTACACCCAGGCGTTCGCCGAAAGTGTCATCAAGGTCGCCGAACAAGACCCACGTATCGTCGCGATCACCGCAGCGATGCCGGGCCCGACCGGTCTGATCCCGTTCCAGGAGCACTTCCCCGATCGATTCTTCGACGTCGGGATCGCCGAGCAACACGCCGTGGCCGGAGCAGCCGGCATGGCGATGTGGGGCCTGCGCCCGATCGTCGCGATCTACTCGACGTTCCTGTCCCGAGCATGGGACCAGGTGCTCTACGACGTCGCCCTGCACCGCCTGCCCGTGATCTTCTGTCTCGATCGCGCGGGCATCACCGGGCCTGACGGCGCCAGCCACCACGGTCTCTACGACATGGCCCTGCTCTCGAAGGTGCCGGGTATGAGGGTGTTCGCTCCGTCGAGCGCCCAGGAACTCCACCAGATGCTCGACGACGCGGCTTCGCTCGCAGACCACGGGCCCGTGTCGATCCGATACCCCCGAGGGTCGGCGCGACAGGTCGCCGACCATGAGGTCGGCGTCGGCCTGCATGCCCGCAAGGCCCGTGACGGCGACGGTTCGGTGTGCATCCTCGCCGTCGGCCGCATGCTCGAGTTCGCACTGAAAGCGGCAGACGAACTCGCCGCCGAAGGCATCGCGGCCACCGTGTGGGACCCCCGGTGCTGCGCGCCGCTCGATCCGGCGATGATCGCCGACGCCGCCGCGCACCGAGCGGTGGTCACCGTCGAGGACGGCATCCGCGAAGGTGGCATCGGCATGATGATGTTCGACCAGATCGGCGCGATCGCACCAGCTGTCCCAGTGGAGATCCTCGGCGTACCGACGCTGTTCGTGCCGCACGGCGATCCCAAGCAGATCCTCGCCCGATTCAGACTCGACACCGCCGGGATCGCCGCGACCGTGCGTTCACTGCACGCGTAGGGCCTGCCCGTGGGCGACATCGACCTGACACACGAGCTCGCCTTCGCGCTCGAACTGGCCGAACTCGCCGACCGGTTCACGCTGCCCAGGTTCGAGCAGGCCGACTTCACGCTCGCGTGGAAGGACAATCGAACCGAGGTCACCGAGGCCGACCACGGCGCCGAACAGCTGCTGGCAGCGCACGTGCTAGCCCACCGGCCCGACCACGGCTTCTTCGGTGAAGAACACGGGTTGCAGGGCAACGCCGATTCACCCTGGCGTTGGATCGTCGACCCGATCGACGGCACCTCGGGCTTCGTGCGCGGCATCCCCGTCTGGGCGACACTGATCGCGCTGACCCATTCCACCCATGACGTCCACGTGGCCGTGGTGTCGGCGCCCGCCCTCGGCCGTCGGTGGTGGGCATCGGCCGGCCATGGTGCGTTCGCCGACGGACGACCGTGCCAGGTGTCGAATGTGACGGATCTCGACGCCGCGCAGGTGAGCGTGACGTTCAACAGCGGATGGGACGACCTGGGTCTCACGGCCGAGCTGGTCGCCATACAGCAGCGCGCACGGCGAGCGCGAGGGTTCGGCGACTTCTGGCAACACTGCCTGGTCGCCGAAGGCGCGCTCGATCTGGCGATCGACGCTGTCGGCGTGGCGCCATACGACATCGCCGCTGTACGGCTGATCGTCGAGGAAGCCGGGGGGCGGTTCACCGACCGTCACGGAGTGGCAACCCACGAACACCCCACTGCAATCAGCAGCAACGGTCTGCTACACGATCAGATCATCGCCCGCCTCGACCCTTGACGCTCGTACCCGATCGGCGATGCGGCAGAACCGCTCAACGATCCAGGCCGACAGCCCGACGTCAGTCGGCGATGAAGCAGAACTCGTTGCCACCGGGATCGGCCATCACCTGGAACGACCCATCGTCCTCATCGACGAGCGCGCCGACCTTGCGGGCCCCGAGCTGCTCGGCCTGATCGACCGCCGTCGTCAGGTCGTCGACCACCACGTCGAGATGGATCCGGTTCTTGCCCTGTTTCGGCTCGGGCACCCGCTGGAAGCCGATGTAGAAGCCATCGTCGTCACCGTCGAGCACGACCCAGTCGGAGCTCTCGACCTCGACCTCCCCACCGATCAGCGCCTGCCAGAACCGGGCGAGCGCCTCGGGGTTCGAACAATCCACCACGATCTCGTGCAGCGCTCCAATGGCCATGCAAGTACCGTACGTCCCATGGCGACGCCATTCCAGATCACGATCGACTGCCACGACGCG
>JAHEDX010000139.1 GCA_024641005.1 Acidimicrobiaceae bacterium
CCTCCAGCCGGTAACCGGGGCAGTAGTAGCCGTGATACTCGCGCCGATCGACGAAGGTGTGCTTCGTATCGCCATAGGTTGCGACCGACGACAACCGCAGCACGCCGTGCTCGTCGGTGAGCTCGTACGGTTCGTCGACGGGACGGGCACCGCGAGCTATCGCAGCTTCGTATGTGGCGGTGGCGTCGTCGACGACGAAGGCCAGGTCGTGCGCGCCGTCGCCGTGGGCGCGCACGTGGTTCCAGATCTCCGACTCGGGGGTCAGCCCGGACGTGACCACGATCCTGATCGTGCCTTGTTCGAGCAGATACGACGCCTTGTCGGCGACACCCGTCTCGGGACCGGCGTACGCCGTGACCCGGAACCCGAACGAGCCGGTGAGAAACCCCGCCATGGCCCTGGCGTTTCCGACCCAGAACTCGATCGAGTCCCAGCCCGTCAGGCGGGCGGCGGGCGTGGTGGTGGATGGGGCGAGATCGGTCACGGCTGGTCCTCCGGCGTCGGTGCGTGCGACAGATGAGGCACCAGTGTGGAACCGATCAATCGATTCGATCAAGCGATGCCATTCGATCTGCACAATCTGTACACCTCCGGGCGACTCCAGGCTGGCAAACTGATCGACATGATCGACATGATCGACCTCGACGACATCGACATCAATCTCGTCCGTCTACTGCGCACACGACCGAAGACGCCCGTTGCCGAGTTGGCGCGTCTCGCCAACGTGGCGCGCGGAACCGCTCAGGCCCGGATCAACCGGATGGAGGAGGCCGGTGTGATCCAGGGCTACGGACCCGACATCACGGCGGCGTCGATCGGCTACGCCGTGCTCGCGTTCGTGACGCTCGAGATCGCCCAGGGCCAGGACGACGCGATCGCCGCCCACCTGGGCGCGATACCCGAGGTGCTGGAGGTACATGCCGTCACCGGACCCGGCGATCTGCTGTGCCGGGTGGTCGCGCGATCCAACGAGCATCTCCACCACGTGCTGCAGCATGTGCTCGCCGCGCCGGGGATCACCCGGACCGAGACACACCTCGCGCTGCACACGCGCCTACGACGGACCGAGGCCGATCTGCTGATCTCGGTGTGACACCGCGGGCCGACCCTCGTGCCGGCCCCGATTGGTGCAATAGTGTCGCCGGCCGTCTCGAATCGTCCCACGACGGCAAGCCTGGGGAGGCACACCGATGACCGAATGGAACCCGCCAGGGCCTGGGCCCTGGCAGCAGGACTCAGCACACAGCCCGACCTCGCAAACGGCGATCATGGCCGCCGGCTACCCCGTCGGTTTCAACCGCGGATTCACCGAGACCTTCGCACGGTACGGTCTGCTGCTCAACAGCTTGGCGATGGGTGTGGTCAACGGGTTCACCTATCACCAGCCTCAGCCGTTCGACGTGCCCGGTCCTGACGGACCGATGTCGCCGGACGAGTTGCACGCCGAGTTCGGCCGCCGCCTCAGCATCGCTACCGGCGTGTTCGAAACAAAGCTGTGGCGCCACGATCTCGCCGACTGGGAAGACGAATGGAAGCCACGGGCGATCGCTCGGAACCGCGAACTCTCCGATCTGCCCCTGGCCGATCTCGATGACGCGGCGTTGATCGAACACCTGCAAGCAGCTGTCGCCCATGTCGAGGCGATGGCCTATCAGCATCACCGGTTCAACATGGCAGCAATCCTGCCGGTCGGCGACTTCGCCCTCCACGCCAGTGGATGGACGGGCCGCCCACCACACACGCTGCTCAATGTGCTGGCCGGCTACTCGACGATCTCCGCCAGCCTTCCCGACGAGATGCGAGCGGCGGTCGATGCGATCCGTGCCAACGACGGGGCGCTGGCGCTCGTCAACGGCAGCGGTGATCCGGCCGAGCGACTGGCCGCCCTCCGGGCGTCGACGCCCGCCGTCGACGACTACGTCCGCTCGATCGACACGCGCCTGATCGACGGCTTCGACGTCGTCAACCCGACCTTGCGCGAGCAACCCGACATGATCCTCGGCAAACTCGCTGGCGGGCTCGTCGCCCGTCCCGACGAGGTTCGACTGCGGGCCGACGCGTTCGCGATGCAGTTGCGCTCGGAGGTGCCCGACGAGCACGTCGACTTCTTCGACGAACTGCTGGGCGACGCGCGAGCCAACTACCGGCTCCGCGACGAACGCGGCATTCACTGCGATGTCACCGCGATCGGCATCCTCCGCTTGGCGTTGCTCGAGATCGGACGGCGCGCGGTCGCTGCCGGGCGCATCGTCGATGCCGAGGACGCTCTCGATGCAACCCTCGACGAAGCAGCGTCTCTGCTGACCGACGACGGTTTCAACGGGGAAGCGTTGCGCGAACGCGCCAACCTGCGGCGAACCCTCACCGCTGCCGGAGCGCCCCGCTATCTCGGCCCCCCGCCCCCGCCACCACCCACCGACGAGCTCCCTCCGCCGCTGGCGCGGGTGATGTCGGCGACCGGGTTCATGATCGACGGCATCCTCGGCCAGCTCGACGCAGCAGCCGGAGATGCGTCCCTCATCGTGGGGATCGGCACCAACGACGGCAGCTACGAAGGCACCGCTCGCTTGATCGGCCACACCGACGACCTGCTCGAGCTGGAGGACGGCGAGATCGTCGTCGCTCCATCGACCGGTGAAGCCTTCAACTCGATCCTCCACCTGGTCGGAGCGATCGTCACCGATCACGGCAGCCACGCCTGCCACACCGCGATCGTCGCCAGGGAGATGGGTTTCCCTGCGGTGGTCGGTACCGTCGACGCCACCACACGGATCCGTACCGGAGACCGCATCCGCGTCGACGGCACGAAGGGTGAAGTGTCGATCCTGACGTGATCGATCAGCCATGACCCAGGCGGTGGGTCGAGCATCCGGGTATTCGACATCGACCGTATTGGGCATCGCCGCGGCCATGACGTTGGTGCCCCTCAACTCGACGATGATCGCAGTGGCACTCCCCAAGATCGCCGACGACTTCGACATCTCGACCGGTGCCGCGGGAACCCTGATCACCGTCTACCTGGTCGCGATGCTGATCGGCCAACCGCTGGGCGGCCGCTTGGGCGACACGTTCGGCAACCGACGCACCGTGAACGTCGCCCTGGTCGGCCTGATCGTCTTCTCAGCGCTCGCGGCAGCTGCTACGACATTCTTCCTGCTGGCAATCGCCAGAGTGGCTCAAGCCGCGTTCGCTGCTGCGCTCGGGCCGAACGTTCAATCGTTGCTGAGAGCGATCACCCCTCGCGAGCACCAGGGTCGAACGTTCGGGTTGATGGGCTCGATGCTGGGTGTCGGCGCCGCGAGCGGCCCGGTCATCGGCGGAGTGCTCACCCAGCTGTTCGGTTGGCAGGCCATCTTCCTCTTCAACATCCCCGTCGCCCTAGCGGCGCTGGTGGTCGCCCTGCGCATCCCGCCGCAGGCCGCACTGCCCGAGGCCATCGCTGATATCGGGCTCCCGCAGACGTCCGGGAGGATCGCCAATCCGGTCTTCGTCGCCGCGTTCTCGATACAGGCACTGTCGACGTTGGCGCAATATGCACTGTTGCTCTTGACCCCGATCATCCTGCATGCTCGAGGTTGGGAATCTGGCGCCATCGGCGCAGTGCTCTCGGCGCTCACGGTCGGGATGATCCTGATGAGCCCGACCGGGGGGCGACTCGGCGACCGGTACGGACGACGATCCCCCGGCCGAGCCGGACTGCTGATCGCGACAGCAGCAGTCGTGGTGTTGCTGATCGGAGGCACCTCGATCACCACGGCCGCACTCGTCGCCGGACTGGCGCTTTTCGGACTCGGCCTGGGCATCACGGTGCCGAGCCTCACGGCGGCCGCGCTCGAATCGGTACCCATTCAGCGCACCGGTGCGGCCGCCGGCGTCCTGTCGACGAGCCGTTACGTCGGCAGCATCGTCACGAGTATCGCGGTGTCGTTGTTCGTCGCCTCGGACGCGAGCGGCTCTCGTATCGTTCTCGGGATGGCCGCCGTCAGCATGATGCTCGCTGTCAGCGGCACGGCGGCGCTCCCAGGACGGCCCTCGCGCTCTTGAGTGCTGTCGGACCAGTCGCTGCGTCCCACGATCCGGGCCGAGTCGACTGAACGATCGCTGGGCAAGCGCCAAGCCAAAAGCCGTAGGGTTGGCCGCGACCGTTACTGGACCGTCACAGCTGCAGGAGAGGACACATGGGCACCGCGGAGCCGTACCAGCCCCATTCGATGTACGCACCCGGCGCACCCGACCGTGTAGCGCCGCGTGTTTTCATCAGCCCGCAACGCTACGTACAAGGCGACGGTGTGCTCGGCGAGATGGGGCGATACATGTCGCTCGTGGGGTCCGACCGCGTCGCGATCCTGATGTCGGCCCGGGGGCGGACGGGTGAGGGCGGACGAATGACGAGAGGGCTCGAAGCGGCTGGTCTCGACACCGTCGCCGCGATCTTCGGCGGCGAGTGCTCGGTGGTCGAGATCGATCGACACGTCACGGCGTTGGCCGGATCGGGTGTCGGGGCGCTGATCGCGATCGGCGGCGGCAAGTGTGTCGACGCCGGCAAGGCCGTCGCCCATCGCCTCGACATCCCCTTGGTGGTCGTGCCGACGCTGGCCTCGAACGACGCACCGTGTTCGGCATTGTCGGTGATCTACACGCCCGAGGGGGTGTCGACCCACGTCGAGTTCTACCCGAACGGTCCTGCCATGGTGGTCGTCGACACCGGAATCGTCGCAGCCGCCCCCGAACGCTTCCTCGTCTCGGGCATGGGCGACGCGATGGCGACGTGGTACGAGGCGCGGGTGACGATGGCCAACCCGCGCGGCCTGTCGTCGATCGGAGCCCGGCCGACGATCGCCTCCTCGGCGATCGGCGAATCGTGTGCGGCGACGCTGTACGCGCACGGTGTCACTGCTGCCGCCGCCGTTGCGGCCGGCACGGTCACCGAGTCGCTCGAACTCGTGGTCGAGGCAAACACGCTGCTCAGTGGAATCGGGTTCGAAAGTGGTGGGCTCGCCGCCGCCCACGGGATCGCACAGAGCTGCACCGCTATCCCCGGCGTGCACGCCCACTACCTGCACGGCGAGATGGTCGCCTTCGGTGTCGTCACCCAGTTGGTGATGGAAGGCCTCGCCGACGAAGCGCAGCAGGTCGTCGACTTCTTCATCGACGTCGGCCTGCCGGTCCACCTCGGGCACCTCGCGCTCGGGCCGTCGGATACGGACGCGCTCGACACGATCTCGGCAGGCACCGTGGAGTTTCCGATGATCGGCAACATGCCCATGCCAGTTGATGCCCGATTGGTGCGCTCGAGCTTGCTCGCTGCCCACGAACTGGGCTCGGCAGCGGTCGCCGACCGCGGTGACGGCGCCTACGCCCGGCTCCACGCCGACTGAGCCACTCGACTCCCCGCCGGCAACACGTCACTGATCGAGATCAGGTCGGTGAGACGAGTCGGTGCAGCGCGAATTCGTCGGGGATGCCCTTCAGCTGCACCGGACCGTGAGCTTCGAAGTGGACGCCTGAACCCAACGTGGCCTGACAGACAGCGTCCGAGACGATCGTTTCTCCTGCGCCGGCAAGGCCCATGATCCTCGCCGCAATATTGATCGAGATTCCCGACACGTCCTCGCCGCG
>JAHEDX010000068.1 GCA_024641005.1 Acidimicrobiaceae bacterium
GCGAACGCCTGGGTCGGGTCGGCGGTCGGCTGGCATCCGCCGTCGGGCACCTCGCTCACCCCGGCGAGCTCCTCGAAGACGTAGAACACGCCGGTCTCGGTGAAATCGAGCGTCGTGGTGCACCCGATCGGTGCCCGTGCGAATCCGTCGACCGCCTGTGCCGGGCGGCGCTGCGACAGCACGAAGAGGACGCCGCCACCGACCAGACCCGCGAACAGAAACAGCAGGCCGAACGCTGCCGCGGTTCCGCGTCCCTTCGACTTCCTCGCCATCGTGCGTCACTCCCAGTGGTCAGGCACCGATCCCGAGGCGGTCCGCCACGAGTTCGATTCGTTCATCAGGTTGTACCACGGCGACGCGCACATACTCCGAACCTGCCGGGCCATAGAAGTCGCCAGGGCTGACCAGCGCACCGGCCTCCCGGGCCAGACGCTCGGTGAACTCCCACGCGTCACCCACGTGGAACCAGAGGTAGAACCCGCCATCGGGGAGAGGGACGTCGAGCCCCGACCAACGATGCAAGATGGCGGCCATTCGGCGTAGTCGCGCCAGATAACGGTCGCGTTGCTCAGCGACGTGCTCGTCGTCGGCGAGGGCAACCGCACCGGCCGCCTGGGCCGGACCGGGCACCATCATGCCGACGTGCTTGCGGACTTCCCGGAGGTACTCGACCATGGTCGCGTCACCGGCGTAGAAACCGACGCGGGTGCCCGCCAGATTGGACCGCTTCGACAAGGAGTGCACCGCAACGACGCCCTCATCGCCGTGTTCGAGAATCGTGCGCCCACGGTCGGCCCACGTGAACTCGATGTAACACTCGTCGGAGAACACCGGCACCCCGTGGGCACGACCCCAGGCTGCGGCTGCGCCGAGGTCGTCGAGCACCCCGCTCGGGTTGGCCGGGCTGTTGACCCACAATGCCAGCGCCCGTGCGGCGTCGGCCGGGTCGATCGAATCGAGCTGGAGCCCGCCGGTCGGCGACATCGGAACCGGAACGGCACGACACCCGGCCAGCGTTGCCCCCATCTCGTAGGTGGGATACGAGATCGCCGGGTACAACACCGTGTCGAGGTCGGGTCGGCGCAGCCTGAGCCACTGCGGCAACGTGCCGACGAACTCTTTCGTGCCGATGCATGCCGCGATCTGTTCGCTGGGCACCTCGACGTCGAAGCGGCGAGCCATCCAGTCGTGCACTGCCGAGCGCAACTCGGCCGACCCGACGCTGGGCGGATATCCCCGCTCGGCGCCCGAGGACCCGAGTGCCTCGACTACGGCCGGCGGCGGCGGATCACATGGCGTCCCGATCGAAAAATCGATCAGACCGCCGTCGAATCGGTCGGCGAGCGGTTTGAACCGGTCGATCCGTTCATAGGGATACGGAGGCGGGACGAACCCGGCCGACGCTGGGGAACTGGTCATGCTGGTGACGATGATACGACGAAGTCGGCGAGGCGCCCTGCTGAGGCATCCGACAATCGGGCCCTGACTCGCAGTCCGTCAGCTGATTCGGTGGTCGACACCACCTCGCCTTCACGGTGTACCGAGGCGATCACGTCACCGCGATCGTAGGGAATCTCGAGCTCGACGATCTTGGTGATGACCCGGAGTCGATCGGCCAACGTGCGAAGGAACACGTCGATTCCGGCACCGGTCGCGGCGCTCACGGCGACCGACCCGACATGGTCGTCGACGAGGCTGCGCGCCTCATCAGGTGCGATGTCACTCTTGTTGAACACGATGAACTCGGGCACCTCGGCCGCATCGATCTCGCCGAGGACCTCTCGAACCGCTGCGATCTGACCATCGGGGTCGGCGGCACTGGAGTCGACGACGTGCACGAGGTAGTCGGCCAATCCGGCGACCTCGAGCGTGCCCTTGAACGCCTCGACGAGGCCGTGGGGAAGGCTGCGCACGAACCCGACCGTGTCGGTGAGAAGCACCGGTTCTCCACCGGGAAGAGCGAGTCGGCGTGTCGTGGGGTCCAGCGTGGCGAACAGCCGATCCTCCGTGAGCACACCGGCATCGGTCAGCCTGTTCAACAATGTGGATTTGCCGGCGTTGGTGTAGCCGACGATCGCGACGGTCGCCAGGCCGCTGCGGCCCCGAGACTTGCGCTGGAGGTCTCGAGTTGCGGCGAGCGATCGGAGATCTTGTTCGAGCTTCGTGATCCGCCGCATGATCCGGCGACGGTCGACTTCGATCTTTGTCTCGCCGCCGCCGAAGCGAGCGCCGACACCACCTCGTTGCTGCGACAACTTGGCTTCCTTGCCTCGCCGCAACCGGGGCAATCGGTAGCGCAACAGCGCCAGCTCGACCTGGGCCTTGCCCTCGAGAGTGTGGGCGTTCTGACCGAATATGTCGAGGATCACCGCGGTACGGTCGATCGCTGTTCGGCCGAGTGCCTTCTCGAGATTGAACTGTTGTGCGGGCGCGAGTTCGTTGTCGAACACCACGGTGTCGGCATCGACGGCCAGGCAGATCGCTTTGAGCTCGTCGACCTTGCCCTTGCCGATGTACCAGGTGTGGTCGGGCGCCGACCTGCGTTGCACGATCCGGGCCGCGACATCTGCGCCCGCCGTGTCGACCAGGAGTTCGAGTTCGTCGAGGCTCGCATCGACCGCCTCGTCGGTGACGCCGGGGAGAGCGACGCTGACGAGCACGATCTTCTCCCTGATCGTCCTGTCGATCAGCGATGCGCCGAGCGCTTCTTGGTACGGGGTGTTCACTCAGAGACTGATTTCGATCGTGGCGACGAAGGTCGCCGGGCCGGTGAGGGTGACCCTGCCCTGGCTGGGAGCGTCGAGCTCCACTGTCGCGCTGCCGCCGTCCATGTGCACCACCAGTTTCCCGTCGGACGGGACGGCAAGGCCCCAACTGGCCGCCGCGTAGGCCGCCGCGCACGCACCCGTTCCGCACGCCTCGGTGATGCCGGCCCCACGCTCGTGGACCCGCATACGGATCTCATCGTTGCGTTCCCCCGGCTCGACGATCTCGAGATTGACCTGCGGTACCTTCGACCCGAGCGCTGCCAGGTCGACCACGCCGACCTCGTCGACACCGACCACTGCATGCGGATTGCCGAGGCTGAGGTGGGCGACAGGGCGGTCGGGGTGGCATCCGAGCGCCGACCACCCGACCGGCTCACCGATCGGGTCGACCGATCCCATGTCGACGGAGGCGAGGATCGTGTCGGGGTCATCCGTGGCCATCAGGGTGACGGTCCGCTCGCCGGCATCGGTGAGAATTCGTTGCGGGTCGAGGTCACCGCGGCGTGATGCCAACGCCTGCGCGAAGCACCGGATGCCGTTGCCGCTCATCTCCGCTCGGCTGCCGTCGGCGTTGTACAGCACCATCCGAGCGGCGAAGCCCGGCTCGCTCTCGGCGATCAGCAGCCCGTCGGCACCGAGGCCTCGCCGCCGGTCGCACAGGCGACGCGCGAGTTCTGGCAACGCGTCGACCCCGGGGTGGAACGCGACGAGGAAATCATTGCCCAGACCGTGATGTTTGGTGACCGTCAGCGTGCTCATGCGTTCCGTACTCGTGTGTGGAGAGCATCGCGCACGATCGGGGCGGCCTCGACGACCGGATCGTGTTCGATATCCACCCAGCGTACGCGTGGGTCCCGCTGGAACCATCGAAGTTGCCGGACTGCAAACTGACGGGTCCGCACGACGATCCGCTCGACAGCTTCGTCGAGTGACATCGACCCATCGAGGTAGGTCAGCAACTCCTTGTAGCCCAGCGCCTGTGCGGCCGTCTTGGAGAGCCCGCTCGTGACGAGGCCCGCCACCTCGCCGACCAGACCTTGTTCGACCATGCGGTGTACCCGTTGTTCGATTCTGACGGACAGGATGGCCCGGTCCCAGCGCAAGCCGATCTGGAGCACGGGAGACGGCGGGTAGGTGTCGAGCCCCGGACCGAACGAGCTGAACCTGCGCCCGCTTCCCTCACACACTTCGAGCGCCCGCACGATGCGACGCAGGTTGTTGGGTTCGATTCGCGACGCAGCGTCGGGATCGGCCGCAACCAGCCGAGCGTGGAGCGCGGGCCCTCCGAGCCGATCGGCCTCGGCCCGCAGACGGGAACGAACTTCGGGCCACTCCCCCGGCAGATCCAGTCCGTCGATCGCGGCACGGTGGTACAACCCGGTGCCACCGACGAGGAGCGCCTGGTGGCCCCGCCTGCCGATGGCGTCGAGCGCGGTGGCGTAGGCGCGCTGGAACTCGGCAACGGCGAACTCCTCACTCGCATCGACCAGATCGATCAGATGGTGCGGCACGCGAGCCTGCTCGACGGCGGTCGGCTTCGCCGTTCCGATGTCCATACCCCGGTACACCTGCATCGAATCGATCGAGATCAGTTCGACGCGGGACATATCCTCGGCGACGGCCATCGCGACCGACGACTTGCCAGATGCGGTCGGGCCGAGCACGGCCACGCGCTCGGGCAGTTCGCTCACAGGGCGTTGACGGGGATGCGGAGCTTGTGGGTGGGCTCGGCGAGCAACTCGACGAATCGACCCTCGAGGTGATGGGGAGCGGCCCGTGTCACCTCGACGCTGGCGTAGCTCCCGGTGCGCATCGGGTGCGGAGGTGTGAAGTGCACCAGCTTGTTCTGACGGGTGCGACCGGAGATGACATCACGATTCTTCTTCGACGGCCCCTCGATGAGCACTTCCTCGACTCGCCCGACCCGCGCCTGGTGCTTGAGCAACGCAGATCGTTCGACGACGATCCGCAGCCGCTGGAACCGGTCGCCGGCGACGGCCGGGTCGACGAAGTCGGCGTGCATCTCGGCCGCCTCGGTGCCCGGCCGCGGCGAGAAGATGAACATGTAGGCGTAGTCGTACTCGGCGGCCGCAGCGACCTCGAGCGTGTGTTCGAAATCGTCATCGGTCTCACCGGGAAATCCCACGATGATGTCGGTCGACACCGCCAGGTCGTCGACGACGCGACGAGCCTCGGCGAGCTTGTCGAGGTAGCGCTCGGCGGTGTAGCCACGATGCATCGACGCCAAGACGCGATCGCTGCCCGACTGCAGCGGATAGTGCAGGTGCTCGCACACGGCAGCGGTGTCGGCCATTGCGGTGAACGTCTCGGGCCGCATGTCCTTCGGATGCGGGCTGGTGTAGCGAACCCGCCGAATCCCTTCGATCGCCCCGACGTCGCGCAGCAGATCGCCGAACAGCGGCCGCAGTTTCGCCTCGGTGTCTCCCGCTTGACGTGCCGCCAACTGGATGTCACGGCCATACGAGTTGACGTTCTGGCCGAGCAACGTCACCTCGGTGACGCCATCGGCAGCGAGACGTTCGGCCTCGGCGAGGATGTCGACGTACGGGCGGCTGATCTCGACCCCGCGTACGGCGGGCACGATGCAGAACGCACAGTTGTTGTCGCAGCCGATCTGGATCGTGACCCATGCGTTGTAGCTGGTCTCACGGCGCGCCGGCAGCGCAGAGGGAAACATCGCGTGGTCGTCGATCACCGCTTCGTCGAGAATTTCCGTCAGGGGTCCGTCGCCCGCCGCCGCCTCGTGCAACAGCTCGGCGGCCCGGTGCACATTGTGCGTACCCATCACGACGTCGACGTGTTTGGCCTTCTTGGCGACGAGCTCGCGATCCTTCTGAGCGAGGCAGCCGGACACGACGATCTGACGCCCCTCTTTGGCATCCTTCCAAGGCCGCAGGTGTCCGAGATTGCCGTACAGCTTGTTGTCGGCATTCTCCCTGATGCAGCAGGTGTTGAGCACCACGACGTCGGCGTCGGCCTCGGTCTCGGCGCGAACCATGCCATCGGCCTCGAGCAGGCCCGCGATCCGTTCGGAGTCGTGCTCGTTCATCTGGCACCCATAGGTGCGCACGATGTAGCTGCGGCTCGCGCCTGACGTCATGTCGGCCAAGGCTACCCACGGCAATCGACCGTGTGCCCCGGTGGCACTTTTCGGCCATGGGCCTCGCCGATGAGAAGTACGTGCTGTTCACGACGTTCAAGCGCGACGGCACGGCCGTTGCGACCCCCGTCTGGTCGGTCGGAATCGACGACACGTCGATCGGTTTCTGGACCAGTTCTGGTTCGGGAAAGGCGAAGCGGCCCGCTCACACAGCCAAGGTCCTCGTGCAGCCGTGTGACGCCCGTGGCAAGGTACGCGACGAATCGACCGTGGTCGAGGCGTCCGCCGAGGTCGTCACCGGCGCCCAACTCGATCTGGTACGAGCGAAGGTCGAGGCCAAGTACGGCTTCGTCACGAAGATCACCTAACTGCTCGGCACGATCGGTGGCATCATCAAACGAAACCGGATCCCGTACGGTGACCGGGCCGTCGTCATCACCCTCCCGCCCGGCGTCGCCTGATCCGCACGGCGCCCACGGGAAGGAATCCTCGCTCACTGGTGTTCAATCACACCGTGCCGACCGATCAGAGCAAACCAGGCCACTACGACCTGATCATCATCGGGAGCGGATCGGCCAACGCCATTCCCTCCTACCTGTCCGACTGGAAGATCGCGATCGTCGAGCGCGGCACATTCGGTGGCACCTGCCTCAACGTGGGATGCATCCCCTCCAAGATGTTCGTGCTCCCGGCCGACATCGCCGAGGAGGCGAACCACAGCGGACGGCTGGGGATCGATGTGCGGTTTCACGGCGCCGACTGGCGCGCGATCCGCGACCGGGTCTTCGGACGCATCGACCCGATCGCCGAGAGCGGCCGTCAGTACCGCGCCACCGGATCCGAGAACATCACCCTGATCGAGGGCACGGCGCGCTTCGTCGCTCCGAGAGTGCTCGACATCGAAGGGCAGCGGTTCACGGCTGACCACATCCTGGTCGGCGCAGGTTCGCGACCCGTGGTGCCACCGATCCCGGGGCTGGTCGAGACGGGCTTTCACACCTCCGACTCGATCATGCGACTCGACGAACTACCCGAACGCCTGGGCATCATCGGCGGCGGCTACATCGCAGTCGAGATGGGGCATGTGTTCGCATCCTTCGGTACGAAGGTGTCGTTGTTCAATCGGTCCCACCTGCTGCTGCGCGGGCACGATCACGACATCTCGGAGCGTTTCACCGAGGTGTTCTCGAAGCGGGTCGATGTCCATCTCGAGCATCTGCCCTCCAGGATCGAGCGTCGCGGCGATGCGATCGCGATCCATTGCGCGGGAGAGGTCGTCGAAGTCGATCAACTGCTCGTCGCGACCGGGCGCGAACCCAACAGCGACCTGCTCGACGCCGAATCGGGCGAACTCGCCTGCCATCACCACGGAACGATCGTGGTCGACGAGCACATGCGCACCTCGGTCGAGGGTGTCTGGGCGATCGGCGACATCGCCAACGAATACCAGTTGAAGCACGTCGCGAACCACGAGGCGACCGTTGCGTTCTGGAACATCGCGCACCCGGACGAACTCAAGCAGGTCGACTACAAGGCGGTGCCGGCCGCTGTGTTCAGCAATCCGCAGGTCGCCGCAGTGGGTCTCACCGAAGCTCAGGCCCGCGAGCGAGGACGCGACTTCGTGGTGGGCCACCGGGACTATGGCGGGACCGCATTCGGCTGGGCGCTCGCGGACGAGACCTCGTTCGCGAAGGTGCTCGTGGACGTGGACACCGGACTGATCATCGGGGCGCACATCATCGGCCCGCAGGCGGCATCGCTGATCCAACCCGTGGTGCAGGCAATCCAGTTCGGCCACACCGCCGCCGAACTGGCGCACGAGCCGTATTGGATCCATCCGGCATTGACCGAGGTCGTCGAGAACGCGTTGCTCGCGGCGCTCGAACAACTCTGATCAATCGACACTCGCCGTTATGTTGGCGCTAGCGTGCCGACCGTGATCATCGCTGCTGTCGACTCCACCGGATACAGAATCATGTCCTTGCTGCACGTTGTTGCGGCAGTGGCAGCCTTCGGTCCGCTTTTCCTTTATCCCGGGCTCCGCAAGGCCGGCGAAACGAAGACCATCGCCAAGACCCACATGCAGATGACCTTCCCGGCGCTGGTGCTGCTGTGGGTGTTCGGCATGGGTCTGGCGGGCATGTCGGACGGTGCCTTCGAGATGTCGGAGACCTGGCTGACGCTCGCCATGGCCGTGTGGGCCGTGATGGTCGCCGTGAGTTGGTTCCTGATCAAGCCGGCGATCACCGACACCAGCGAGTCGGCGAACGCAAAATTGTCCGCAGGCATCGGGATCACGCACCTCGGCCTGGTGATCGGGCTCGTACTGATGATCTGGAAGCCGGGCCACTGAGACGCCGATGATCGGCGCCACCCGAGCGCCTCGTAGAACGAGGTCGATCGGGTGACGTCGGCGACACCGAGTGTCACCATCGACAGCCGTTGCGGAACCGCTACGCAGCCCGCCTCAGTCGAGGCTGATCGGCTCGTCGTCGGCTTCGGTGAAGGTATCTGACTCGTCGAGTTGCTCGATCGGTGCGTTCGGGTCGGGCTTGAGACCGGCCGCGATCATCACCTTGTCGCTGACCTCGACCATGATCTCGGGGTTCTCGGCGAGGAAGTTCTTGGCGTTCTCACGCCCCTGGCCGAGCTGTTCGCCCTCGTAGGTGAACCAGGCACCCGATTTGGTGACGATACCGAGGTCGACTGCAATGTCGAGCAGACCGCCCTCGCGGCTGATGCCCTTGCCGTACATGATGTCGAACTCGGCCTGACGGAACGGTGGCGACACCTTGTTCTTCACGACCTTGACCCGGGTGCGGTTACCCACGACCTCGGCGCCGTCCTTGAGGGACTCGATCCGGCGGATGTCGAGGCGGACCGAAGAGTAGAACTTGAGGGCACGGCCACCCGGCGTGGTCTCGGGAGAACCGAACATGACCCCGATCTTTTCGCGGAGCTGATTGATGAAGATCGCGATCGTCTGGGTCTTGCTGAGATTGCCGGTGAGCTTGCGAAGTGCCTGGCTCATGAGACGGGCCTGCAGACCGACATGGGTGTCGCCCATGTCGCCTTCGATCTCGGCTCGCGGTGTCAAGGCCGCAACGGAGTCGATCACGACGACATCGATCGCACCGGAGCGCACCAACATGTCGCAGATCTCGAGCGCCTGCTCGCCGGTGTCGGGCTGCGAGATGAGGAGCTGGTCGATGTCGACTCCGATCGCCTTGGCATAGATCGGGTCCATCGCGTGCTCGGCATCGATGTACGCGCAGACGCCACCGTTGCGCTGTGCCTCGGCCACGACATGCATGGCCAGGGTGGACTTACCCGACGACTCGGGACCGTAGATCTCGGTGACGCGGCCACGGGGCAGGCCCCCGATGCCGAGCGCCAGGTCGAGCGACAGGGCCCCGGTGGAGACCGCTTCGATCGCCATGCTCGTCTTGTCGCCCATGCGCATGATCGAGCCCTTGCCGAACTGCTTGTCGATCTGTGCCAACGCCATGTCGAGCGACTTTTCGCGGTCGTTACCCATGTGATTTCGTCTCCCTGTTCGTGCTGCTGATTGTTCGGGACGAGGCGCCCGATCCGCTGATACCAACGTGGTGATCACCATATGGAAGGGGTGTCACAGTGTTCCCGTGGGAATGACAACACTGTAGTTGTCGAACAACCGTTCGGCAAGCATTTCGGGGAACGAATGTTCGATGCGACGAGCGCGCCGGGAGGCTGCAACGGGACCGATCGGCGGCGGCATGAATCCGCTGTGACACCTGACGCGACGGCCATGCTGAGGAGCGTGATGACCAGCCGGCCCATCTCGACGTTCGAGCAGTTCTACGCATCGACCTGGCGGCAGGCCGCACGCTGGGCGAGTGCCTTGACCGGCGACGTGACCAGCGGTGAGGAGATCGCCCAGAACGCATTCCTCGCCGTTGCCGAACGCTTCGACCGCCTCGACCAACCCTTGCCCTATCTCCGGCGAACGATCGTCAACGGTGCCCGTATGAGCCATCGCTCCGACACCAGACGAACGGCACGCGAGCAGCGGGCAGCGTCGGTCGGCACGAACGAACCACCGCTCGATCTCGACTTGCTTGCCGCACTCGACAGACTGACGACCGACCAACGCTGCGCAGTCGTCCTGCGGTACTGGGCCGACTGGACCGACGCCGAGATCGCCAACGCGCTCGGCTGCCGCGCCTCGACGGTCCGATCCCATCTCAAACGCGGCATGACCCGCCTACGCACCGACCTGAGAACCGACACGGAGGCATCACGATGAACGACGACGACGTCATCGCCCGGCTCCGAGCCGGCCTCGAAACGCTCACCGCGACGATCACCGACGGTCCACCACCGCTCGCCAGCGATCGACGGGGGGTCCTGCTCGGCGATGCGGGCCGAGTCGACTCGGAACCCCGAACACGACGCTGGCTCGCCGTCGCGGCCACCACACTCGTCGTCGCCATGGGTGCAGGCGTCTGGCTCGCGGGACGCAGTCATGATCGCGCTGCCGACACGAACGGGCCTCCGGTCACGACGCCGGTCACGACGCCGACCACGACGCCGACCACCGAATCGATGTTGCCGGTGCCACCCGTTCCCGATGGGTGGGAGATCGTCGAATGGGGATCGGTGCGATTGGCCGTTCCGCAGCAATGGCACATGTTCGACGGCGCGTGCGCGACGGGCCTGGAAACCGCCACCACCACGTTCACGATCGTGTGCGACGGGACCCCGGACGATTCGCGGCCGGTGACGATCTCGATCACCGAGCGCAACGCCACACGAGATGAGGGGTCGGTCGACGGTTCGCTCAACGGACTCGCCACACTCGAGCCCCGCTCCACGCCATGTCCCGAGAGCACCGAGAGCGCCGGATGCACAACGCACCGGCAGATTCAGGCGCTCGGTGTCGAGATCGGGATCGAAGTGCCCACCGGTTTGGAGCCGCTCGCCGATCAGCTGTGGTCGACGGTCACGGCATCAGGCCGGTGGCGTGCAGCGAACCTGCCGACGCCACCGGTGCCCGACGACTGGATCGAGATCGAATACGAAGGGCTCGCCGTGAGCATCCCGCCTCGATGGCCGGTGCGCGAGCTCGGCGAGGGCGAGCCGGGAGCGGAGACATGCGCCACCGGCTTCGCTCGACCGGAGGTCGTGACCGGCGCCGACGAGCTGTTCGACACGATGCGCTGCCCCGCGATCGCGGCGATCGGTGTCCAACGCGCCGCAGACGGGCTACGTATCCTGCCCGCCCATTCCGTCGACCTCTTCGAGCTCGCACCAGGATGGCCGGTGACGACACGCCAACTCACGTCGCACGGCGACTACCCGACCGATCTCAGTGTGTACGTGGGCTTCGGAGACGACCCGACGATCGGAGCCGCGATCCTCGGATCGATCCATCCCGCCTGCGCCCCGTATTGCACCGCGCAGACGGGCTGAACCGACTACAGCGTCGCGTCGCCCTCGCCGGAGAGTTCGGCGGGCGTCGGGCGGCGCATCCACAGGTCGACCGCTTGCCACAGGGTGAACGACACCGGATAGAAGATCGCGGGCCCGAACAGCCCGACGGCACCCGCTGCCAGCATCACGCCGAGCACGGGGACGTCCGGCGCGGTGAGGAGCACCAGTACCAGCACCGTCAACAGCAACGACCCGAAGGTCAAGATGATGTTGGCCGTGATCGCCCCGAGCTCGAACGCCTCGTCGCCGCGGCGATACGCGTGGCCACAGGCATGGCATCGCTCCTGGCGTTTGAACCAACCGGTGAAGTAGGCCTTCCGATCGCCGCACCACGCACATCGGCGAGTGAGACCACGCGCCAACAGGCGGGGACGGGACGGGAAGTCGCTGACCGGGCGAACGATCAATTGTCCGGATGAAGGGTCCACAATCGCAGGTTACCCATCAGGTTTGGCAGACTCTCCTGCAATGGAGCGAAGTCTTGCCGGCATGTTGTTCCTGGTCGCCGCGGTGGCGATCAGCATCAGCGCGGGCGCGTGGTGGATGCAGCGCATCGTCTTCACCCCCGACGCGACCCGCGACACCGCCGCTGCAATCCTCGAAGACCCCGACATCAGGCTCGAGATCAACTCGCTCGTCGCCGCGGCCAGCGCCCCCGTGGTCGACAAGACGGTGCCCGAACTCGGCACGTATCTCGAGACCGAGATCCTCAGCACTCGAGCAGGCGCGGCCATGATGGCCCCGATCATCGAGCAGGCCCACGAACGAATCATCGGCATTCGCGACGAGCCGGTGCGGATCACCGGGACGCAGATGATCGACATCGTTCGAGACCAGCGCGCCGAGGACGTCGCAACGGTCACCCTGCCGATCGAACCGATCGGCACGCTCCAGACTTTTCGCGGCCTGCTCGGCTGGATGATCCCGATCGCCGGCGGGCTCGGCCTGCTGCTCGTGCTGCTCGGCATCTTCACGCGCCCCGAGCGGCGGGACATCTTCCGCGGCCTCGGGGAATTCGGTCTGGCGCTCGCCGCATCGATGCTGCTGTTCGGCTACGCGCTGCCCGTTCACATGTTGACGGCGATCGACAACCGCACATGGACCCACGCGATACCGAGGCTGGCGATGCGCACGCTCCCCGTGGTGCTCGGGTTCGCACTCATCGCCGCACTGGCCGGCGTCGCGATGATCCTCGCCTCCACCTCCGGCGGCAAGCGCAGGCAGTGGTCGACTCCCCTGTCGGTCGCCCGCTACCGCGGTGGCAGCAACCCCGGCTGGAGCTGACCACGACTTCTGCTGGGTACCGATCGTGGGTCAGGCAACTTCCATCGAGCGCAGCCGCACCGAAGCCAGCGCCAGAACGGCAACGGTCACCACGATCGGAACAACGACCGCGCTCGCGAGCGGCAGGTCGCCGAGTTCGAGATCGACGCCGGTGCGGTCGGCGATGATCGATCGGGTGTAGCCGACGACCGCGAGCTTGGCGGCGAGTCCGCCGAACGCAGCGACGAAGCCCTCCCAGAAGAGGATGTACAGGAGGCCCCAGACGATCGCGTTCTTGACGAGCAGCCCGGCGAGGACGAACAATGCCGAATACACGACCGTTCCGACGACAGCGGCGAGCACGGTCGCACCGACCAAGCCGTTGCCGGCGTCGACGAGGAACGCCGATGACACGAGCGACACGAGCGTCACTGGGAGACTCACGGTCACCGCCGCACCCCACGCACCTGCCACGACCGGCCACCGGTCCATCGGCCGCAACCACAGGTAGACGAGGGTGCCGTCCTCGCGCATGTCGCCGAGTGCGGCCGAGGCGAACACGAGCGAGACGATCGGCACGAGCAAGCCGAAGCCGAGCAGCGAGATCAGCGTGACGCCGCGTTCCAACTGATCGGCCTCGCCTCCGTTGGTCTCGGCCCGGCCGACCAGGAACGCGACGAGCGCGACCACGACGCCGACGAACGTGAGTGCCACGAGCCGGCCACGAGTGACGAGCTGCTTGATCACGAGGCCGTACGTCAGTGCGGCCGCTCGCGCCGGTTTCACGCTGCTCATCGCCGCTCCACCAGGTAACGGAAGACCGACTCGAGGTCGTCGTCGAGCGGTTCGACCTCACGCAGCCGGATGCCGAGCTGCTGAGCCGTCGCAGCGATCGAACGGCCGAATCGATCGACGTCGTTGGTGTCGACGACCAGCTCGTCGCCTCGCACCGAGACGCCGTCGACCAGCGACCGATCGACGAGGGCCCCTGCCAGCGCGCGTGCACCGTCGGCCGCGATTCGGATGCGGTGGGGCCGGTCGTCCATCAGGTTTCGAAGCGCGCGATAGTCGCCGGTGGCGGCAAGTCGGCCCTGGGCGATGACCAGCACCCTCGAGCCGAGCCGTGCGACCTCGTCGAGCACGTGGCTCGACACGAGCAGGCACTTGCCGGCGTCGCCGAGCTCGTGGAAGAAGGCGATCATCCGGTTGCGCTGTACGGGGTCGAGGCCCGTCAACGGTTCGTCGAGGATCAGGACGTCGGGATCGTGCACCAGGGCGGCAGCGAGCTTGACCCGTTGGCGCATACCCTTCGAGAACGAGCCGACCGGTTTCGGATCGTCGGCATCCAGCTTGACCTGGTCGAGCGCGGCGCGGGCCGCCCGCTCGTGGTCGACGACGCCGAGAGTCTGGGCCGCGACCTCGACGAAACGCAGCGCCGACACTCTGTCGAACAACCCATCTTGTTGAGGGGCGAGACCGATCCGGCCGCGGACCTCGCGATCGCGGCGGGCATCGACGCCGAGCACGCGTACCTCCCCCTGCGACGGGGTCGTCAGACCGCACATGATCCGGAACAGGGTCGACTTGCCGGCGCCGTTGGGACCGAGCAGGGCCGTGACACCGGGGCCGACGCCGAACGTCACATCGGAGATCGCGACGACGTCACCGAAGGCCTTGGTCACGCCGATCACCTGCACCATGCCGTCGGGAGCCTCCGGCAGCGGGGCGGCGACCATGGGGGGTGCCCACTCGGCCATCAGACCGCGGCCAGCTTCCGGTAGCGGACGGCGACCGTGCCGGCGCCGACGAACGTCCACCCGATGTTGCCGAGCGCGACGGACCAGGTGCTGACACCCTCGAAGTCGGGCGAGCGGTCGCCGAACAGCCGCGGTGGGATCTCCAGCGCCAGCCGGAGTGGATCGAGGAGTCGGATGTTGTCGTTCATCCCCGCCAACTCGACCAGCAACGCGACAGCGGTGAATGCGCCCATCATCATCAAGATCACCGCAATGGTCGCGAAGGCTCGACGATCCGTCAGGCTCGACGCTCCGAGGCTGACCGCGCTGTAGACGATGCAGACTCCGAGACCGCCGCCGACCAGACGCCCCATCACACCCAGCCAGCCGAGCAGACCATCGGGCCCCTGGCTCTGAAATGTGAAGCCGAGCAGGAAGAACACCGACGGGGCCAGGACGACCAGGGACATGGTGCAGATCACCGCAAGGACCTTGGCGCCGAGGTAACTCACCTTCGTGAGGGGCGTCGACAGGTAGAGGGCATACATCCCGTCACGACGATCGCGCACGATTGCCTCCGGCGTCACGAACGCCGTGAACAGCAAGGTCGCGAACACCGCGAGCGGGAACCGGGACAACTCCCAGTACTCCGGGCGTAGCTCACCCTGCAGCATGTCGCCGATCAAGATCGCCAGCCCGAGGAACGCGATGGCGGGGAGAAACGCGATGACGATGATGAACACCGGGACGATCTTGTAGCGGGCCTTGCGTCCCAGCCCGAGAATGCTCCGTGCGGTGTGCCATGCGAGCGAGCGAACCGAGCCGCGCAGACCCGAGCGCTCACCCTCGAAGCGCCGATAGCCGCGGTCGAGGATTCTGGCGTCGCTCACCGCTCGGCCCCCTGGAACAGGTCTTCCAGCCGACGGCGGCGGCGAACGATCCGGCCGACTCGGGCGTCGGCGCTGACGACCGCGTCGCGGACCGCGTCGGCAATGGCGTCGGGGTCGCGACCGATCACCTCGATCCGTGTACCCGCGCCACCGTCGTGGCGTACGTCGAAGCCGCGTCCCCCGAGCAATTCGACGACCCGGGCTGCCGCACCTGGGCGATCGGGCACGTCGACCAGATCGACGATCACGCCGCCGTCATCGCCGACCAGCAGGCTCAGTGGCCCTTGGGCGACGAGCCGCCCGGCGTCGAGGGCGACGACGTTGTCGCAGATCCGCTCGACCTCCTCGAGCAAGTGCGACGACAACAAGACGTCGATCCGGTATTCGGCGCTGATCTGACGGATCAGAGCGAGCATCTCGTCGCGCTGGACCGGGTCCAGACCGTCGGTCGGCTCGTCGAGCAGGATGAGGCGCGGATCGGCGGCGATCGCTTGGGCGAGCTTGACGCGTTGGCGCTGCCCGGTGGACATCGTGCCCAGCGCACGGAATCGCTCCTCGCCGAGGCCGACGAGCCACAGGGCATCGCTGGCGCGTCCACGGGCCTCCGAGCGCGGCATCCCGCGCACCTCGGCCAGGTGCTTGACGAAATCGGACGCCGGCATCTCGTCGGGCATGATGTGGTGCTCGGGGCCATAACCCAGCAGCGCCCGGAGCTGGGCGCCATCGTGTTGCGGATCGAAGCCGAGCACATCGACGCTGCCAGCGGTCGGTGGCCGCAACCCGAGCACGAGGCTCATGAACGTCGTCTTGCCGGCACCATTCGCCCCGACGAGCCCGGTGATGCCGTGCGGCACCTCGACGTCGAGGGCGTCGAGCACGCGCTGAGCGCCGAACTGCATCGTCAGGCCCTCAGCCGTGATCACTGGCACCCGGACATCATGCCTGATCCAGTGACCGTTCGCGTCAGATGTTCGATCGGTCCCCGGTCGTCCTCGCCGACGATGACGCGAGGACGACCGGCCGTAGCGGTCAGCTGATGAGTTCGTCGACGAACTCGGCGAACACGTCGGCGTACTGCATCGTGGTGACGTCGTCGTGCATGACAGACACCAGCCATTGCTCGTCGAGACCCGGCGGCAACAGGACGCCACGGTTGATGCCGTGGATCCATTGCGCGAACGCGAGATCGAAGTCGCTGTCCTTGTAATCGCGATAGTTGCGAACGCGTTCCTCGCGCCACGTGATGCAGCCCTTGGCACCGAACTCGACCGTGTGGGCGGGGATGCCCGAGCGATCGATGATGTCTTGGCATGCGGCAACGAGACGCTGATTGCGAGCGACGGTGGCCTCGACGATGGGCCGGGTGCACGCCTCGGTGAGCGTTGCTTTCACGGCGGCCATGACGAGCGGGTTGCCGTTGTAGGTACCGAGGTGCAACACGGTGCCGTCGGTGATGAGATCCATGTACTCGGCCTTGCCGCCGAACGCACCGACGGGGAAGCCACCGCCGATCGACTTCGCCAGCGTGACCAGATCGGGCTCGACGCCGAGCGTGCGGGTGGCCCCGCCGTAGCCGGCGGTGATGCCCGTCTTCACCTCGTCGAAGATCAACAGCGTGCCGTGCTTGTCGCAGATCTCGCGAACGGCCTGCAGATACCCGTCGTCGGGAAGGCAGATACCGATGTTCTCCATGACGGGCTCGACGATGAAGCAGGCAACGTCCCCGCCCGCCAACGCACGGTCGAGCGCTGCCGGATCGTTGTAAGGGATCACGATGACGTCGGACAGTGTGCCCTTCGTGAGACCTGCCGACTGGGGCACCGAGTTCGGTGCATCCGCGGGACCCGCATCGGCCAACGACGGCTTGTTGGACACCATCACCTCGTCGTGGTGACCGTGATAGCCGCCCTCGACCTTGACCAACTTCTCACGACCCGTGGCGCCGCGCGCCAGCCGGATGGCGTCCATCGTGGCCTCGGTGCCCGAGTTGGTCGGCCGCCACATCGGCAGGCCGTACCGCTCGGCGAGCAACTCACCCACATCGGCGTTGAGCTCACACGGGGTGACGTAGAGGGTGCCATGATCGAGTTGCTCGGTGACCGCCCGGCGCACCGCCGGGTTCATGTGGCCGGCGAACAATGCACCGAAACCCATGTCGTAGTCGACGTATTCGTTGTCGTCGACGTCGATCATGTTCGCCCCGGACGCGTGCTTCACCACGACCGGCCAAGGGTCGTAGGCCTGGAAGCTGGATGGCACGCCTGCGGGCATCACCTTGCGAGCACGGTCCGTCGCAATCTGCGAATGGTGCGTGCGCTGGGAGTACAGGGCCATCTCGCGGGCCGTGATGTCTTTCGCCTTGGCAACGAGTTCGTTGTGGCTGGACACGGTTATCAGTGCTTTCTGTGAGGTTGGCAGCCAGCCTACGTGACGAATCGAGAGGCTCGGTCAGCCGAGGCGCCAAACTCAGCGCACCACGGGTGCGATCACTTGACGCGAACGCCTCGCTGCCACACCGCCGTGACCCGATCGGGTTCGCCCCACACCGACCGATCGTCGAGCGGGTTGGCATCGAGTGTGATGACGTCGGCGTCATAGCCCTTCGTGAGCCGGCCGGTCCGTGGCGCCTGCGGGCCGAGTGTGTCGGGCCCGTTCGCGGTGGCCGCCTCGATCGCTTCGAGGTCGGTCAGGCCAGCGTTGATCAGGTGAACGATCTCCAGGCTGCTGCTCCCGTACATCTGCCCCGAAACGAAGATGTCGCAGCCGGCAGCGATCTTGACACCCTTGGCAACCGCGATCTTCATCGCTTGCTCGTGGGCGCCCGCGACCATCCGCCCCTTTTCGTACGCGTACCGGGGCAATGCGTCGATCTGGCCCAGCAACGATTCGACGACGAACCTGGTCGGCACGAGGATCGCACCCAGTTCGACCATCAGCTCAGCTGCCTCCTCGTCGAGGAAGCTGCCGTGTTCGATCGTCCGACACCCCGCACGGAGCGCCGCCATGATGCCCGCCTTGCCGTGGCAGTGTGCCGCGACGATCCGTTCCGCCCGGGCTGCCTCGCCGACGATCGCCGCCAGTTCCTCATCGGAGAACTGCTGGTGCATCGGGTGATCGATCTCCGACATCACGCCCCCGGAGGCGCAGATCTTGATCAGCTTGGCGTTCGCCCGCAGATTGGTGCGCACCGCCTTGAGCACCTCCGGCACACCGTCACAGAGGATGCTGAGGCCGGAGCGGCACGAGATCTCGTGAACGAAGTCGAGTGGCAGGCTGTGGATGTCGCCATGCCCGCCGGTGGTCGACAGGATCCGGCCGGCGGCGTGGATGCGCGGCCCTCGCATCCGCCCCTCCTCGACGACCGGGGCGAGCTGCAGCCCGAGGCCACCGACATCGCGCACACTCGTGACTCCGCCGTCGAGCATGGCCGCTGCATCGTCGACCGCCCGCGCGGCCAACGACACCACGTCGGACGTCGCGAGCAGCTCGATGTCGGGCTGCGACATCCCGAAGAAGTGGGTGTGGCAGTCCCACAGCCCTGGCATCACCGCCGGCACCTCGTGCACCTGATCGTCGGGCGCTGATGCCGGCGCCTCGGCCGTGGGCCCGACATACGAGACCACACCATGGTCGAGCACGACGGTGCCCGACTCGATCGGGTCACCCCTTCCGGGGATCAGGATGTCAGCGATGATTCTGGTGGCCATGTCGCGTCCTCGGATCGGTGGAGTGTCGGTCGGATCAGGGATGATTCGGGTTCAGCTGCGCGGTACCTGTACCCAGGGGAGTTCCTTGTCGACGCGCGGTTCGCCCGGAAGGCCGAGCACCTGCTCGCCCAGGATGTTGCGCAGGATCTCGGACGTGCCACCCTCGATCGAGTTGGCACGCACCCGGAGGAACGCGTACTGGAGACCCTTGGCGGCACCCGTCGCGTCGAGCTCGGTCGGGCGCCGGAACGTGTAGTCGTAACCGACCTGCCCGTCCATGCCCATCAGGTCGATGCAGAAGTTGTAGAGACGCTTGTTGAACTCGGCGAACTCGAGTTTGGCGACGGACATCTCGGGTCCGGGGTTGCCGGCCTTGGCTGCCTCGCCAGCGCGCATGTTGGTGAGCCGTCCCACCTCTCCACGCACCCACAACCGCATCAGTTCGTCTTTGCGGGCGCCGGTGCGTTCCGACTCGTCGATGTGGTTCCACACCGCGACGGCATCGTTCGCGGCGCCGCCCTTGCGCGGCTTGCCTCCACCTGCCGAACCCCCACCGATCGCCGAACGCTCGTTCATGAGCGTGGTGAGCGAGGCCCGCCACCCCTCCCCCTCGGCACCGATGCGGTTCGCATCGGGCACCCGGGCGTCGGTCATGTAGACCTCGTTGAACTCGGCCTCGCCGGTGATCTGGCGAAGTGGGCGCACCTCGACGCCCTCGGAGTGCATGTCGATCGCGAAGTAGGTCATCCCCTTGTGCTTGGGCACATCAGGGTTGCTGCGGGTGACCAGCATGCCCCAGTCGGCGAGGTGGGCGAGTGTGTTCCACACCTTCTGGCCAGTGACGATCCACTCGTCGCCGTCACGAATCGCCTTGGTGGCCAGACCGGCGAAGTCGGACCCGGCGCCCGGCTCGGAGAACAGCTGGCACCACTTCTCTTCGCCGGTGAACATCGGCCGCAGGAAACGCCGCTTCTGCTCGTCGTTGCCGTGCGTCACGATCGTGGGGCCGGCGAGCTGCATGAAGAACGAGGTCGGATCCGTCGGAGCGGCGCCGGCTTCGCGGAAACGCCTGTCGATGTGCCGGTTGAGGTCGGGACGCAGCCCGAGACCGCCGTAGCCCACGGGGAAGTGCACCCAGGCCAGCCCGGCGTCGTAGCGGGCGCCTCGAAAGTCGACATCGGAGGTGGCGGCGGGGTCGTGTTCGGCGAGCACGGCGTCGATCGCCGCGTCGACCTGTTGAAGGGGGGATGCATTCGTCACGATGAGAGTCTCGCGAATCACAGGTGTGTCGATTGCAATCGAACATGGCAGAATGTCGGCTCACACAGTGGACCTGGTCCACAACATGGTGGCCGTAGCTCAGCTGGTGGTAGCGCCAGGTTGTGATCCTGGAGGTCGGGGGTTCAAGTCCCCTCGGTCACCCTCATAGTGCCCAGGCAGTTGAGGTCGAGCAGTCGGCCTCTA
>JAHEDX010000069.1 GCA_024641005.1 Acidimicrobiaceae bacterium
CGTCGACCTCGCCGTGGATCACGTGGTCGCTCATCTCCTGTGGCATGTTGGCGGTGAACAGGTCGGGTGGCTCGGCGATGTGGGCGTCGCAGCTGAAGACGAACGGTCGGACGGTCATGGTGGGCCCCTTTGAAAATGATATTTTCAAACAGAGTAGGTGTCAGCGCCCACACCGACCAGGGACCAAAGTCCCGATCACCGGTGGGCCGGGGTCAGCCCACGAGATGGGTGATGTCGACCTGCACGGCGAGCTTGCCGTCGGGACGCATGAGGCAGGTGGTCGTGCTCGCCGTGGTGCGACCGAGGAATCCGATCGTGGTCGTCAGATCGACCGCTCCGCCGTCGGCCACCAACGGCCGAGCGAAGAACACCCGAATCTCGACCGGCCGATACGGGTGGTCGGCACCCACACGCGATCGCAACGCCAGGTCCGCCGCCCGCTCGGTCATGAATGCACCCACGCCGCCGTGCATGCCTCCGCGTTCGTTGGCGAACTCCGGCCGGGCGACTGCCCGGGTGTGCACGACCATGTCAGCGACATCGACGACACGAGCGCCGAACAGTTCGAGCACCGGCGAGCCGAACACGGCGTCGTGACCGTCATCCGATTCGATCGGAGGCACACTCGGCTCGACCCGACCCCCTGCCTGACCGCCTCCGGCGATGATCGCGTACCGTCCGGTCGACCGGACCAGGATCTCACCGTCGGGTGCGACGGCATCGGCGGCGCAAAAGGCGCTCCCGACCACCATCGTGGTACTGGTCTCACGCCCGATGACGCGCTCGATACCCAGTGGCGGCGCACGAAGCACCTCGAGATGCATGTGGCTGGTGACCATGCGGTCGTCGGCGCCCATCAATGAAGCGACCCGGCACCCGAGCGCATGGTCGAGCATCACGCACAGAGCGCCGATCGGCATCTCGCCCCGGTGATCCAGGAATGTCGGTCGGATCGACTGCGTGACCTGGCCGGCCTCCCGATCGGCGGTTTCGACTCCGAAGACGCGCGGGGCGGGCTGGTCGGCGAGGACCTGAGGGTGATCGGCATTCGTCACGGCGGTCAGCGAAACGTGGGCTTGCGGTTGACGCGCGGTTCGCCCTGGCGGACGGCCGCCGGCTTGTTGCCGATGTGGGTGTACGCGAGCCCGTTCTGCTTGGCCATGTGGGGCGCCATCTCCAACGACTCCCAGATCGCCCGGACGGTGCCCTGGATCGCGATCGGATTGCGATCTGCGATCTGTGCCGCGATGTCGGCCACGCGCAGGCGCAGCTGATCGGCCGGCACCACTTCGGTCACCAGACCGATCCGCATCGCCGTCTCGGCCGTGATCCGCTCTTCGGTGCCCATCAGCGCCCATCGCAGCACCTCGCCGAGCGGCACTCCCCGATGCAGCATCCCGATCGGCTCGAGCGCCGACACGATGCCACCGTTGGCGTGTGGATCGAAGAACGTGGCGTTCTCCGACGCCACCACGATGTCGCACTCGTTCACCATGTACTGGCCACCGCCGGCACACATTCCCTGCACGGCACACACCACCGGCTTCCAGACCTTGTTGGTGCGTGGGCCCAGGTACTCGCCGGGATCGGCATGGTTCCAGATGTTCTGATCACCCCACCACATCCCGCCCTTGATGTCGATGCCGGTGCAGAACGCCCGATCCCCGTTGGCGCGCAGCACGGCGACGTGGACGTCGTCGGTGTCGCGCACGATCCCCCACACCTCCTGCATCTCGTTGCACATCGTCTCGGTGAACGAGTTCATCTGATCCGGCCGGTTGAGGGTGATCGTGGCGACATAGTCCGCGATGTCGAACTCGATCGTCTCGTAGGAGTGGGACATGCAAAACAGGTTACGGTTTTCGGTGATGCCGACGTCAGCCGAAGCACGCCATGACCAACTCACGCGCTGGGTCGCCGAGCTCGTCGACGAGTCACGGATCGAGATCAAGCGCCGGCCCGGTGGGGGGAGCCACCAGGCGTGGGACGTGCTCGCCGACGGCAAGGCACGATGGTTCCTGCGAGCCGACGCCGTCGAACCCGACGACCACAAGCACTACACACTGCGGCGCGAGGCCGAGATCTACCGGGCGGTCAACTCACTCGGAATCCCCAGTCCACGAGTGCTCGGCATCCACCCCGACCTCGAGGCCGTACTCCTCGAACGCTCGTCGGGCGATGCCGCCTTCGCCCGGCTCGACCCGGCCGCGCAGACCGAGATCATCGACGACTTCGCACCCTGGCTGGCGCGCCTGCACCAAGCCGACCCGGCGGAACTCGATCTTCCGAGCCTGATCCCGGCGAACACGATCACCTCGGCGGTCCACCACGAGCTCGACCTGTGGGAGGCCCGGCTCGACGCATCCGGCGTCCCCGACCCGATCCTCACGTCGTGCTTCCGGTGGCTTCGCGACAATGTGCCCGACACAGGAAACACACGGCCGTCGCTCGTGCAGGGCGACACCGGGCCCGGCAACTTCCTGCACGATGGCCATGGCGTCACAGCGATCCTCGACTTCGAACTCGGCCACCTCGGCGACCCGATGGAGGATCTCGCCTGGGTCGGCACCCGCAACGCCCAGGAACCGGTCCCCGACTTCGAACGGTTCCTGACCAGCTATGGCGATGCCGCCGGGGCGCCGCCCGATCGCGCCCGCATCCGGTATCACGCCCTGTTCGCCGAGTTGCGAATCGCCGCCCTCGGCGCAGAGCGGGTCGGCGCCGAGGCCGACCTCGAGGCCGAGCACGGCAACCGGCTGATCTACGGCGCGCTGCACCGACGGCTCACGGTCGAGGCGCTCGCCGCCGCGATGGGAGTCGAACTGCCGGCGGTCCGACTCCCCCGGCTGCACGACACGCCCGACACCCGGTACTTCGACGCGGCGTTGCACCAGATGCGGCACCGGATCGGCCCCGAGATCGACGATCCGTGGGCCGACCGTCTGCTCAAGGGATTGGCGCGGGTCACGAAGTACCTCCGCGAGGTCGACCGGGCCGGGAGCTCGCACACCGATGCCGAACTCGACGATCTCGAGCAGCTGCTCGGTGCACGCCCGCGTTCGATCGACGAGGGTGCTGCTGCGCTGCTCGGGCTGGTGAGGTCGGGCAACGTCACCCCCACCGATCTGCTTCCCTACGCCGCTGCCCAAGTAGCACGCCGCACCCAACTCGTCGGCCCGGCGATGGGCCGCCTCGCAACCAGCCACCTCCCCCAACTTACGTAACGTGCCAGGCACGTTTCGTAAGTCCGTTTCGTAAGTCCGTTTCGTCGGGTTGGGGGCTGCGCCTTCTGGCCCGGAAAGAAAAGGGGCTACTCTTTCTTTTCGTCGGGGGATCTTCACGAATCGAGGGGAAATCATGGACTTCAGGTTGGACGGAAAGGTGGCGATCGTCACCGGTGCAGCGGTCGGCGGAATCGGAGAGGCGTACGCCCATGCGCTGGCTGACGCCGGCGCATCGGTCGTGTGCGCCGACATTCGTGTCGACGCTGCGCAGGCCGTCGCCGGGGCAATCACCTCGTCAGGGGGCACAGCGCTCGCCGTCGAGGTCGACATTGCCGACCGGACGTCGGTCGATGCCATGGTCGCCGCCGCGACCGAGGCGTACGGAGGCGTCGACGTACTGGTCAACAACGCCGCGTTGATGGCACAGATCGTCGCCACACCAGCGATCCAGTACGACCTCGAACAGTGGAACCGTGCCTTTGCCGTCAACGTCACCGGTGCGTGGCAATGCATCCAGTCGGTGACGCCCTCGATGATCCAACGCGGCGGTGGCCGAATCGTCAACCAGGCGTCGGTCGGCGCGTATCCCGCCGAGAGCGTGTACGGCATCACGAAGCTCGCCGTCATCGGCCTCACCACCACGATGGCTCGCGAACTCGGCGGGTCGAACATCACCGTCAACTGCATCGCGCCCGGCATGACCCAGAGCGACGCCGGCAAGATGTTGACTCCCGAGGGTTCACCGTTCCGAGAAATGGTGGTCGCCCGCGCCGCCGGCAAGCCGTTCGGCGAACCGACCGACCTGTGCGGCACGTTGCTGTTGCTCACGACGCCGGCCGGTGAATGGCTCACCGGTCAGACGATCGTCGTCGACGGCGGCTTCGTGATGCGCCCCTGAGTACATCCTCCAACGAAAACGAACGAATGAGGACGACACCATGAGCATCGACGACAACATCCAGATCGACAATCCGACCAGCTGCCCGGTGACCCACTTTCACGAGGTAAATACCGAAGGTGGGCCGGCAGGCTGGCACTTCGACAACTTCGACACCAAGCGCGAGCAGGCCGCCGTCCATACCGGCGTCGCCGGCCCGGCCCAGTACTTCCTGGTCACCCGCATGGCTGACATCCGCTCCTCGTTCCAGAAGGCCTCGGTGTTCTCGAACAGCGCCGTCGTGCCGGCCGACCCCGATCCGATGTACCGCTGGATTCCCGAGATGCTCGACGGTCGCGAACACACTGCATGGCGCCACCTGCTGGGCCCCTTCTTCGCCCCCGCGGCGGTAGCCAACATGGAGTCGATGGTGCGAGCCCGGTTCGGCGAGGTCCTCGACGCGGTCGCTGCGAAGGGTTCGTGCGACTTCGTCCAAGACGTTGCACTTCTGTTTCCCAACGTCGTGTTCATGGACCTGTTCGGCCTTCCCCGCGAAGATGCCGAGACGTTCCAGGCGTGGGAGGTCGACATCCTCCACGGCGGCCACTCCAGCGAGGAAGGCCAGCAACGTCGGATGGACGCGATGATGGCGGTGATGGGCTACTTCACTCAGCTCATCTCCGATCGGCGCAGCACTCCCGACCCGTCGCGAACCGACATCCTGAGTCAATCGTTGCAGTGGGAGATCGACGGCACCCAGGTCTCCGATCAGGACCTGCTCGACTTCTGTCTGTTGATGTTCATGGCAGGGCTCGACACGGTCGCCGCCCAGCTGACGTTCAACTGGTGGCACCTCGCCACACACGATGGCGACCGGCGGCGGATCGTGAGCGAACCCGCGCTGATCCCGACCGCGATCGAGGAGTTCCTGCGCTACTACAGCTTCGTCACGCCGGGCCGAAAGGTCATGGAAGACACCGAGATCGCCGGATGCCCGATCAAGGCCGGTCAGATGGTCTATCTCCCGCTCGTCTCGGCCAACCGCGACCCACGCGAGTTCCCCGACGCCGACCAGGTCGTCATCGATCGCGAGGCGAACCGTCATATCGCCTTCGGAGCCGGCCCTCACCGCTGCCTCGGCTCGAGCCTCGCCCGCCAAGAGCTCCAGGTGGCGATGGAGATGTGGCACGAACGAATCCCTGAGTATCGGCTGGCACCAGGCGCGGAAGTCCGCGAGCACGGTGGCCAGGTCGGCATCGACAGCCTCCCGCTCGTCTGGGACGTCTAGGCCGACCTGAACTTCGCGTCGACCGAAACCGTGTGGCCGCAGGTCGCTCCGAGCGCGAAGGTCGTGCTTCGAACGGAGCCCATCGACCGAAAGAGGTTAATGTTTTGACTGGCGTCACATCGGGGACGGACGCCGGTTCGATCAGCACAGTCTGTCAAGAGGGGATGCAGTGAAACCGAGCAAGTTCCACTATCACGCACCGGCCACGATCGGTGACGCCGTCGGGTTACTCGGTGCACACGCCGACGAGGCCAAGGTGCTCGCCGGCGGACAGAGTCTGGTGCCGATGATGTCGCTGCGGTTGGCGACGTTCGGCCACCTGGTCGATCTCAACAAGGTCGACGGGTTGGCCGGTATCGAGCGATCGAACGGGCATGTGCGAATCGGCGCCCTCACTCGGCAGGCCACAGCCGAACATGACACCACGGTCGCCTCGGATGTGCCGATGATGGCGAAGGCACTCCCCCACATCGGCCACTTCCAGATCCGCAACCGCGGCACGGTCGGCGGATCGATCGCTCACGCCGACCCGGCCTCCGAACTCCCTGCGGTGGCGTTGGCGCTCGACGCCACGCTCGAGGCCGCCGGGCCCGGCGGCGAACGGCAGATCGCAGCAGCAGATTTCTTCGAGGGAACCTGGCAGACGGCACTCGCCGAGGACGAGATCCTCACCGCTGTGCGGTTCCCCGTGTGGGGCGCAGCGAGTGGGTTCGCCGTCGAGGAAGTCGCTCGACGGCACGGCGACTTCGCGATCTGCGGCGCCGTGTGCGGTGTCGAACTCGACGGTGATGCGATCGTGCGTGCAGCGATCGGACTGTTCGGTGTCGGGCCGACCCCGGTGCGCTCGACACTTGCCGAGCAGGCGCTGATCGCCGGCGGCGCCGGCTCGGACCTGGCCGACATCGCCCGTCAGGCGGCCGACCCGCTCGACCCGAGTGACGACATCCATGCCTCGGGGGCGTACCGCAAACAGATAGCCGCCGTGGTGGTCCGACGAGCACTCACCAAGGCCATCGAGGAGGCACGGTCATGAGCGAGACGATCAGCAATGTAACCGTGACGATCACGGTCAACGGACGCCAACGCGACGTCACGTGTGAACCGCGCAAACTTCTGTCCGACGTGATCCGCGAAGAACTCGTATTGACCGGCACCCACGTCGGTTGCGAGCACGGGGCCTGCGGTGCGTGCACGGTGCTGGTCGACGGCGCAGCGGTTCGATCATGCCTGCTGTTCGCCGCTCAGATGGACGGTGCCGAGATCACCACGGTCGAGGGGATCGCCAACCCTGACGGATCGCTCAGCGACGTACAGGAAGCGATGCGCGACAACCATGGTCTGCAGTGCGGATTCTGCACACCGGGATTCGTAATCACGTTGACCGCCTTCCTGCGCGACCACACCGACCCGACCGACGACGAGATCCGCGAGGCGATCTCGGGCAATCTGTGCCGTTGTACCGGCTATCACGGCATCGTCAACGCCGCCCGACAAGTGTGCGGCCGAGCGAACGGGGGCGAGTCATGACCACCACGGTGGGTCGCTACATCGGCCAATCCGTCAAGCGTCGCGAAGACCCGCGCCTGCTCACCGGCCACGGCCGCTACGTCGACGACGTTCAGGACGCCGGCACGCTGCACGTCGCCTTCGTGCGCTCGAATGTCGCGCGTGGCCGCATCACCGAACTCGACGTGAGCGAGGCCCGCGCCCTGCCGGGGGTCGAGGCGGTGTACACCGCCGACGATCTGAACCCGATGATCCAGCAGTACTGGGCATCGATGATGGGGCCCCGGATCGAGATGGGCGGCGAGTCGGTGTATCCGCCGGTCAGCGTGCTGGCCCCCGGGGACGTGCGGTACGTGGGCGACCCGATCGCTCTGGTGATCGCGACGTCCAGGTATATCGCCGAGGACGCCGCCGACCTGGTGGTCGTCGATGTCGAGCCGCAGCGACCCGTGCTGGGGCTGCGCGAGCCGATCACCAACACCGATCTCGTTCATCCCGAGACCGACTCCAATGTCAGCCAGACGATGCCGTTGCCCGAGATTCCCGAGATCGAAGCGCTGTTCGCCAACGCTCCGCACGTGGTCACGCGCACGTTCGCAGGGGCACGCGCCACCAATGTGCCGATGGAGCCACGCGGGCTCACGGTCCACTACGACCGGTACCGCAACGAGATGTTGATCCGCGCCGCGACGCAGTCGGTGCACGAGATCAAGGCATTCGCCGCTCGCCTGACCGGGGTGCCCGAGTCGAATGTGCGGGCGGTCGCCGACGACGTCGGCGGCGGGTTCGGCCAGAAGATGATGGTGATGCGCGAGGAGGCTGCCGTCATCATGGCGGCCTTCAAACTCGGCTCATCGCCGGTCAAGTGGATCGAGGATCGCCGCGAGAATCTGATGGCCTCCAACCAGGCCCGCTCCGAGGAGGGCGACCTCACCTTCGCCGTCGACGCCGAAGGCCACATCATGGCCGTCAAGTGCAACTTCTTCGAGGAGGTCGGTGCCTATCCGCCGTCTGCGGGGGCCACCGCGATGTTGGCGATCGGTGTGTTCACCGGGCCGTACAAGATCCCGATCATCATCCCCGGCTGCACCGCGGTCTACACCAACACGGTCGGCAAGTCGGCGTACCGCGGGCCGTGGGCGCTCGAGACGATCTTCCGCGAGCAGATGATGGACCACGTCGCCCGCGAGATCGGAATGGACCCGATCGAATTCCGACGCATCAACATCATCCAGCCCGATGATCTGCCGTTCAAGACGGCGACAGAGATGACGCTCGAGAACATCACGCCCAGCGAGACGCTCGAACAGGTCGTCGAGATGCTCGACGTCGATTCGTTCCGTGCCGAGCAAGCTCGCGCCAAGGCCGAAGGCCGGCTGCTCGGACTCGGGATCGGCGGCTATGTCGAACCGTCGGCGATCGCTTTCGGCGTGCTCAACTCCGATCCGGCCGTGATGACGATGGACGTCAGCGGCAAGGTCCAGGTACGGCTCGGCACAGGGAGCCACGGGCACTCGATCGAAACGACGATCGCTCAGGTGGTCGCCACTCATCTCGGCTGCGACATCGACGATGTCGCCGTCATCCAGGGAGACACGGCAACATCGCCGATGGGTCCCGGTACCGGTGGGAGTCGCACTGCGGTGATCGCCGGTGGGGCCGCGCAGACGGCGTCGATCGAGATGCGCGAGAAGCTCGTCCGGATCGCCGCTCAGTTGCTCGAGGCGAGCCCGGACGACCTCGAGGTCAATGGCGGCGTGGTGTCGGTCAAGGGCACACCACAGGCGGCGATCCCGTTCGCGCAGCTGGCGATGACCGCCCATATGGCACCCGACATGCTGCCCGAAGGGATGGGCCCTGGGCTCGAGGTGATCGCCCGCTACCGGCCGCCGACAGAGTTCACTTGGTCGAATGCGACGCACGGTTGCGTCGTCGAGGTCGACCGTGAGACCGGGATGGTCGACATCAAGCGGTACATCGTGTCAGAGGACTGCGGCCAGATGATCAACCCGATGGTGGTCGAGGGCCAGATCGCTGGTGGCGTCGCGCAGGGCATCGGCGGCGTGCTGTTCGAGGACATGGCCTACGACTCCGACGGCAACCCGTTGGCGACCACGTTCCTCGATTACCTGCTCCCGTCGGCGCCCGAGATGCCCGACTTCGAGTACGGCCACGTCGAGTCGATGTCGAACACGCTCGGCGGCTACAAGGGCATGGGTGAAGGCGGCGCGATCGCATCTCCTCCTGCGGTTGCGAACGCGATCAACGACGCACTCGCCCAGATCGGCGTGCCGGCGCTCACCCGGTTCCCCTTCGGCCCCAGCCAGATCATCGACGCCATCAACGCCGGCTAGTTACGAAACGTGCCAGGCACGTTTCGTAACTATTGACAACATGCTGTCAATTTGACAGCATGTTGTCGTGAAGCCACCGAAGAGGACAGAGCTCGCTTTCGGTGAGCTGATCGACGAGGTGCTCCGTCTGGCGGGCCGCGTGGCCACGGCCAACGGAGCGATGGCGGCCACGGTCGATCTGACGTCTGCCCAGCATCTGGTGCTCACTGCGGTGGTGAACGCTCCCCGGCCTCCCACCGTGCCCCAGATCGGGCGCAGCCTCGGCCACTCGCGGCAAGCGGTACAACGCATCGCCGATCATCTCGAGCAACGAACTCTCATCATGTATGCCGACAACCCCGATCACCGGGTCGCCCGCCTCCTCCTCCCGACGGTGGCGGGTCGCCGTGCCCATGCCGCGGTCCACGAACTGAGTCGCGGATGGGTCTCCGATGCGACCACCGGCACGACCGACGCCGAGATCATCGATGCCACCGCCACGTTGCGCGCACTCCGGAAACGCATCGAGCATCGAGAACGCTCGCACTGACCACGCCGACACAGGAGACGACCATGTGGGACTTCAGCACCGAACCGAAATTCCAGGCACAGCTCGATTGGATGGAGAACTTCGTGCGCCACGAGGTCGAACCACTCGACCTGCTGTTCCCCGCCGTCGGCGACGCCTACGACCGGCGGAATCCGGCATCGATGGCGATCCTCAGACCACTCCAAGAGCAGGTCAAGGCGCAGGGATTGTGGGCATGTCACCTCGGCCCCGAACTCGGCGGACCCGGATACGGCCAACTCAAGCTGGCCCTCATGAACGAGATCCTCGGGCGTTCGCTCTGGGCACCCACCGTGTTCGGCACGGCAGCACCAGACACCGGCAATGCCGAGATCCTCGCCATGTTCGGGACGGCCGAACAGAAGGAACGGTTCCTGCAACCACTCCTCGACGGCGAGATCGTGTCGTGCTTCTCGATGACCGAGCCGCAGGCCGGGGCCGACCCGAAGGAGTTCGTCTGCTCGGCAACACAGGACGGCGACCACTGGGTGATCGACGGCGAGAAGTGGTTCTCGTCGAATGCCCGGTTCGCCGAGTTCTTCATCGTGATGGCCGTGACCGACCCGGACGCACCGCCCTATCAGCGCATGTCGATGTTGATCGTCCCCGCCGACACGCCCGGCATCAGGATCAAGCGCAACGTGTCGACGATGGGCGAGAGCGACGAACTCGACCAAGGAATCCACGGCTACATCCACTACGACCAGGTGCGGGTACCCCTGGATGCGATGCTCGGCGGGCCCGGAGAGGGTTTCAAGGTCGCCCAGGCCCGACTCGGCGGCGGGCGTGTGCACCATGCGATGCGCACCGTCGGCCAGTGTCAGCGGGCCTTCGACATGATGTGCGAACGCGCGCTGTCGCGCACCACACAGGGTGAGTTGCTGTCGCGCAAGCAGTCGGTTCAGGCGTACATCGCCGACTCGTGGATCGAACTGCAGCAATACCGGTTGATGGTGCTGCAGACGGCATGGAAGATCGACCACCTCCCCCACGGTGCCGCCCGGACCGACATCGCTATGTGCAAGGTGGCGATGGCGAAGATCTACCACGACATCGTGCAACGCTCGATCCAGGTGCACGGGTCGCTCGGCGTCACCAACGAGACACCGCTCGCCCACATGTGGCAGAGCGTCCCGTCGCTCGCGCTCGCTGACGGCCCGACCGAGGTGCATCGCACGACAATCGCCAAGGGTGTGCTCGGACGGTACGAGGCGGCACCCGGCCTGTTCCCGACCGAGCACCTCCTCCCCAAACGACACGCGGCACGGCAGCGGTACGCCGACGTACTCGCCGAGCACGGCTACTGGTCCGACTGATGGCAGACGAAGAACGACAAACGGAACTCGTCGACCAGCTCCGCACCCGAGCGACAGAGGCGGCGCAGGCGTGGCGCCCCGGTTCCGTCGTCTCCAGCGTGCAGCCGCTGACGGGTGGCGCGTCGAGCCTTACCTACGTGCTCGAACTCGACGGCGTCGACGCCGTGGAGGCCAAGGTCGTCCTGAAGGTCGCTCCTCCCGGGCTGCCGCCGGTTCGAAACCGCGACGTGATCCGCCAGAGCCGCCTGTTGCGTGCGCTGCGAGGACATCCCGGGGTTGCCGTCCCTCCCATCTTCTTCGAGGACGCCGGCGTGCCACCCGAAGTACCGCCGTTCCACGCGATGGGGTTCGTGCCCGGCGATTGCCTCGAACCCGTGCTGCATCCTGATCGTGACCCTGGCAACTTCGCCGAGTACCACGCCCGCGGTCTCGATGCCGCACGGGTGCTCGCCGCGATCCACCGCATCGACCCCACCGAGGCAGGTCTCGGCGACGAACCGGTCATGACGCTCAGCGACGAGATCGACCGATGGACTCGGGCGTTCACCACCGTGCCGGCCGACCTCCAAGGCGACTACGAGCGATGTGCGGCTGCACTTCACTCCTCGATGCCGCCTGCGTTGCCGCCGGTCGTCAATCACGGCGACTATCGCCTGGGCAACACGTTGTGCCAACACGGCCGGGTGATGGCCGTCATCGATTGGGAGATCTGGTCGCTCGGTGATCCGCGTATCGACGTCACGTGGTTTGCCTATTTCACCGACGAGGCACGGCATCCGGCGGCGCCGTCCCGCGCCCCAAGTGGCGTGCCGACGACCGAGGAGTTAATCGCCGAGTACGCGGCAGCGGGTGGTGCGCCGCTCGACGATCTCGTCTGGTTCCACGCCCTCACGCGCTACAAGGAGGCGGCCGCAACAGCCTTGCTGATCAAACGCGGCCGCAAGGTGGGGGGCGAACTCTCCGCCGCCATGGCACAGATGACGCCACTCATCCCGGGCATGCTCGTCGAGGCCGAGCAGATGATCGGCTAGCTCTGACCGAAGTGAGGCTCGCGCTTGTCGACCCAGGCTCGAACGCCTTCGCGGTGGTCGGCCGTTTGGGACGTCGAGATCTGGCGGTGCGACTCGATCTCGATTACGTCGGCGAGCGAGAGCCGATCGGCGTCGAGCAGATTCGCCTTCATCAGTCCGATCGCCGTCCGCGGTCCCGACGCGAACGTTGCAGCCCACTCGCGCCACGCCGCATCGAACTCTGCGGCCGGGACCAGCCGGTCGATCATGCCGATCCGCAGTGCCTCGTCGGCCCCGACAGTTCGATTCGTCGCCAGGATCTCGAGCGCGGCCGACGCCCCGACACGGTGCCGCAACAACCACGCTCCTCCGTAGTCACCCGAGAATCCGAGCCTGGCCCAACCACCGATGAACCTTGCCGACGACGAGGCGATCCTAAGGTCACACGCCAGGGCGAGCGCCATGCCTGCGCCGACTGCCGCACCGTTGATCGCCGCGATCGTGACGATCGGCGCCTCGTGCAGCAACACCGACAATCGAGCGTTGGTGATGAGCAGCGCGGCCCGCTCGTCGAGCGTCGGTTTCGTGCCGTCGGTTCTGCGGCCGCTGCCGACTCGTACGTCGCCACCGGCGCAGAACGCCGCCCCCTCGCCCGTGAGCACGATGCATCCGACATCAGGGTCCGCTGCCCACGTTTCGATCGCCGCCATGATCGGTTGGTGCATGTCGTCATGGAGCGCATTGCGGCTGTCGGGCCGTGTCAGCGTGATCACGCCGACACGGTCGACCACGTCGAAGCGCACGACCTCGTTGCTCGACGGCTGGTGCGTGGCTGATGTCGGCCTATTCACGAGATAAATCGTAGACTCTTTTCGATGCTGGCTCCGAAGGTGACCAAGAAGGCGCACGAAGTCGTCGCCGATCAGATCCGCCAGCAGATCGTCGAAGGTGACCTCACCGAAGGCCAACGCCTGCCACCCGAGGATGACCTGACGACTCAGTTCGGCGTTGCACGCACCACGTTGCGCGAGGCGCTACGGGTGCTCGAGTCGCAAGGTTTGCTCGAAATCCGCCGAGGGCGCGGCGGCGGCCCGGTCGTCACCCATCCGGATCTCGAACCGATCTCGATGGCGCTCGCCGTCGTGTTGCAGCTGCAGGGCACCACGGTCGGTGATCTCGACACCGCCCGCCAGATGATCGAGCCGCAGGTCGCCGGCCAACTCGCCGCCAGCCACGACACCGCCGATCTCTCGGCACTCGTTGCAGCGATCGACGTCGCCGCGGAGGCTGCCGACCGCGGTGACGGTCTGGCGTTCGGTCTGGCAGCCGTCGAGGTGCACGAGGCGCTCGTCGAATCGTCGGGCAACGACACACTGGCGACGCTCACCAAGCTGCTCCAGAGCATGCTGCGCGGGTATTACACCCACCGGATGGACGCGATCGATCCGGCACTGATGCAGCGCGCGGTCCGTGGGTACCGCAAGCTGCTGCGCTTGATCGACGCGGGCGACGTGAACGGCGCGACTGCGCACTGGCGAGCGACCATGCAGTACACGATCGGGGGCCGCGACCCCAACGAACCGGTCACGATCTCCTCCGGCCACTGAAAGTTACGAAACGTGCCAGGCACGTTTCGTAACTCGTTACTTGGGTTCGCGGGGGAGGCCCAACACCCGCTCGCCAAGAAGGTTGCGCTGGATCTGATGGGTGCCGCCGGCGATCCGAGATTGGCGTGTGGCGTTGAGGTCATGGCTGACGATGTCGCCGTCGCGATCGGTGGAGTCCCACGCTTGGCCAGCTGCGCCTGCGATGTCCGCGATCAGTTCGGAACATTGCTGTTCGAGCGAACCTCCGGCGAGCTTCATCATCGACCCGGCCGCCGGGTTGCCGCCGGCCAGGACGCCGGCGAGGTAGCGGTCTCGCACCCATTCGAGCACTCGTTCGGCGGTGACGATGCGCATCATCCGGTCGCGCATGACCGAATCGTCGATGACGCCGGCGGTACGCGCTGCCGTGATCACCTGACGCAGCCGACGTCCATCGCCCGACCCGCCCATGTAGCCGGACCGCTCACCGCCCAGGGTGCCTTGCGAGACCCCCCATCCCTGGTTGACGTCACCGATCACCGAGTCGCCGTCGAGCCGGACGCCCTCGAGGAACACCTCGTTGAAGTGCAACCCGCCGGCGATGTCGACCAGCGGGCGAACGGTGACGCCGGGCGCGTCCATCGGGAGCACGAACATCGTGATGCCGACGTGCGGCTTCGGCGCGTCAGGATCGGTGCGCGCCAGCAGCAACCCGAAATGTGCGTTGGCGGCGTACGACGACCACACCTTCTGACCGTCGATCACCCACTCGTCGCCGTCGAGCACCGCACGGGTGCGCAAGGAGACGAGATCCGATCCTGCATCGGGTTCGGAGAACAGCTGACACCACTGCTCGTCGGCGCTGATCAGAGCCGGCAGGTAGCGCCGCTTCTGCTGCTCGGATCCAGACGCCAACAAGGTCGCTACGGCGAGGTGCATTCCTATGCCGAGCGGCCGAAGCGATGGCGCGTCGTAGCGACGGTGCTCGTGTTCGATCAGCTTGGCGTGGTCGTGGCCGAGGCCCCGGCCGCCGTACTCGACGGGGATGTGGACGCCCGACAGGCCGGCGGCAGCGAGCTGACGCTGCAGATCACGAGCGAGGTCGACCATCGTCTGATGGCCATCGGGGGCACGAGCGATGATGTCCTCGCGCTCGTCGTCGACCTCTGGGTCACGGAGGTCGTATCGAGCCGAGAAGAACGCCTGCACCTCCGTCCGGAATTCCTCGATGTCGATCACGACAACAAAATAGGTGAATATTTACTGGGTGTCCAACTCGGCGCTCGCCCCAGTGCGAACCGTTCCGATTAAATGGGTTAGTATTTTTGGATGGACAACCCGTGGGACCGACGTCTGGGATTCTGGTGGATCGCCGAAGACCAACCGGATGCGCCCGCCATCCTCGAAAGCCCTGACGGCCCGCGAACGTATGGCGAACTCGCCGGCGACGCCCACCAGGTCGCCAATCTGTTCCGTTCACTCGGCGCCGAATCGGGCGACGCGATCGGGGTGCTCGCCGACAACGGCAACACCCTGATCGAATGCTCGTTGGCGGCACACGAGTCCGGGCTCCATTTCATCCCGCTCAACACCCATCTCACCGCTCACGAACTGGCAGCGATCATGGAGCACTCGGGCGCCAAGGTGCTCGTGATCGGCGAGCGCTTCGCCGGCCTGCTCGATGGCCTCGATACCGACACGCTCGGGCTCGCCGTCCTCGGCGTCGGCACGATTCCCGGCGTTCGTTCGCTCGCCGACGTACGCACCGAGCAGCCACGCACTCCCCCGACCGACCCCCGACCCGGCGGCCTGTTCGTCTACACGTCCGGCACCACCGGCAAGCCGAAAGGCATCCGCCGACCGACCCCCGACGGCGACGTCGGCCAGATCGCCAACGCCAGCGCGCTCTTCGGGCGGGCGTTCGACTTCCGTCCCTTCGACGGCCCGATGCTGGTATCGACCGGCATGTTCCACGGCGGCTCGCACAGCTACTACATGGGCGGCCTGAACGTCGGCCACGCACTCGTGATCATGCCCAAGTTCGACCCCGAGCGAACGCTCCAACTGATCGAACAGTACGGCGTGCGCACGGGCTACATGGTGCCGACCCAGTTCCACCGGCTGTTGCAGCTTCCCCAGGACGTGCGCGAACGGTACGACGTGTCGAGCCTGCACGCCATCGTCCACTCGGCCGCACCCTGTCCACGCCCGGTGAAAGAACAGATGATGGCCTGGTGGGGGCCGGTGATCTGGGAGACCTATGGCGGGATGGAAGGGGCGGCCACGATCGCAAAGCCACACCGCTGGCTCGAGAAGCCCGGCACCGTCGGTCGAGCGGTCCGCGGTGTGCGCCTGTTCGTGCTCGACGACGAGGGCAACGAACTCCCGCCCGGCCAGGTCGGCAACATCTACATGGACAATGGCGTCGGATTCTCGTACCACGACGATCCCGATCAGACCGAGTCGGCATTCAAGGGCAAGCGGTTCAGCCTGGGCGACATCGGATATCTCGACGTCGACGGCTACCTGTTCATCTCCGATCGCGCCAAGGACATGATCATCACCGGTGGCACCAATGTGTACCCGGCCGAGATCGAAGCAACCCTGTTGGAGCATCCCAAGGTGCACGATGCGGGCGTGATCGGAGTACCCGACCCCGATTGGGGCGAAACCGTCACCGCGCTGGTCCAGCTCAAGGCGGGCGTCGTCGCCGGCGATGATCTCCAGGCCGAATTGACGGCGTTCTGCAAGGACCGACTCGCCAGCTACAAGGTGCCCCGACGCTGGGAGTTCCGCGACGACCTGCCGCGAACTGAGGCCGGGAAGCTGTACAAGCGCAAGATCCGCGACGAGTTCGTTGCCGCCATCGAGGCGCAGTCGTGAGCGATACTCACGACGCGTTCAAGGTCGACGACGAGCTCGAGCACGAGTTCCAGAAGGCGCTCGAACACGAGCTCACCGATGACGACATCGACAAGGCACGGCTGTTGCTGGGCATCGACGTCGCGTCGAGGCAGCGCGAACTGAACTCGGTCGCCACCGAGGACGCGATCCGCAACTGGGCGCTCGGCGTCGGAGACGACAACCCGCTCTACACCGAGGCCGACTACGGATGCGACACCCGCTGGGGCACCCAGATCGGGCACGGCACCCAGATCGGCCACATCAAGACACCGATGCTGGGCGACCCGATTCCTGCCGAGGTCAAGGCTCAGACCAAGGGCATGTTCCGCGGCGTGCACGTGTTCGTCTCGGGCGGCACATGGGAGTGGTACCGGCCGTTGCGCCCCGGCGACCGGATCTACAGCTTCCGCGGCGAGGACTCGCTCGACACAAAGCGGTCAGAGTTCGCCGGCCGCTCGGTGATCCAGGTCAGCCGCGATGTCGCGATCAACCAGTTCGGTGAGGTACTCGGCGTCTACCGCATCCTGCGAGTCCTCACCGAACGCAAGCAGTCGCGATCCAAGGGCAAGTACGCCGCGATCGAACCTGCCCACTACACCGATGCCGACTACGAGCGGATCGACGCGATCTACGAACAGGAAGGCCAGCGCGGGGCCGAACGTCGCTACTGGGAGGACGTCGAGGTCGGCGACGAGCTCGACCCGATGGTGAAGGGTCCGACCACGATCACCGAGATGATCGCCTTCCATGCCGGCGGGTACGGCTTCGTGCCGTACGGCCTGCGTTCGAGCCGGGTCGGCTACAAGAACCGCAAGCGGATCGCGCCGTTCTACATCAAGAACGCGCAAGGCGTGCACGACGTCGCCCAACGCCTGCATTGGGATTCGGAGTGGGCCAAAGCGATCGGCAACCCGATGGCCTACGACTACGGGGTGCAGCGCCAATGCTGGTTCTACCACCATGTGTCCGACTGGGCCGGCGACGACGCGTGCATCATCGCCATGGAGGACTCGATCCGCAAGTTCAACTACATGGGCGACACCCAGTTCCTGTCCGGCGAGGTCACCGGCAAGCGCCACATCGACGGGCAGCACGTCGTCGACCTCGAGCTGCACATGATCAACCAGCGCGACACCGAAACCGCCTACGGCTCGGCGACCGTCGCACTGCCCTCCCGCGAGCATGGCCTGCCGCTGTTCCCGGCCGTCCCCACCGACCTCGCCAGGCAGGCCGCCACCATGTTCGCTCGCCACACCGAACTCGCCGCACAACGCCGGCGCCAACGGTGACGGGCACATGGAACGGTTGCGCCCCGACGATCATTTCCTGATCCTGCTCGAGGGCGACGAGACGCCCATGCACATCGGGTCGCTGCTCGTCCTGCAGGTGCCCCCCGAGCAACGATCGGGCAGCGTCGACCGGCTGCGCAGTCACCTCGTCGAGCGGCTGCCCTCGACGCCGCTGCTGCGCCGTCTCGAGCGCGCACCGCTCGGGTTCGATTCCGACGTCTGGGTCCGTCCCGATCACGTCGACCTCGACCAACACATCGTCGTTCACCAACGAGAGACGGGGTATTCGCCGACGGATCTCCACCGTTTCGTCGAACAACACGTCATGGTTCGTCTCGATCTGCGGCTTCCCCCGTTTCAGATCCACGTGTTCGACCAGGTCGAGGGCGGTGACCTGGCGCTGTACGTCCGGGTCCACCATTGTGTCGCAGACGGGGTCGGGTTCCAGACGATCCTCGGCCTGTTGAGCGACGACGACCCGGACCCATCAGTGGTGATTCCCGAACTCGTCGCGGCCCCAGAGTTGCCGGACCGACACCAGTGGTTGCGAGCATCGAGCACGCGCTTTCGCCTCGACCGAGAGCGGCAATCAGAACGTCGGGTCGCTCGCCGGGCGGCGATCGAGGCGTTGCGCGACCCGACGCTCGAGCGCTCGGTCACCCCGACGCTTTCGTTGTCGGGGCCGACTTCGTCGCGACGTGCGTACGCGACGTTGACCTTGCCCTTCGACGAGATGCTGACCGTCGCCCGCAGCCTCGGCGCGACCCTGAACGATCTGTTTCTCGCAGTCGCAGGCACGACGGTGCGCAGCTACCTGATCGAGATCGACGACCTGCCCGCCGAGCCGCTGACCACCAACTCGGCGCGGAGCTACCGGCGTCCCGAACACGGCGCATTCGGGAACCGGATCGTCGCGATCCACCCCCACCTCGCCACCCACCTCGCCGATCCGACCGAACGGCTTCGAGCGATTCAGGCCTCGATGTCGGTCGAACGCCGTCGCACCGAATTCGACGAAGCCCTCCTCAACCAGCCCGAGATCCCCTTTGGTCCCGCCGTGCGTCGGCGCCGGTTTGCCGATCGGCGTAGCACCGGGACGTCGATCCTGCCCGGCAACATCACGGTCTCGAACATCCCCGGCCCGCGGCACGAGCGGTCGTACGCAGGGTTCCGACAGCTCTCGAACCACCCGACCCCGCTGCTCGGCAGCGGACGCGCACTCAACTTCACTGCCCGTCGAAACGGGGCGTCGTTCGACATCGGCCTGATGGCCGACCCCGACAAGATCCCCGACATCGGACAGATTTGCGACCTGTTCCGCTCGGCCTACGGCGAGTATCGAACGCTCGCCGAACGTCAGCCGACATGAGCATCGAACCAGTCGACGCACCTGCGCCAACCGCCAGCCGCCGCGTCGGAGTTGTACACCGCAGGGCGTCCGTCGCAATGCAAGCCATGATCGGCGCCCGGGTAGCGGACGATCTCGTAGGCCGTATCGGTGGCGGCGTCGAGTGCCTCGACCAACCGGTCGAGATGCTCACCGGGAATGCCCTGATCGAGCTCACCGAACAGTCCGAGCCAGGGCGTCGCCGGGTTGAGCGAGAGCAATACGGTACTTCGATGCCCATCCTGACCGATCCCGATGTGAACGGACTATCCGGAGGACTGCGATCATGAGCCTGTCGAGCGACCGGGCCGAGTTGACCGAGCGGTGGTACCGCGAAGGCTTCTACGGCGCCGAGACGATCGCCGAGCACATGCGAATCGGTGCCGAGATGTTCCCCGACACCGCGATGCACTTCGTCGGCGGCCCAAACCCGACATCGGTCGGGCTCGGCGAGATGCACTCGCGCGGATTGCGTCTCGCCGGCGGACTGGCCGATCTCGGCGTGGGTCCCGGTGACGTCGTCGCGATCTGGGTACCGAACTGGCTCGAAGGTGCACTGACCTACCAAGCGGCACTGATGCTCGGGGCGACCGTCGTGCCGATCATCCATATCTACGGGCCGCACGAGGTGAGCTTCATCGTGCGTCAATCGGGCGCGCGGGTGCTGGTGCTCCCCGATCGTTGGCGCAACATCGACTACCGCGAGCGCTTCGAGGCACTCGTCGACGTGCCGTCGCTCCAACACGTCGTGTCGATCGGCGAGCACGGCCCTGCCGGCGCGATCCCCTGGGGCCGATTGGCAGCGCACGATCCGATCGCCGAGTTACCCACCAGCCATCCCGACGACCGGTGCCTGTTGATCTACACGTCGGGTACGACCGCCGACCCGAAAGGCGTCCAGCACACCACCAACACGCTGATCGCAGAAACGCGATCGACCGCCGCCGC
>JAHEDX010000070.1 GCA_024641005.1 Acidimicrobiaceae bacterium
ACATCGCCAGCGCGATCATCGATTGCGACCCGCCGGGCATCGCCTCCAGCGACCTCTGGACGTTCACGTTCGAGAACAAGACGCGGGACGCCTACCCACTCGATCCCGACACGGTCTACCCGGTGCCGTGACTCCAGTCGCTCACCGTCCGGCCCGACGACGAACGGCCGGCGCTCGGACGACCTCTGGCCCTGGAGTAGGCCGAGGATGCCAGCGCCGCCATCCGCCGGCTTCGGCCCTGGTCCTCATCGCTCGTGCCGGAGCGATCGGCCCTGTGGCTCTCGAATCAGATCTGGCTGCTTGCCGGCGCTCGGCCACGGCGGCGAGCGAGATCGGTGAACAATGCTGCGCGGCGGCCCCCGATGACTGAGACGCCGCCCGGAGCCGAGGGTTGGGACCCGAATCAGGGGCCGTTCGGCGAGCGGGTGATCGCGATGAACTTCGTTGCCGACGCCGGCAAGCTGATGCTCGAATCGAGCACGTCGGTCAGCGAGGTACTCGATCGACTCCGCCGCTTCCTCCCGTCGGTCGGGCTGGCGGGTTGTTCACTCGACGCAACGATGAGTTCGTTGATCCTGAGCTTCTGGTTGCCGGGCCAAGCCCTGCCGATCACCGTGATGCGCGAGATCAGCGTCGGGTCGCCACGTCTCGAGCGCCTCGCAGGGGCCGACGAACTGCTCGATGGCGTCGAAGCGGGGGCGATCGAGTTGGGCCGAGCGGTCGATCAGCTCCGCACGCTTGCGTCGGTGCAACCGCCGAGCCACTGGGTGAAACGAATTGCCTCGATGGTCTCCGTTGTCGGTTGGGTCGTGTTCGTCGACGGGATCGATCTCGTCACCATCCTCGTCGCGATGGTCGCGACCGCATTCACGTTTCCGATCGACGGCCTCGTACGACGCCTTCGCCTCCCGACCATCGGGGTGATGTTCTTCCTGGCGACCATCGTCGCGGCGATCCCCAACCTCCTCGCCGCGGCCGGCGTGTCGTTGCTGGTCGGCCCCGCGGTGGTCGGCGCCCTGTTCCCACACCTGCCCGGTCGGGCCTTCGTCTCGTCGGTGATCGACGGGCTGTCGAACGCTCCGCTGTCGTCGTTGTCGCGCGGCATCCAGGCACTCGCAACCGCAGGGTTTCTCGCGCTCGGGATGCTGGTGGGCAACCGCATCGGCACCGGGTTCGGTTTGAGCTACGAGCCGGACGCAACGTCGACGCCGCTCGTCCCCTCGTTGATCGGCGCCGCGGTCGGGATCGTCGGGCTCGCCGTCGCTTGGTCGATGCCGCGCCGGCAACTCGCACCGGCGGCCGCGATCAGCGTCGTCGGCTGGTTGATCGTCTCGCTCTTCGGTGAGGAGATCGGGGGTCGTGCCGACTGGCCGGCGTACGCGATCGCAGCCGGCGTCGTCGGCATCGCGTCAGCAGTCGCCTCGGAGCTGCAAGGCTCGTCGTCGAGCCTGTACAGCGGGGTCGCCATCCTCCCACTCGCCCCGGGATTCATCCTCTACACGGGCATGCTCGCCATCGCTCAGGGTGACAACTCGGCCGCAGGCGCCGCGCTCGGTGACGCCGGCATCATCTCCCTGGCGATCGCCATCGGAGTTGCGCTCGGATTGGGTTTCGGACGCGACACGTTCGCCGGCGCCCGACACGTCGTCACGGCACGGCAAACCGGAGACGTCACGCAATCCTGAGTAGGTGCGACCCCCTGCGGCGGCCGAGATCGGTGGTGCCGGGCGTCGCAGGCGAGTCCGCCACACGCGACTCCTCCGGTGTCACGGGTGCCGGGTCGACCCCACCACTCGTGTTGCATGCTCCATGGCGCTGGCTGCTCCGACGTGTCCCGTCGTTCAGCTCCGGTCAACGCTGCTTGCTGACGGTGGCCACTGCCCCGACGAATGCGGTGATCAGTTCGTTTCGGCCCGACTCGGTCGGCGCACCTGCCACGAACGCGATCGGGCTGCACCCGTCGCCCCACATGACGGTATGGACCTCCTCGACGCCTTCGATGCCGTACCCGCTGTTCGTCATGACGTACGTCACCCAGTACAGATCGCCGTCATGCCCGGCCGCATCGATGACGTAGTCGTCATCGTCGCCGAGCACGTAGGAGGCGATCAGCGTGTCGGCCCTCGGCTCGGGCAACGTGCTCCCGATCATGCTGTCACCCAGATCGATCGCTTGGAATCCGTCCCTGGATGCCCGATCAGCGGTGGTGCCGGTGCTGGTGCTGCTGTCGGGGGTCGTTCGGGCGGTCTGTCGGCTCGGTCCGTCGTGCCGGCGACGGGGTCACCCGAATCGGCACCGCACCCAGCGAACGCGAGCGTCACTGCCGCCGCGATCACACCTCCGAGCGTTCGTTTGGCAGTCATGAGAGCCACCTCCTCGCCAGGGCTCGATGTCACCGCTGCCCTGCCCGTCTGCTGTCGGTTCCAGAGCGGTGACCGAGGACCACGATGGGAACGCGACATCACCGCACTGCGGCCCCCTGACGGTTCCAGAGTCGTCCCGACCGAGGGATGTCGCCAGGGTCGAACGGCCGTAATCCCGCGAGTGGGATCGGCCGCGGGCCAGGGTGATCGAGCGTCGTGGGGCTGATCGGAGTTCGATTGGCTCACCGGCCGGTTTCGTTCGCGTCAGAAGACCCGTCCCTGGGCAAAGCCGAGCACCTTCGAGCAGTGGGGACAGAAGTAGACCAACGTCCTTCCCTGGCCCACGGGGAACCCGGTCCCTCTGCGGTACACCTCGTGCAGCTGCCGATCACAGTGGGGACACAGTGGTACCAGGTCGGGGCGGTCGACGAGCGCCCAAGGCGCCCGGCCGGGTGTGTCCGGACCCGTGGCTCCCATGTTGTCGACGATCTCATGGGTCACGCTTCGTCGATAGGGCCCATCGTCAGTTCGAGTCCCGACTGCCGATACCGGAGGCAGACCCGTGGTCTCTGGCGGTGTGAGGTTGCCGGCTCACGGGTCCAACGGTCGAGCACAGCTCACCCGGTCGTCGGTCTCGTGAGCCCTGCCCGGCGTCGCGCATCGCCGAACTGTGTGATGATGATCCGTGGCGTCGGTGCCAGACCGCCCGACCGTCAGCCGAACCAGGAGAAGAGCAGGCCATGGAGTACGAGTTCACGACAGGCGCACCGATCACCGAACAGGAAGCGCTCGAGCAGGTCGCGGCGTTGGGATTCCACGGGTTGGCCTTCGATGACGTGCACGAAGAGGACGAGACGCTCCACTGGCACGAGTTCGAAGCGGCCGTCTGGGTGATCTCCGGCACCGGAGCGTTCTCGGACGAAAGCGGCAATGTGACCCGGATCGAGCCGGGATGCCGACTCCGGGCGCCCGCGGGATGGCTGCATCGCGCCCTCGGGGGCACCCGGACCCGGGTCGTTCTCGGCACGAACCTCCCGAGTGAGGTCTGGACCAGCCCGATCGACAAGGATCCGGCCGAACGCCCGGAGACGCTCTCAGCCTGAGCTGGCCTGGAATCGGGGTCGCATGCGAAGTGGGTCGACCCGGAGCGGTCGGACTCGTACCTCGTGGCGTCCGGGAAGGTGATGATCCGGGACGATCAGCTCCAGCGGACGCGGAAGTTGCCGTGCCAGAGGTCCATGATCGCGACGTCACCGGTCATCGTGACGCTCGAGTCGAGCGCCCGGTTCCAGAGCAGGAGATAGAGCTCGGCGGCGGTCCCGGTGAGGGTGAGGTCGGCCCCGCCCCCGTGTCGGGCGACGGTCGTTTGATCAGGTCCCAGCGTGGCGTACCAGTGCTCGTCGGTGTCGTGGGCATGGACATCGACGACCTTGGGTCGATCGATCTCGAGCGTCCGGAGACGAGGTACGAACCCACACATGAGTTCGTCGAGCATGTCGGTGGCGAATTGCGGGTCGAATTCGGACGGGATGTCGCGTGCCACCTGAGCGTCGAACCGATGGATCGCGATTTCGCTGGCTTGTCGTCGGGACCACATGGTCAGGGGTGTGGGCGCCGGAAGGAAGGTGAAGCACTCGAGGTCGGCGGGCGCCGACTCGAGCACCTGAATCAGGTTCGCCAATGTCTTGCGATACCACGAGACGAGGTCGGCGTCGTCGGGATAGGAGGTGGCCAGCTCGGGCCAGTGTTCGGTGAGATCCGGCAGGTCCTCGACATCGGCCCAGTCGTCCTTCGGAAAGGAGACGTTCTCGGCGGCCCACACGTGGATGAAGCCGAGGTGACGAACGAGGTCGCGCATCTCCCACCCGGGGCAGGGCGGTATCTCGACGCTCAGGTCGCCTTGCTCGGCGGTGGAGGCGAACAACTCGCCCTCCGTGGCCACGAAACCGATGTAGTCCGACACGTCCAAGGGAATCCCCGATCTCGAGGAGTCCGACCGGACCGACCCCTCGGTGATATTTACTGCAAAATACAGGGTGTATAATACTGCACAGTGCAGTAAAGTCAACTTGTGCCCTCACGCCTCACCGTCTCCTCCTACGCGGTCCTCGGGTTGTTGGCGATCAAACCGTGGACCGGATACGAGTTGACCCAGCAGGCGACCCGGAGCCTGCGTTTCGCGTGGCCCAAGTCCGAGCGACTGTTGTACGCGGAACCGAAGAAGCTCGTCGAGCACGGGCTCGCCACGGCGATCGAGGAATCGGTGGGTCAACGCAGCCGCACCGCGTACACGATCACCGACGACGGCCGAGCTGCCCTCGCTGCCTGGATGGCGACGTCGCCGCAGCCTCCGGTGCTGGAAGCCGAAGCACTGCTCCGACTGCTCTTCGCCGAGAACGGCAGCAAGGACGACCTCCTCGCTGCGCTCACCGACATGGCCGACGATGCGGCAGCCATGCACGAGCAGGTGGCAGAGATCAACGCCGGCTACCTCGACGGTCAACATCCGTTCCCGCAGCGCACCCACCTGTCGGTGTTGTTCGCCACGTTCCAGCTCGAACTCTTCGACTTGATCGTCAGGTGGGTCGATTTCGCGAAGGCCGAGGTCATCGCCTGGCCGACGACCGAGGGTCTCGGAATGACGGACCGCACCGAGGCGATCCTCACCAGCATCAAGGAACGTCGTTCGGTTCTCGAACCGTCGACGCACGTCTCCTGATCGGCCCGCTACCACGATCGCGGATGTCGGCCCACACGGCTAGCGTGAGGACTGCAGCCGATCGGGAAGGAGCAGCCTCATGCCCGAGCGATCAGACAGACCGCCCCGACTTCCGCCGCGTTGGTTCATGCGCCTCTTCTGGCAGGCTCACCGTGGCATCTACCGCTTGACCGGCGGCCGCCTCGGTCTGTGGCGGCCGAAACCGAACGGCTGGGGCGCGATGCGTCTCACTGTCATCGGCCGCCGCACCGGTCGCGATCGCAGCGTGATGGTCGGCTATTTCGAAGACGGTCCGAATCTCGTGACCATGGCCATGAACGGTTGGGGCGACGGCGAACCGGCGTGGTGGCTCAACCTGCAAGCCGATCCGCAAGCACGGGTCGACCTTCCCGACGGCCGCCGCCTGGTCACCGGCCGAGCCGCCCGGGGTGACGAGCGCGAGCGCCTGTGGGCCAGGTGGGGAGAGATCGACAAGAACCTCGACGGCTATGCGGCGCGCCGCTCCGACGAGACGGCGGTCGTGGTGCTCGAGCCACGGAGCGAAGCCCAATCCTGACGGTGGCGGCGTGAACCACTCGTCGCCGCCGCTCAGTGGATCGCTCGATCGACCCCCTGCCAGTAGGGCGCGCGCAGCTCACGCTTGAGCACCTTGCCCGGCCCTGATGTCGGCAGCGGCCCGTCGACGAAGTCGATCGACTTGGGGAGCTTGTAGCCGGCGATCATCCTGCGGCAGTGCTCGACGATCGCTTCGGCGCCCGACGTGGCGTGCGGCCTGAGCACCACGACCGCGTGGACGGCCTCGCCCCATTGGTCGTCGGGTATACCGAACACCGTCGCTTCGAGCACATCGGGATGCGTGTAGAGCGCCTCTTCCACCTCGGTGCAGTAGACGTTCTCGCCGCCCGACACGATCACGTCGTCGGCCCGATCGTGGAGATAGAGGTGGCCGTCGACGTCGAGCCGACCGACATCGCCGCTGCGGTACCACCCGTCGCTCAGCACACCCTCGGTCTGTTCGGGCTTGTTCCAATAGCCCGCCATCACGTTCGGGCCGCGAGCCGTGATCACCCCGATCTCGCCGACGGGCAAGGCGGCGCCGTCGACGTCGACGACCCTGACCTCGACGCCCATGATGGCGGGCCCGCACGACCGCGGCCGCCATGTCGACATGTTCGACGGCTCACGTCGGTAGGCGGTGGCCAGCGGTGCCAGCTCGGTCGAACCGTAGATCTCGACCAGATCGGCGTTCGGAAACGCCCGGGTGGCGCGCTGCAGGACCTCCCCGGCGACCGGCGCGCCGCCGTGCACGTACCGGCGTAACGACGAGACCGACCGAGGCCGCTCGAGCTGTGCCTCGACCTGCGCGGCGAGCATGGTCGGCACGCCCAACGTCATCGTCACGTGGTGGGCCTCGATCATGTCGAGCACCCGTTGCTTGTCGTACTCGCCGAGGATGACCGTCTTCGCCCCGTTCCACACGACGTCGAGGATGCTCATCGACCCGGCAGCGTGGAACATGGGCGCCTGGATCAGGTAGACGTCGTCGACGCTGCTGGGGAACGAGGCCCGCACGTGCACGGTGTTGGCGATCAGATTGCGGTGGGTCAGCATCACCCCTTTCGAGCGCCCCGTCGTGCCGCCGGTGTAGAACAGGCCGGCAAGGTCGTTCTCGGTTACCCCGACACCGAGATCGTCGACGGGCGCGTGCGATGCCCAAGGTTCGTCGCGCTTGCCCTCGCCGTCGAGCCGGATCACCTGGTCGACGTGATGGTCGAGTCCACCAGGGTCACGATCGGCGATCAACATCGTCGTCGCGCTGTCGTCGAGCGCGTACGCCAGTTCGGGCTCGGACCACCGGGTGTTCAACGGGACGAGCACGCGTCCGCTGGCCGGAACGGCCAGGTACAACGTCAGATAGTCAGCGCTGTTGGCGGCGAGCAGTGCCACGCGATCGCCTGGACCGGTGGTGGACCTGAGCCACGCAACCGCTCGACGTACCCGTTGGGCGAGGGCCTGATGATCGAGGCGCATCGTGCCGTCGTCGACCGCCGGCCGGCCACCGTGCAGCCGCTCGGCGTGAAGCACGGGGTCCGCAATGGTGTTCATCGAGCCCCCGGTCGGGAACGCTCTTCGGAGCGGTCGGTGGCGGGAGGAGGAGATGGGGTGAGCGCGGTCAGTCGAGCCATCAGATCGTCGTCGAGTTCGAGGTCGTGGGCGGCCAATGACGGCTGCAGCTGAGCGAAGGACTTCGCCCCGATCAACGGCGCGGTGATGCCCGGTCGAGCCGCCGCCCACGCCACCGCGAGCGTCGCAGGATGATGACCGACCTCGTCGGCGATCGCGACGAGGCGGCTCGCCGCCAGGTAGTCGGCGTCGCCGTATCGGGCGCGGTACATCGCGTCGTCGGTCAGGCGCCCAGGCACAGCCCCCGGCGTCGAGCCGTACTTTCCGCTGAGCAGGCCGCCGGCGAGGGGGCCATACGGGATGACCGCGACCGACTCTGCGATGGCGAAGGGCACCAATTCGACCTCGACCTGCCGCTTCACCAGGTTGTACATCGGTTGGATGACCGAGATGCCGGCCCACCCGTGCAGGGCGCTGCGACCCAGCGCGGTCGCGACCTGCCACGCGGCGAAGTTCGACACTCCGAGGTACAGCACCTTGCCGGCGGTGACCAGCCCGTCGAGCGCGCGAAGCGTCTGGTCGAGATCGGTGCGGTAGTCGAAGCGATGCAGGTACAGAACGTCGATCCGGTCGGTGTGCAACCGTCGGAGACTCGCCTCGACCGAGCGCCGCACGTGGAGTGCCGATGCCCCCTGGTCGTTGACCCCGGGGCCGCTCGGGAAGCCGACCTTCGTCGCGACCAGTACGTCGTCGCGATGTGGGGCGATCAGCTCGCCCAGCGTCTGCTCGGCCCGGCCGTCCCCGTACACGTCGGCGCAATCGACATGGTTGATCCCTGCATCGAGACAGGCATCGAGCATCTTGCGTGCCTCGGCGATGTCGGTGTCGGTGCCGAACGGCAGCGTGCCCAACCCGAGGGTCGACACTCGCACGCCCGTCGAGCCGAGCCGTCGGTATTTCACGTTGCGGTCTCCGGTCTCGTTCGGGTTGCAGCGCCGGGTTCGACGCCGGCACGTTCGAGCACCTGTCGGGCCCGCCGCCGGTGTGGCTCGTCGACCATCTGGCCGTCGAAGCGGAAGGCCGAGACGCCATCGAGGTCGTGCACCTCGAATTCGGCGAGTAGGCGCGAGGCGTGATCGATCTCGTCTGTCGACGGTGTGAAGCAGTCGTTGACGACTTCGATCTGCGAGGGGTGGATCGTGATCTTGCCGTCGAATCCCATGTGGGCCGCCAATCTCGCTTCGCGGCGCAGCCCGTCTTCGTCGTTCAAGTCGGTGAACACGGCATCGATCGCCTGGACGCCGGCGGCTCGGGCGCCGATCAACACCAGGCTCCGGACGGTGGTGTAGACGGGAAGGAACTCGTTGTGCTCGTCGCGCCCGGCCCGTCCGCCGAATGCGACCGAGAGGTCTTCCGCTCCCCAGCACAGCGCGTCGACCCTCGGGTGCGTCGCGAACGACGCGAGCTCGACCACCGCCCGTGCCGTCTCGGTGGCGACCGGCATGACGGTCACCGAGTGTGATGGATCGGCGACCTTCATCATCTCGTCGAGCGCCGCGAGGTCGGCCAACGAACTGACTTTCGGCACCATCAGCGACGGTGCCCCGGCCTCGATCGCCATCGCGATGTCGTCGGCGGCCCATTCGCTGTCGACGGCGTTGACCCGCACCATCAGTTCTTGGGCCCCGGGCGCCGTGTTGCGTTCACGCAGCCAGTCCTGCACGGCGGTGCGGGCCTGTCGTTTGTGAGACGGTGCGACCGAGTCCTCGAGGTCGAGTACGAGGGTGTCGGCGCCACTGGCGAGGGCCTTGGCGAAGAATCGGTCGTTGCCCCCCGGCACGAAGTGCACCGAGCGGCGGCGTCGAACCGGGCTGTGGCCGGGGAGGGTCACAGGAGAAACGCCAATGTCGGAAGGGCACGCGTCGCATTGACGAGTTCTACGGTCTTGGCGCCGATACAGAGTTCACCGTTCGGGCGACGGCGCAGCCGGTGTGTGGAGCGTCCGACCCACAAGCGGAGTTGGTCGCTCGCCTGGATCGAATGCTCGTACAGCACGAAGTTCGAGGCAGTGACGATCTCGTGCGCACCGTGACCCTCGGCTCCGCCGCCGCCGTCATGGAGCAATTCGATGTTGGAGATCACCCGGCGCATCGGTGACGCCGGTGTCTGGGCGTACCGCTGGCCCGTCTGCAACTGCCGGATGCGCGTCTGGAGCCGATTTCTGTTGTCGTTGATGTACGAGATCCGGGTATCGGGGTCGTAGTCGGCCTTGCCCGACGGTACCCAGTAGACGATGTCGGTGTCGTCCCACAGTGCGAGCCACTCCTGGTACGCCGAGTCGTCGGCGTAGCGCGCCTCGCGGTAGAGGAACTGCGACACCTCCTCGAGTGTTGCGGTGTGCAGGTCGGAGCGGCCCGCGTCGAATCCGGTCGCGGTGTTCACGGCGCCATCACCTGTGCCCAGTGCCCCCAGAAACCGCGACCAGGAACCTCGTCGCTGACATGGCTGACGACGTGGCCCCGTTCGTCGATTCGTTCTCGACTGCGCCCCCGGCTCATGTCCATCCAGCCTCCGGACTGCCCGAACGCCACCTGCATCCGCTCGGCAGCTGCGGCGTCGTCGGGGAGGAGGAACCCCGCCGGACCCATCGCGGCTTCGGACTGTCGCAGCACGCGCAGGTTGAACGACGGGTCGACCCCCGCGAGCAGTAGTGGTGTGTGGTGGTGGACCGTGCGGTCGGGGGCGATCGGGTCGATGATCGCGAGGTTCATCTCGCCGAGGAACAGGTTGGGGAAGATCAGGGCATGAGGCGGCCCCATCCAGAGCAGTTCCTCGGCGCGTTCGCGACCGTGCCGTTCGGTCAGTGCCTCGCAATAGTCGGCGACCCGCTCGCGCGGGACGCCCAGCCAGGCGAGTTGACGGTCGTATCCACGCCAGAACTCCAGCTCGACATGACCGCCACCGCGGTTGCGCGTCGTCGCCTTGACGATGCTCTCGCCGGCGAGAACAGCCGGGCCGTACTGGGTGTCGGGAACCACACTCCACAGCGAGTTGTGCAGTGTCCCGAGGTGGTAACCGTCGAGGTCGCTTTCGGCCCACATCTTCCAGTTCGAGGCGACATCCTGGCCCAACCATCCGGCGCTGATGTCGAGCTCGCCGATCGGGGAGAGGTCGCAGACCCAGTCGAGCAATTCGCGTCCGCCGGTGCCGAGGTGGTCGTCGAGTGTTCCCGCCGTTCCGCTCTGATTGGCGAACACGAAGCCGCGGTACGACGTGACCTGGCCTGGGCGATCGAGGGAGCAGTCGGACTTCGACATCTCCATGCCACCGGGTTGTGGCACCCCCTTCAACGAGCCGTCGAGCCCGTACGTCCAGCCGTGGAAGATGCATTGGAACGACCGGGCGTTGCCGTTTGGCGCCTGCGTCAACGTGACGCCGCGGTGGGAGCATCGATTGGCCAGCACCAGGACGCTTCGGTCGCGGTCGCGCAGCATGATCACCGGGTCGTGGCCGAGTCGTCGTGTCACGAAGTCACCCACGTCGGGGATCTCGGAATCGTGCCCGACGAAGACCCACCCGTCCGTGAAGATCCGGTGGAGTTCGAGTTCGAAAACGTCGGGGTCGCTGTAGGCCAGCCCGTTGACCCGATCAGCGTCCGTGTATCGATGTCGCCCGGTCACGGTCACCGGTTGCTCGGCGGTGACGTCGATCCCGCTCATGACGACGTCACCAGCGCGGAGTGCGGCGACGACCTTCGGTCGTTCGCCCGGCCGGTCACGGCCCGGATCGCCAACGCGACGACATCGTCGAGCAGTGATTCTGCTTCGTCGTCGGTCAGTTCGGCGGTGACCGGAGACAGCGGCCCGACCAGCACCTCGGAGATCGCCCCGACCAGCGCGACGCCACTGACCGATGCTCGCTGTTCGGGGAAGACGCCGAGCTCGATTCCGGCATCTATGGCGGTGGCGAAGATCTCGGCGAGCTCGGCCCTGATCGTGAGCCGGGTCAACTCGACCTCCGCTGCGGCCGGCTCGACGATCACCGCGTACGCAGTTCGCCCCGAGCGCAACGCTCGCCGCGAGAACAGCGTGATGACCGTCGCGAGATGCTCCACGGCGTGCGCGCCGTGATCGCGGTCGTCGCCGTTCGCCGGTACGGGCACCGATCGCAGCACCTCGAGTTCATGGGAGCAGATGTCGCGGACGACTTCGCAGATCAGATCGGACTTGGAGGGGAAGTTCCGGTACACGGTCCCGATACCCACTCCCGCCCGGTCGGCGACCGCCGCGACGCTTGTGCCGGCGAGACCGGATTCGGCAACGACCGCGCGAGCTGCTGTCAACAACGACTGTCGTGTACGTGCCTCCCGACGACACACTTCGGGCGTTCTGCGGTACACCATCGATCGAACTCCTGCCTCCCTGACCGGCGAATGGTCAAGAACTGAACCATAGTTCCGACCTTGCGGTCAACCGGAGACGGGGCCCCGATGGATCGCAGCCGGTGATCGCCTCGCCGCGACCAGTGCCATCGTCAACCCGATTGCGGGCATCGCGACGCTCGACCACAGGGCGGGTCGGTAGCTCCCGGTGGTCGACTCGGCGAGGGCGAAGAACGCTGGGCCGATCGCGCTCCCGATCACCATCGCACTCATCTGGATGCCGGCGATCGCGCCGAGATGCCGACGGCCGAACAGGCGGGGTATCGCCGCCGACGTGAGTGGGGCGAAACAGCCCTGGGCGACGCCCCAACCAATCACCGCACACACCGCTGCGGCCGGACGATCGAGCATCGACACAGCGACGTACATCACCACCTGCGCGACCGACATCACCGCGGCCACGACGGTCGGTTGGACCGTGTCGATCAGCCAGCCCCCGATCAACGTGACCGGCACCGAAACGACGGCGATCGGCAGGAAGATGCGCACGATGCGGTCCTCGTCGATACCGAGTTCTGCGCCGAAGTCGACGATGTGAAAGGTGAGTGCGGTCGACGTCGCCGACAGGGCGACGACCGGGATGGTGACCGCCCAGAACCTGATGTCGGCGATCGCCTCCCGACGGGTCCGGTCCCCGTCGGAACCGATCGGGGCAGCGGCGATCGCGCGTGTGGATCGCGTGTCGACGCCACCGTCGATGATCAACCCCGACGATTCGGGGCCGTCCCGGTAGAACAACACGACGATCGTCCCCACCACGAGCACGAGTGCAACAGCGAGGACTCGCCAGGCGGTCCGGAACCCGTAGAGATCGATCAGCGCCAGCAGGAGCGCCGGGCTGGATGCGAAGGCGAAGCTCATGACCGCGTTCGACAGCGACGTGACGACACCCCGGCGGCGCTCGAACCACTGTGAGATCATCGTGCGTGAGGTCAAGGTGAGTAGCCCTTGCCCGGTGAAACGGAGGAAGCCGAAGCCGAGGCTCATCACCGCCATGCCGATCGCGGTCGTCATCGGCCCGACCGAGCTGAGACCCACGAGCGTGAGGGCCAGCCCGAGCACCGCCGCGCCGGTGACCCGGCGCGATCCGTAGCGGTCGATCGCCCGGCCGCCTCGCGGCAGGAGGAACCCGCTCGTTCCCGTCCCGATCAGGTATGCGATCGAGAGCTGGAGCCGAGAGAGGCCAGTGGTCTCGGTGAGGTGATCGGTGAAAACGCTGACCCCGGCGGTCTGCCCGGGGATCGACGCCAGGACCCCGATGCTGCCCACCACCAGGATGACCCATCCGTAGTAGAAGCGAATTCGGGACGGATCGAACGGCCACCGGTCGGGTGACGGACGTTGCGGCGACCGGGTTGGGAGGTTGCGGCCCGCCGGGCTAGCCACGTCGAACGGTCCGGTCGCGCACGCCGGAACGGTAGCCGTGCGCCCATCGGTTTCACGGACCGCCTTTCGGCGGCGATGTGTGCGGACGAACCTCTGTGAACCGCGAGTCGATCGCGGGCTTCGATCGAACGGCTCGGTCGGCCGGACTAGGTTTCTGTGCATGCATGTGCTGATCGCGACCGACGGAAGCCTGGACCCGACTCGAACGGCGACGGCCGCCGCTCGACTGGCCGGTGACGACGGAAGGGTCACGGTCCTGAGCGTGGTCGAAGTACCCAGGGCTCTGCTCGAGGAACTACGACGCGATGCGGCCGAGGGCAGCGTCTCGGCGCGTGACCCGGAGTACCAGTTCGGCCAGGCCTCCGATGCGCGTCCGACACGATGGGTCGGCGACGACGCGTTCGTCGACCGTTATGTCGGGAACCAGGTGCGGTTGCGTACCGTCGATCTGGATGCAGCGCTCGACGAGTCGGGCGTCGAACACCGGGTGGTCGGCATCGAGGGCGAGAACGCAGCGAGGTCGGTACTCGAATGGATCGAGGACAACCCCGCTGACTTCCTGCTGATCGGCACGCACGGTCTCGGTCGGTTCGAAGGCGTCCTGGGATCGACGTCGACCAAGCTGTCTCGTCTCGCTCCGTGCTCGGTCCTGCTGGTCCGCTGACGAGACCGTTCACCGCGGACATCGGGTTCCCCGCCCGGGAGCCGATGCCAACGTGCGTCAGCGCCGTCACGACCCGCTCGACCGGCGTCTCTACGCTCGTCAGGTGGTTCGTGCCGGGGTGTTCGGATCCTCGTGCTCGGTGCGTCGATCGACGACATCGATGCCCTCTGCGTGGGCCGTCAACACACCGTCACGAAGGCTGAGCGACATGTAGCGGCCGCCGACGACGAGACGGTCACACGAGATGTCCCGCACCAACCGTCCGTAGGGCCGCACAGAGACGGTGCGCCCGGCGACATCTGCCTCCAGTCCGAGATTGGCACGCAACAGCAGTAGCACGGAAGCCGCCGCCCATGCCTGGGGCGAGCACGACCCGGGGTAGGGGACCGGCACCGGGACGAGACGCCGAGAGAGCCCGGCGAACAACTCGGGCAGGCGACCACCGAAATACATCGCCGCATCGAGAAGACCGTCGGTGAGCCGGTCGACCACGTCCCACCGGCCATAGCGGGCCGCACCAGCGAGACAGATCGCCGTGTCGTGAGGCCACACCGACCCGTTGTGATAGCTGAGCGGGTCGTAGGCACCCATGGGCGTCGCCAACGTGCGAACCCCCCAGCCGGTCCAGAGCTCGTCGCTCACCAGTCCGTCCAGGTAGCGGTCGGCGAGATCGGAATCAGCGATGCCCGCCCACAGTGCGTGTCCAGGATTCGAACCCAACGAGTCGACCATCCGACCCGAACCGTCGAGGGCTTCGACGAACCAGCCTCGGTCGTCCCAGAAGCGCTCGTTGAACAGTTCGCGCAGCGCGTGGGCCTCGTGGATGCAACGAACGGCGTCGTCGCTGCGCCCGAGGGTCCGGTAGATCTCGGCCGCTCCCGACAGGGCGGCGTGGGTGTAGCCCTGCACCTCTACGAGCGCGATCGGCGCCGTCGGAAGAGTTCCGTCGGCGAAGTTGACACCGTCCCACGAGTCCTTCCAGCCCTGGTTGGTGAGCCCATGCTCGTCGTGTGGTGCGTAGTCGACGAATCCGTCACCGTTGCTGTCACCGTGATCCCTGATCCAGCCGATCGCCGCGTCGATGGCCGGCACCAACCAGGCCCGGTCGGCGATGGTCACGGCACCCCAGCGCATCGCCTCGGCCGCGACCAGGACGAAGAGCGGGGTGGCGTCCACTGTGCCGTAGTACCTCGATCGTTCGCTGAACGGCCCCGCTCCACCGTGGGTTCGCAGCTCGTGCACGATCTTTCCCGGCTGCTCACCCGAGCGCGGATCGGTGGCGCATCCCTGCAGTTCGGCCAGCTCATGGAGGACTCCGCGCGCCAGTTCGGGAGCGAACGGAAGCGCCATGAACGACGTCAACAGCGCATCGCGTCCGAACAGTGTCATGTACCACGGAGCGCCGGCGGCGACCACCGCCAACTCGGGATGGGCCGCGTCGAAGATTCGCAGTGATGCCAGATCCTCGAGCGACTTGCGCACCGCGACGACGAGTCGGGGATCAGACGAGACGATCGTCGGCATTCGCTCCCGCCAGGTCTCGAATCTGTGGTGGGACAGTGCGTCGTCCGCGTGGACCGCTTCGGCGTCGTCCGTTTCACCGTCGAACCGGGCGATGTCGGCCGGTTCGGGCTCGCCAGCCACCGCGTCGACGTCGACGCGGATCACATGACGGCCGTGTGGGCCGACCACGAGTTGCCATGACCAACCGTGATCATCGATCGTCAGTGCTGCCGGTTGCACGCCGATCAGCGTTCGCCGGCCGGTCGGCGGGCTCGGATGCAGGATGGCGATGCCGTCGCTGGTCGCTGCGATCGTGCCGTGGATCGCGCTCGGCCGCCCCGACTTCACGTCGAAGAGGTGGCTGAAGTCGGCTCCGACGTCGAAGCGCAACGTGAGCTGGTAGGGCGTGCGTCCCGAGTTGTGGATCTCGATGACCTCGCGCATCCCGTGCCCGACCGATCGCCGCCGGATCACGAGTATCGGTCGAGGTCGGCCGTCGAGTTCGTGCACCCGCGCAACGAACACGGCGCTGAAAGGCGTCGGCGCCGTGGCGGCGAGTGGGCGCAGTTCCAGGTCGGTGAGCCGAAGCCTCCATACATCGAGATAGCGGTGATCGTCATGGATCAGGCCGTGCATGGCGCCCCGGACCATGTCGCCGCCCGCGTCGCTGATGGCGAAGTCGCGGCCGGCGACCAACGTGATCGATCCGGTTCCAACGGCCGGAACGGTCCAGTCGTCGGTGTTCATCGGTTCGGTCACGGCGTTCATGACAGGCTCAACTGAGGCGTCGAAGCCGTGGGGGTATCACCCGGAGCGGACAGCAGACCCCGGTACGCCGCGACGTGCCGGGCCACCATGCTGCCGACGCTGAATCGGCGTGCGACGTCGTCGCGGCACGCACGACGATCGAGTCGCTCCACCGACCGGATGGCGCGCTCGAGGGCGTCGGGATCGTCGCACAGGAATCCGGTGTGGCCGTGCTGGACGATCTCGGGCGCCGCACCTCGACGGCTCGAGATCACGGGGGTCCCGGCGGCGAGCGCCTCGATCATCACCAGGCCGAACGGTTCGGGCCACTGGATCGGGTTCAGCAGCGCGGTGGCTCCGCCGATGAGTCGATCCTTGTCGGCGCCCCCGACCTCGCCGATGTACTCGATGCCGTCGATGCATCGAGGTGCGACGACGTCCTCGTAGAAGGCGATTTCACCCGCCTCGCGCATCTTGGCGGCAAGTACGAGCCGTCGACCGGTGGCGCGCGCTGCATCGATCGCTTCGATGACTCCCTTGGTGGGGTTCATCCGGCCGAGGAACAGCAGGTACGGGCCGTGGTCATCGCCGCGCCCGTCTCCCTCGTGTATCTCGTCGATGTCGATGCCGTGGTGGATGATGTGGGCCACCTCGATGCCGAGCCGGCGAGCCGCCACAGCCTGGCTCCAGGAGATCGCGATGATCGGCACGGTGCCGGAGAGTTGTCGGAAGATGGTCGCCATCTCAGGGTTCTCGAACGGCCCGTGGTTGGTGGTGATGACCGGTGCCGTCGACGCCCCGAGGAACGGGCCGACCAGGGTGTGATCGTGGATCACGTCGCATCGCCGATCTGCGAACCATTCATAGGCATCGATGGTGTGGCGAAGTTCGAGGGCGGTGGTGCCCATCAACTCGGTTCGAGCCGTCTGGAACGTGAAACCGCGCCTGACGGGGCAGGTCGAGTCACCTGTCGTCCACAACAGCACGTCGTGGCCTGCCGAACGAAGGCCGCGAGCGAGCCGGTCGATGATTCTCTCGGTGCCACCGTACGCGGACGGGGGTACCGACACCCAGGGTGGCGCGAGCATGCCGACCCGCAATGCTGCACGCTCGAACGCCGGTGACGCCATGGCATCTCCTTCGAGCCAGGCCCGCCCCCGGTGTTGCACCGGCAGGCCGATGACTCCGAGGCCAATTCTACGCTGGTCCCCGGTTCGGTCAACTGGGCCCGGCGCGTCGGTGACGGGCAGCGCTGGACGCGTTCGGATCGACGCTGTTCCGGAGAGTTTTCGAACTGCGGCGTCAAGACCCTGCGGTACCAGGACGATGAAACGGAGTATGACGGCGCGATCACCGGGTGTTCGACCATGGCTGCTTGCATGGGTCGTCCTCGTCGCGTTGCAGATCGCGGTGTCTGCCTCGACGGATCGGGCCGTCGGGTCAGCGGAGGCCCTGTTCGGGCTGGTCACGGTCGCGGCATCGGGTTGCGTGATCACCTCTGGCTGGTTGCTGGTCAGAGCACAGACCGACGACATTGCCGAACTGGGACTCATCGGCGCCTACTCGTACGCAGTCTCGGTGCTGCCGTTGGTGCACGGTCTGACCGTGCCCGGCGTGCTCTACGGTGCGAACGAAGCCACGATGACGGCAGTGCTGTGGGCTGTTCCGCTCGCGTCGATCGCGGCGGCCCCGCTGCTGTTGCCTCGATCGGCCGCAGGGTTGCTGCGCCATTGGCGGATCTGGGTCGCCGTCAACATCGCGCTCCACACGACGCTCGCGATCAGCCTGCTCGTGCAGCCCTCGTTGCTCCCGCTGGCCGCGATGGGAACCCCTGTGGGAGCTTCGATCGCACTCGTCGGTCTGGGGTTGAGCATGGCGCTGTCGGCGCGGCACCTGCGCCTGTACGCAGTGAGCCGTCGCCGAGCGGTGCTGGCTGTGTCGATCTCGTTCGCGTTGATCTCGTCTGCCGGATTGGTCTGGATCAACGGCAACCCGATGGCGCCAGGGTTCTGGTTGGCACACGTGGTGGACATCATCGGGGTGTTCGTCGTCTCGGTCGTGGCTGCGATCGCGTACCGCCGCGGGACGATCGAACGTGACGTATTCCGACCGCTCACCCTGCGCGCCCCGCTCGATGCACTCGAGTACGGCCTCGATCCGATCGTGCGGGCATTCGTCGCCGATCTCGGTCGCAAGGACCCGATCACCCGCGAACACGTCAAGCGAACCGCCGAGACAGCGATCGTGGTGGGGGAGGACATGGGGCTCGCGGCGGCCCAACTCCGCACGCTCGGTCTCGGAGCGCTGCTGCACGACGTCGGCAAGCTCCAGATCGATGACGAGATACTCAACAAGCCGGGTCGGCTCACGGCCGAGGAGTTCGATCACGTCAAGCAGCACACCTCGATCGGTGAGCGACTCGTGGCGTCCTCGCCGGTCTTGCACGACATCGCCGGGATCGTGCGGCATCATCACGAGCGGATCGACGGTGACGGCTATCCCGACGGTCTCTCCGGCGCGGAGATCCCATTGCTCGCCAGGATCGTCAGCGTCTGCGACGCGTACGACGCGATGATGCACACCCGTCAGTACCGACAGGCGATGGATCCGGATCTGGTGATCGGGATCCTGCGTGAGCATGCCGGTTCACAATGGGACACCGGGGCCGTCGACGGCCTGATTCGCGTGATCGCCGCCGGTCGTGTCGCCGAGGAGCCGACGGTGCTCGCCGATGTCGGCGGCCAGATCGGGTGTTCGTGCACGTTCGACCTTCCCGCGACGCGGGCCCTGCTGCCGAACTGACGGGCGCCGGCCTACTCGTCGCCTCGACCGCACCCAGTCACCGCGATGCGAGTCAGGCGGGCTTGTGGGCGATGAACGCGTAGCCGTACACGGCGTACGCACGAGCGTTCGTCTCGCCGCCGGCACCGCCGAACACGTCGACTGCGGGGCCGACATCGATGTTCACGAAACCGGTCTGGCGCATCATTTCCATCCAGCCTGCGCACGGCAGGCCACCGGCAATTCAAGCCGTCCAGAGATCGACATCACGGATGGCCTCTTCGGGTACCTCGTTGCCGTTCGCGATGTCGGCCATCTGCAGGCGTCCACCGGGCCGGAGCACCCTCATGACCTCGTCGAACGCGGCCTGCTTGTCGGCGCACAGGTTGAAGACGCCGTTGGTGATGACGACGTCGGCCCAGCCGTCGGGGACCGGCAACTGCTCTGCCAGGCCCTCGCGGAAGTCGACATGATCGAGCCCGATGTGGGTCGCAGTCGTGCGCGACTTGGCCAGCATTTCAGGGGTCATGTCGACCCCGATCACGCTCCCGGTGCGACCCACGAAGCCGGCGGCGATGAAACTGTCGAAACCGGCCCCCGAGCCGATGTCGACGACTCGTTCGCCACCGCTGATCCGAGCGATCGAGAACGGATTCGCGACGCCGGCGAACGATTCGACCGCCACATCGGGCAGGGCCCCGACGACGGCGTCGTCGTACCCCAGGCGGGCAGCGAGCGGCCGCCCGGTGTGGAAGTGGAACGTGCCGTGCGGGTCGACGGCAACCTCCTTGTACTTCTGGCGCACCTCGGAACGCAACAACTCGGCATCCACCATCAGCCCATCACTCACCGTGACCCCCTCATCGAGCGAAGCTTGCGGTTCATCCTGTCAGAAGCGGCGGCCAGGGGCAATCGTCGTCGCCCTCGCCGACGGCGCATCGCCGTGTTCGAACGACATAGCGACTGTTATCGCGACAGCTGCTCAGGTATCGTTGTGCGTGGCGGTCGTCGGCGGACGTTCGGCGTCGACCACCACGAAGAGAACAGCGGCGCAGCCTGGCGGGCGATGCCGTCCAGCAGCCTGGTGCCGGCGCCTGCCGGCCCGACACCCAAGGACATCGCATGAGGCTCAGACTCACCCGGCACGCACTGGTTCTCGGCGTGCTGTCCCTGGTCACCGGAGGTCTCGTCGTCGCCGGCACGGCCGACTCGGTGGCGGCGGCCGGGCCACCGGTCGCGTCGCTCCCCACCGACAATCCCGCGAACTGGACCCCGAACGTGCTCGACGGCCAGGTCAGCGCGATCTGGCAGTTCGGCAACAAGGTGATCATCGGCGGCACGTTCACCCAGATCGCCGACTCGACGATCAACGGCGGTGCGGTTCACAACCAGGCCTATCTGGCCGCCTTCAACGCGACCAC
>JAHEDX010000071.1 GCA_024641005.1 Acidimicrobiaceae bacterium
GCGAGCTTCGCTCAGCCCGAGTTCTTCATCGGCTGGTCGGCCGACGGTGAGCACTGGGGCTGGCAAACCGTCACCGAGGCGTTCGCCGCCAACGGCGGGGTGCAGATCGCAGTCGGCGACGACGCGGTGGTGGCGATGTACCAGCCTTTCGACGCCTCGGACACCGTCACCGTTCGGATCTTCATCGCAACGCCATGATCCCTTTGGCCACTCGGGCCCCGAAGGCGCTCCTCCAGGGATACTCGATGGAAGCCAGCCGAGGCACGTACTGATCAACGGCGCCTGTTCGGGACGTCGACGTGACGGACGAGAACGCCTGGCCGCAGGCGGCTCGCTCTCCGCCAGGATCAGCGCAACGGGGCGAGGTCGACCAGTTGGAGCAGCACCTGCTCGTCGTACACGACGTCGCCCGCGACCGACGGCGAGTTCGACTGCTTGAGCACCGCCAACTCGATCGGCAACCCGCTCGGCGCGAGGTACCAGTCGGCGACATAGTGCTCGAAGTACTTGTCGCTGTCGTCGATCGTCATTTTGACGTGCCGCACGTCGACGGGCTCGCCGCCGACCTCGCGTGTGCCGGTCTCGAGTACCTGCCAGACCGGCAGCCAGGCGTCGGTGTCGAGGGTGCACGTCTGGGCGACGGGCGCGATCGAACCGGTCTGCCGGTCGGCGATCGGAACCAGCAGTACCGGCACGTCGCACACCACGTCCTCGGGCGTCTTCTGGCCGAAGAACTCGTGGTACTGCAGCGCGACCGGTTGCAGCTCGATGCCCTCGGTTGTCAGGCACAGCCGCCACTCTTCCCGGCGTTCGGCGAGCGCATCCCAACGCAACCGCACGCCGCAGCCGTCGGTCTCCACCGTGATCGACGTCTCGGCCGGATAGTCGTGGGTGACCCCCGAGAACGCGTCGATCGTCTCGAACCCAGCCGTGCGATAGACGTACACGCCCGGCTCGACCAGCGTCGGCGGGCTCTCGGCCGGCGTCGGCGGCGTCGATGTCGAGGTGGCGAGCGCAGCCGTTGCTGCTGTTGTCGTCGCCGTCGATTCCGAATGCTCGACCGATCCCGTCGTGGCCTCGGTGACGTCGGGCTCCCGTGTGGGCGACGGGGTGGTGCTGGCGCGGAACCGGTCGACGGCCTGCGAGATGTCGACCTCGGTGGCGTGGTCGCGTGGCACGAACACCACGGCGGCGATCGCCGCCGTGGGGACGAAGATCGCGGCGCCGATCGTCAACCGTCGACGACGACTCCCGGTGGTCACGTTCCGACGTTAGCGCTCACGGGGGGTCGCAGGATCCGGTCCTGCGCCGGGGCCAGCAACTGTTCGCGACGCGAGTCAGCCGGCCGACGTCGACACGATCTCGACGAGCTGCCCGATCTGGGTGATCTCGTGGGTGATCACGGCGTCGGGGCCGGCGACCGATCCCCTCCAGTTGAACCAACAGGTCGCGATGTCGTAGTCGCTACCGCCTCGGATGTCGCTGGTGAGGCTGTCGCCGATCATGAGCGCCGTCTGCTTGTCGGGCCGGCCGAGCTGCTCGAACGCGATGTCGAAGATCTCCGAACGAGGTTTGGTCACGCCGACCTCCGACGAGATCACGACGACGTCGAAGTACCGTGCCAGATCCAACCGCTCGATCCGGGCGCGCTGCACGTCGCTCAACCCGTTGGTGATCATCGCCAGGCGGGCCTGGCCGGCGAGCTGGTCGAGCACCTCGCGGGCGCCGTCATAGAGGTCGCCGAAGTTGCCGAGCCCCCACACGAACTCGTCGGCCATCGCCATCGGATCGGCCGTGATGCCGATCTCGGCGACGAACTGTTCGAAACGCCGATGGCGAACCTCGGAGGGTTGGATCTCGCCCCGCTCGACGGCGGCCCACATCGCGTGATTGATCCGGAGATACCGCTCGAAATGATCGTCGGGCCGTTCGAGACCGATCGCCGCCATCGTGTGGGCGTACGCGGCGATCTCCGACGCATCGGAATCGAGCAGCGTGTGATCCAGATCGAAGAGGAGGGTCTCGTAGCGCACAGCGGCCACCACGCTAGGCCCACCGCGTAACGGTTTGGTGCCTGGCACCGTTCCGTTACGCAGTTCAGTCGTTGGCGGTGCCGGGCTCGTCGTCGGGATGCGGGCCGCCCTCGATGATCGGCGGAGACAGGAAGATGTCGCCGATCTCTTTGGGCATCGCTTTGTCGGCGTACTTCGACCAGTTGTCCTGCAACGCCGTGATCAGCTGGGTCACGAACAGCGGTGACATGTTGACCCGCTGCACCAGAATGCCGGCTTTGGCCTTGCCCTGGTCGTCGAAATCGCAGCGCAGGAAATCGATCGTGAACTCGTGCGGTGAGTGGCGCACGGCCGCGGCGTTGGCCCAGACTCCACCGAGCTGGTCGGGTTGCGTGTGGATCCTCATCGCGACAGCATGCCGTACGCATGGGTGGGCGTGAGCAGCAGGAGCAGCCTCCTGTCGGCGACCATTGCCTGGCGGTAGTCGTCCCAATCGCCGTGCTCGCCCATCACCGACCGGTAGTAGTCGACGAGCGCGTCGACAGTCGGGTCGTGAGGGTCTGCGGCGACCGGCATCAGCTCGACGTCGGCCTCGATCACGCAATACGCCCAGAAGTCGCTCTGGGCGACATGCAACGAGGCCCGCGGGTCGTTGCGGAGGTTCCGGGTCTTCGCCCGCCCATCGGTGACCGAGATGCGGATCACCCCATCGTCGCCGAGGAAGTAGGTGATGTTCGACAACTGTGGGCGCCCGTCACGCTTCTGTGTCGCCAGCACGGCATGGTGACGTTCACGGACGAAATCGAGAGCCTCGGAGAGTTCCATGGTGATGGGCTAGCACCCACCCTGGTGCAACGCAATCCTCGGTGTCGACCGCAGGCCCGGAACGGGTCGTGCCGAACGCGTCGGATCGCCCCGTTCAGAGCGAGGCGAGGACTGCCTCGTTGAGCCCGATCGTGCGAGGGTCACCGGCGATGCCGCCGCCCATCTGGTTCATCACGTAGCCGTACCCGATCCCGAGCTCGGGGTTGGCGTAGCCGAGCGAGCCACCCGCACCCGCATGGCCGAACGAGCCTTCCTGGATCATCGGGGAGAGCATGCTGTGCAGCCAGAAACCGGCCGCGATCCGAGTCGGCACGATCAAGGTGAGGTCGGGCCCGTTGACCCGTTCGGTACGAGCCGCCTCCATCGTGTCGGCGTCGAGGAGGCGTACGCCGTCGACCTCTCCGATCGTGGCCGCGTACATGCGCGCCAGCGAGGCGGCGTTCGTGATGCCGTTCGCTCCCGGCATCTCGGTCGCGTGCACCGCCCGGGTGTTGAAGGGAGTGTCGACACCGGAGAAGCCGTCGATCCGGCCATCGAGGGTGAGGGCGCGGTGAGCGTTGGTGCCTGGGCCCATGAACATCTCCAACATCGCGCGCAGCTGAGGATCAGCGGGCGGCGGGAAGGTCTCGAGACGCGAGACACGCGACTCCTCCGACTCGGGAAGACCGATCCAGAACTCGAGCCCGAGCGGGGCGGCGACCTCGTCCGCGAAGAACTGCCCGATTCGGCGCCCGTCGACCCGGCGCACCAGCTCGCCTGCCAGCCAGCCGTAGGTGATCGCGTGGTAGCCGTGGGCGGTCCCGGGCTTCCACATCGGTGTCTGTTCCTGCAGTGCTTCGACCACCGGAGTGACCGCCATGATCTCGTCGAAGCTGATCGGTGCGTCGACGCCGATCAACCCGGCCTGATGGCTCATCATCTGGCCGACGGTGATGTCGCCCTTGCCGTTGGCGGCGAACTCGGGCCAGTGCTGGGCAACCGTGTCGTCGTAGCCCAACTTGCCCGACTCGACCAGCTTCGCGACGCAGATCGCCGCCGCGCCCTTGGTGGTGGAGAACACGAGCTGCAACGTGCGATCCGTCCACGGCTCGCCCGTCTGCTGGTTGGCGACCCCGCCCCACAGATCGACGCGCTTGCGGCCGTCGACGTACAGGCAGAACGCAGCCCCCAATTCATCCGACGCCCGGAAGTTCTCGGCGAACGCGTCGGCCACCTTGCCGAAGCCCTCGTCTGCATGTCCGTGGATGTGGATCTCAGCAGTGGCCATGGGGGAAGTCTCGCACCGGATCGACGAGGAACGACCGCGCGATCAGAGCTGTGGGCACCCGATGTTCACCGGTTCACGGTTCGCCGCGTCGCGACCACTTGCGCACCAGTTCACCCACGATCGCGATGATCACGAGCGGGCCCCCGCCCATGAGCAGCAGCGTGAATCCGGCCGCCACGCCGCCGCTTGCGATCAGGGCGATGGACAGGACCACCACGATCGCGATGCCGATCGACATCACGCGTCGCACGTCTGCGACCAGGAGGGATGTGTTCTCCCGGTCCCGCTCGTAGTCGAAGGTGGGATTGCGGTACATCGTGCTCCACTGCTCGCCCCGAGAGCGCCGCTCCGTCATGCCTTCACGGTACGCCTGTCGTCCTCCGGCGTCGATCGAGTTCGGCCGACGCTCTGGCGCGAGACTGTCGACATGGCAACCGATCTCACCGGCGACACCGTCGAACTGCTCCAGACGTTGATTCGCAACGAGTGTGTCAACGACGGCACGGCAGAGTCCGGGCACGAGACCCGCAACTCCGACGTGCTGCAGAGCTATGTCGAAGGCCCCGGCGTCGACATCGAGCGCTGGGAGCCCACGCCCGACCGGGCATCGTTCGTCGCGCGCCTGCCCGGCACCGACCCGACCGCACCGTCGTTGTGCCTGATGGGCCACACCGATGTGGTGCCGGTCAATCCCGAAGGATGGCGCAACGACCCGTTCGGCGGCGAGCTGATCCGCGACCGAGACGGGCAGGACGAGGTGTGGGGTCGCGGCGCGGTCGACATGTTGAACCTCACCTCGTCGATGGCCGTGGTGTTCAAGTCACTCGTGCAGCGAGGCTTCCGGCCCAAGGGCGACCTGTTGTACTTCGCCGTCGCCGACGAGGAAGCCGGAAGTGCACACGGCGCCCGCTGGGTGGCCGAGCAACACCCCGACGCGATCCGCTGCACGTACCTGCTGACCGAGAGCGGCGGCCTGCACACCGGGGCGGAAGGGCAGCGGAGCATCGGCGTCAACGTCGCCGAGAAGGGTGTCGCCTGGCGACGGTTGCGCGTGCGCGGCACCCCAGGGCACGGCTCGATGCCGTTCGGTTCCGACAACGCCCTCATCACCGCCGCCAAAGTCGTGTCGCGCCTGGCCGACTACCAGCCGACTCCTCGCTTCCACGAGCTGTGGCGCGGTCAGGTCGATTCCCTCGGGCTGCCCGACGACATGAAGGCCGCGATGCTCGACGAGAACACCATCGACGCATTGCTCGCAGATCTGCCGCATCCCGGCGCGCAACGGCACTTCCACGCGTGCACTCACACGACCTTCGCGCCCAATGTCGTGTCGACCGTCGGTCAGCCGAAGACCAATGTGATCCCCGACATCGTCGATCTCGACATCGACATCCGCACGATGCCGGGAGAGCACACCGACGAGGTCACGGCCCACCTGAGGGCGGCGCTCGGTGACGAGCTGTTCGAGCGCGTCGAGATCGAGGTGCTGATGGACGATTCGGCCTCGATGAGCCGCACCGACACACCGCTGTGGGATGCCTTGCAGCGAGCGGTCAGCGTGCCGTTCCCGGACGCCAGGCTGAACCCGCAGTTCACCGTGGGGTTCACGGACGCCCGTGTGTTCCGCGACCTCGGCGCGATCTCGTACGGGGCCGGCCTGTTCAGCCCGTCCCTCGACCCGAGCGAGTTCGGGTTGCGGTTCCACGGCCACAACGAGCGCGTCGACGTCGAGTCACTTCGCCTCACCACCGAGTTGTGGGAGCGAGTCATCGTCGACCTCCTCGCCCAGTGACGAAACGTGCCAGGCACGTTTCGTCACTCGAGCGCAGCTAGATCCACATGTAGGTGGTGGTGGCGTGGGCAGCTCGGGTGCCGTCGGGGAGGTACAGGTCGATCTCGCCGAACACCAGCGTGCGACCGGGCTTGGTGGCATGGGCCTCGAAGGTGACCTCACCGACATCGGCCGGCACGCCACGTTTGAACGATGTCTGCAACTGCACGGTGGTGAAGGTGGCGGCACGGTCGTCGTCGAGCGACAACATGACGAACACCATGCCGGTGTCCATGCAGGCGAGGATCGCCTGGCCGCTCAGCACGCCACCGCCATGTGTCAGCCGCTTCGCGACAGGAAGTGTGAACCGAACCCGACCCGGCTCGGCCTCGGTGATCTTCAGCCCCATCTCGTGCATCAGCGCCGCGCCGCCCTCTGCGTAGCGGGCGGTGATCGAATCGATCAGTTCGGCGCTCATGCCATCTCCGTACTCGCCGCGGAGCCCAGACCGAGCTCGTCGATCGACGCCTCGCGCATCTCGACCTTGCGCACCTTGCCGGTCACGGTCATCGGGAACTCGGAGACGAGCTTCACGTAACGCGGCACCTTGTAGTGCGCGATCTTGCCGCGGCAGAAATCGCGCAGCTCGTCGGGCGTCACCGATCCACCCGGGCGCAGCTTGACCCAGGCCATCAACTCTTCGCCGTACTTCACGTCGGGGACCCCGATCACCTGCACGTCCTCGACATCGGGGTGCGAGTACAGGAACTCCTCGATCTCGCGCGGGTAGATGTTCTCGCCACCGCGGATCACCATGTCCTTGATTCGCCCGACGATGTTGCAGTACCCGTCATCTGCCATCACGGCGAGGTCGCCGGTGTGCATCCACCCGTCGTCGTCGATCGCCTCGGTGGTCTTGGCTGCATCGTTCCAGTAGCCCGTCATCACCGAGTACCCCCGAGTACAGAACTCGCCGGTGATGCCTCGCTCGACCGTCTCACCGGTTTCGGGGTCGGCGACGCGGATCTCGACGTGGGGATGCGCCTTGCCGACCGTCGCGGTGCGATGGTGCAACGAGTCGTCGGGCAGGGTCTGGGTCGACACCGGCGAGGTCTCGGTCATGCCGTAACAGATGGTGACGTCGACCATGTTCATCCGGTCGACGCACTGCTTCATCACCTCGACCGGGCACGGCGATCCGGCCATCACGCCGGTGCGCAGCGAGGACAGGTCGTACGAGTCGAAATCGGGATGGCCGAGCTCGGCGATGAACATCGTCGGCACCCCGTACAGCGATGTGCAGCGCTCCTCTTGCACCGCGTCGAGCACGGCGGTCGGGTCGAAGGCGTCGCCGGGGATCACCATCGTTGCCCCGTGCGATGTGCACCCGAGGTTGCCCATCACCATGCCGAAGCAGTGGTAGAAGGGCACCGGGATGCACAGGCGGTCCTCGTGGGTGATGCCCTGTAACTCGGTGGTGAAGTAGCCGTTGTTCAAGATGTTCTTGTGGGTCAGCGTGGCGCCCTTCGGGAAGCCGGTGGTGCCCGAGGTGTACTGGATGTTGATCGGGTCGTCGGGTCGCAACCCGTCGCGACGGGCGGCCAGCTCGGCGTCGGTGACCTGCTCGCCACCGTCGACGAGCTCGTTCCACTCGGGCGACCAGAAGAAGACCGATCGCTCGAGCGACGGCACCTCGTGGCTGATCTCGGCGACCATCGCGACATAGTCGGATGTCCTGAACTCGGGGGCGGCGATCACCCAGCGGCAACCCGATTGGTTGAGCGCGTACGACAGCTCGTGGGTGCGATAGGCCGGGTTGATGTTCACCAGGATCACGCCGATCTCGGCGGTCGCGAACTGCACGAGGGTCCACTCGGCATAGTTGGGTGCCCACAGCCCGACCCGGTCGCCGACATCCAGGCCGGCCTGCATCATCGCCTTGGCGAGTCGTCGAACCCGAGTGCCGAACTCGTCATAGGTCCATCGGATGTCCTGGTGCCGCGACACCAACGCCTCGCGGTCGCCGTGCTGTGCCAGCGTGCGCTGCAGGTTGGCCGGGATGGTCTCGTCGAGCAATGCGACGTCAACCGGGCCGTGTTCGTGTGCGAGTTGCCCCATGGGGTGCCACAGTAGGCGGTGCATCCCCTCACCGAGATGGCGAACTCGGTGGCGATACCGGTGTGGCTGAAGACACAGGGGACGCCGGCCGTTTCGGACCGCGTCGGCCCGATACTCGCGAGTGTGGAATCCGGTCGCCGAACCACCGAACTCGTGCGTTGGGTGTCGGGTCGCGCCTGGTCGCGGGCGGGCGCTATCGCGGCGGTGCTGTCGCGCGGGGTTCCCCGACGAGTCCTGGCGGTGTCGACCCGCATCGTGCTGTTGCTGGCCGGGGCATCGATGATCGGTGCCTCGGTGGCGGTGCTGCTGTGGAACAACTTCGGTCCGGGCCCGCTCGACGTCTTCATCGGCGCGATCCGCACCCGCACCGGCCTGCCGCTCACCCTGGCGGTCTGGGCGACCGTCGGTGCGATCACGGCAATCGCCTGGCTACTCGGCCGCCGACCGGGGTTCGGCACCCTCGTCGCGCCATTGGTGATCGGCCCCGTGATGCAGACGGTGCTCACCGGGCTCGAGTCGTTCGACGCTCCGCGTGGGCTGGCCGCCCACTTGGTCGTCCATGTCATCGGGATCGCCGGTATCGGCCTCGGGGCAGGAGCACTGATCGTGGCAGGCCTGGGCGCCGGCACCGGTGAGTTGTTGGCCGCGGCGGCGAGCGATCGAACCGGAGGTTCGGAGGCTCGGGTGCGGATGGCGACCGAACTCACCTGGCTCGCGTTGGGGGTGCTGCTCGGTGGACCGATCGGGATCGGCACGCTGATCGTCGCCCTCCTCATCGGCCCTGCCGTCGCCAACGGGCACCGCATCGTCGACAGCCTCGTGACGATGTCGCGCCGTCAGCTCACGCTCGCCCTGGGCTGACCCGTCTCAGCCCGACCAGGGCACGTCGGGCCAACGGCCGACGCCGCCGCGTTCCAACACGAGGTCGGCGAGGGTGCGGTCGGCGTGTTGCGAACGCCAGGTCAACATGTGCTGCACCAGGGGCATCACGATCGCCGGATCCACGATCGTCGTCCGCCAGGTCGGGTCGTCGGCCAGGTCGAAACACAACCAGTCGCCGCTGCCGAACTGCACGTACGCGTAATCGTCGGTGCGATGAACAGCCAGGTGCTGACGTTCGAGGGTGCGGTCCCACGGCCACTCGTGGGGCGCCGTGTCGATCATCACCCCCCGCCAGTCGTACTCCCAGTGCGTCGACCGCCGCCACCGGCGAGGAACGACACCTTGCAGGAACGGGGTCAGTGGGAAGCCGTCACACTGGGCCGGCACCGGCGCCCCGATCGCCTCGCAGATCGTGGGCATCACATCGACGTTCTCGGTGAACTCGTGGACGACGCTGCCGTACCCGTCGACGAGACGCGGGTCCCGCACGATGCAGGGGACCGCGTAGCTCTGCTCCCAGTAGCCGAGCTTCTCCTTCAAGCCGTGATCGCCGAGCATCTCACCATGATCGGACGCCACGATGATGACCGTGTCGTCCCACCGGTCGAGTTGGCGGAGCGTCTCGCACAGCCGACCGACCTCATGATCGGCGTGGCTGACCAACCCGAAGTACTGGGCCCGCATCCAGGCCATCTGATCCGGGTCGCTCGGCGCCGCCGCCTGTGGGATGCCGAGCACCAACGCGTGGTACGACGGTGGATCGTCGCTGGCCGGGAGAGGCCGGCCGACCTCGGCGGGATCGTACGCGGTCGCCCATCGCCCCGGAGCCGAGTACGGCGGATGCGGGCGCAGGTAGCTGACATGGGCGAACCACGGCTCGTCCTGTGCGGCGATCCATCGCGTTGCGGCGTCGGTGACGAACGCGCCGACGCTGTGCTCCTCCGGCCGCTCGTGTTCGGTCGCCAGCAACCGCACCGGGCCCGGCGACGTGTCGTAGCCGAGCGTCGCGAGCCAGTCGACCCACGGCCCCTGATCATCGGGCACGTGCACCACCGCATCGAAGCCGGGAAGCACGCCGTTGTAGGTCGACAAGCGGGGGTCGGCGGGGCCCGAGGCATCGCGGGGGTCGATCGCCTGGTCGGTGTAGCCGAACAGGGCCGGTGCATAACCCGCTCGTCTTGCTGCCAGCGCGATGTTGTCGAAGCGGCGGTCGAGCGGGGTTCCGTTTCCGACGACCCGATGATTCATCTGGTACATGCCGGTGTACAGCGATGCCCGGCCGGGCCCGCACGGCGCGGCCTGAGAGTGGTGCCGGGCGAATCGAACGCCCGTCGACGCCAATGCATCGAGGTGTGGGGTGCTCACCACCGGGTGTCCGGCCGCCGACAGGCAGTCGGCCCGGAACTGGTCGAGGGTGATCAGGAGGACGTTCGGCCGCACGCCGCGATCCTGCCATTCATGCCGGCCACGCGGCGGGTGGAGCCGAAGCGGACGCCGCCACGAGGCGGGAGACCGGACGCCGGATCAGGTGGTGGTCAGGCGGCCAGGACCCCGTCGATGATGTGCACCGTGCGGTCGCAGTACTCGGTGATGCGCTCGTCGTGGGTGACGACGATCGCCGCAGTGCCGCGCGATTTCATCTCCGACCGGATCAACTCCATCACCTGGATACCGAGCTTGGTGTCGAGTGCCGACGTCGGCTCGTCGAACAGCACCAGACTCGGTTCGTTCATCAGCGCGCGGCCGATCGCCACCCGCTGCTTCTGCCCGCCCGACAGCTGCGACGGCAGGTTCTTGGCCCGGTCAGCGAGGCCGAGCTCGTCGAGCAGTCGGTCGGCGCGTTCGCGCGCCGGTCGGCCCTGTCGCCGCCCGAGTTCGTCGACCACCAACAGGTTCTCGCGGGCCGTCAGGAACGGAACGAGGTTGACCGACTGGAACACGAACCCCACCCGGTTCTGCCGGAAACGCGTGAGCTGCTTGTCGCTGTACCCGGTGATCTCCTCGTCGCCGACGACGACCGAACCGTCGGTCGCCGACAGGATCCCGCCGGCGATCGAGCAGAGCGTGGTCTTGCCCGAGCCGGAGGGTCCGACCAGCGCGACGATCTCGTCACTGGCGACCGTCAGCTCGGCGTGGTCGAGCGCGACGACGTCGGTGTCGCCCATGCGATACACCTTGCGGACGTTCGTCATGTGGAGCGCCGGCTGATCATGGGGGTGAGTGTCTACGGACACGGTGGCTACCTCGACCTTTCTCGATCGGCTCGTTGTGTTCGCCCGGTCGGGCGCCGCTGCGATGTGATGTCGTCGGGGACGGATCGACTCATTGGGAGCTCCCGAGTGCTGAAGCGGGGTCGACTCGCAGCACGCGCCGGAGCGAGAAGGCGCACCCGATCACTGCGGCCAAGAGCAGCAGCACGATGCTCGTGACGATGCGTCCCGCCGAGATGTAGAGCGGGATCGAACCGGGAGGAATCAGCAGGTCGAGCACGATCACCAATCCACCGGCGATCAACGCGGCGATGAGGGTGACCACGACGGCCTGCGCGACGAGCCCGGCGAAAATCGTGCGGGATCTGGCACCGATCGCTTTCAGCATCCCGTACAGCGCGGTGCGTTCGACGGTGAGCAATGCGAAGAAGAGTGCGATCACCACGAGTGCGATCACGACCGTGACGCCGAGGATCTGGTTGAACGTCGTCTGCTGTTCGGTGACGCCCGGGATCTCGTTGATTGCGTCCGGCACGGTGAGCGCCAGCACCTGTCCGGCGAGCGCAGTGTCGATCGCCGTGACCACCTCTTGTGGCGTTCCCCCGGCACCGCGCACGACGAGCGCCTGGAACACGCCGTCGGCGAGCACAGCGTCGGGCCGGTTGGCGTCGAGCACGCCGCGCCACGTGTCGACGTTGGTCCACAGGGCGCTCTGGCCGGTGTAGGAGGTGTTTTTCACCCAGCCGACCACGGTGATCGGGGTGCGCGCCGGGCCGACGAGCAGCTCGTCACCGATCGCGACATTGTCGGCCTTCAGGATCTCGTCGGCCCACGCCTCGCCGTCGGCAGGCGGGTTCGGCACACCGGTCGGGGCGAGCTCGTATCCCCACACAGCGACGTTGGCCAGGTCGCGTGGCCCGTTGCCGGGCACGCGGGCCCCGAGCAGCACCACCCCGAGGCCACCGGTCTCGTCGACCGCCTCGAGCTGGTCGATCTGGGCTCGCGTCGACGGTTCGATCCGGCTGCGCAAGAACGAGGCCTGCGAGGTGTCTGAGTAGACGATCGCATCGGCGTCCTGAGCGCTGATGGCCCCCGTCGAGGTGCGGATCAGCCCGTCGAGCAGCCCGCCGAGGAACATCAACAACATCGCGATCAAGGTGAGGATCACGGTGGCGGTCACGAATCGCCCGGGGCGACGAACCAGTTCCTTCAGCGCGAGCTTCACTGGTTGCCCCCACCGGTCGTCGCCTCGATCGGATCGATCGCGAGCACCCGTCTGGCCGACAACAACGAGCTCCCGATCCCGAGCACCATGAGCATGATCGCCCAGAAGATCACCGCGTTCGTTTCGAATCTGAGCGGGATACCGCCGAGGCGGCGCTGCGAGATCGGGGTGTAGATGGCGAGCCCGATCAAGTAACCGGCGCTGATGATCAGCACCGCTTGGATCAGCAACGAGCTCACCAGTCGCCCTGCCGGCGCGCCGATCGCGTGCAGCAAGGTGAGCGAACCCGATTTCTGGAACGTGATGATGAGGAAGAACAGCCCGGTGACACAGGGGATCACGAGGCCGTACAACAGGAAGATCACGTTGAACGACTGCCGCACCTGCGACACGCCCGGCGTGTTGTCGGCAGCGTCCGCCCGGGTGAGCGCATCGAGATCGGCGCTGATCGCGTTGACCGAGGCGACCAGCTCGGCGTCGGTCACGCCTGCGGCGGGGGCCACCGCCAGCACGTTCGGGAGCGGGTCGAGGGCGTCGGGGTTGACCGAACGAACCGCTGCGACATAGTCGTCGTACACGGTGAACAATGTCGGCCCGGCGTTGAGCTGCACGTCCTGTGCGAGCCCGACGATCGTGAGGGCGTACCCGCCCGGTTGGATGGTGACCATGTCCCCGATGCCGAACCCCGAGTCGGCGTCGGCCTCGCTACCGACCGCCTCGCCGGGGGCCTCGGGGTAGCGCCCTGAAGTCAGCGTCTCTGGCGCGCCGAGATCGACGGACTCGTAGCCGAGCACCGTCGCGTCGAACCGTTCACCGCTGCTGACCTCGGTGGTGAACGTGCCCTGGCCGATACGACCGGCCTGGCCGACATCGGGGTCGGCGCGCACCTGTTGTTCGAGGTCGGGTGTGATGACGCTGCCCTGGATCACGCGTTGGCCGTCGACGGAATACACGAGTACCGGCGCCGACTGGTTGCGGATCGCGCCCACGAACGACGTGAGCAACCCGTTCTGCAGCGACTGCTGGAACAGGATGAGGAACACCAGCATGCCGATCGCAGCGATGAGCAGCCCGAAGCGCGTCTTGGCGCGGGCCATCTCTTTCAATGCGAGGAACATCGGGTACAGGTCTCCGTCCTGGATCGTCGTCGTTCGTTACTACGGAACGAACGCACCGTTCGGATGCAGTATTCCGAGATTCGGTCACCCACCGCTACGGCAGGCACGCGAGAGGTCAGCGCGCCCGCAGTTCGAGTCGGTCACGTTGGACGATGTGGTAGTTGCGCTCGTGTTGCTCGAGCCAGCCGAGCTTGATGAAGCTGGCGATCGCCTTGTTGACCCGTTCGCGGGAGGCACCCACCATGCCGGCGAGCTCTTCCTGGGTGACCGGCAGCTGGAAGGCGTCGGAACCGTTGGCCAGTTCGAGCAGCCGCTTGGCGGTGCGACCGGTGACGTCGAGGAACACCGAGTCGGCGAGCACCTCGTCCATCACGCGCAGGCGCGTTGCCAACAACCTCGTCACGTTCCACAGCAACCGTGGGTGCTCGTGGAACAACTCGAGCACCGGCTCGAACGGCACCTCGAGCACCGTCGAGGGCTCGAGCGCCCTGGCCATCGCCGAGCGGGGTCCGTCATCGAGCATTCCGAGCTCGCCGAACAGGTCGCCGGGCTCCATCAACGCGACCACACTCTCGCGACGGTCGACCGGGCTGGACATCGCGATCGCGATCCGTCCGTGGACCACGAGATACAGCGCGTCGGGCGGATCGCCCTCCTCGAAGAGCACGTCGCCCCTCGTCAAGGAACGCTCGTGACCGGCCAAGGCGACGCGCTCGAGCATGTCGGGTGCCGCGTCGGCGAAGAACGAGGTGCGCGAGAGACGTTCGATGTGGTCGGTCATCGTCTCGGACACCGTACTACCCTCGGACCCGTGAGTCGTCCCCGGAAGGTCTGGACCGTCGTCGTGGGCGGGGGCAGTGGCCAACGGTACGGGCGGCTGAAACAGTACGAACAGCTCGACGGCGAGCGCGTCATCGATCGGTCGCGTCGGATCGCCGAGACGGTGTCGGATGGCGTGGTGCTGGTGGTTCCGGCCGCTGACGCCGAACGCGAGTCAGGCGTTGCGGGGGGCGATACGCGCAGCGCGAGCGTTCGCGCCGGGTTGCGCGCCGTTCCACCGGACGCGTCGATCATCTGCATCCACGACGCCGCCCGACCGTTGGCGACCGAGCAGCTGTACCGGCGCGTGATCGACGCAGTGATCGGCGGAGCCGACGCTGCGATCCCCGGTGTGCCCGTCTCCGACACGATCAAGATCGTCGATGCCGACGGTCACGTCGTCGACACTCCGGAACGTTCGACGCTGGTCGCCGTCCAGACTCCCCAGGCGTTTCGTGCCTCGGTGCTGCGGGCTGCCCACGCCGCCGGGGGTGAAGCGACCGACGACGCCGCACTGGTCGAAGCGGCAGGCGGACAGGTGGTCGTGGTCGTCGGCGAAGAGACGAATCGGAAGATCACGCTTCCCGATGATCTCGAATGGGCGCGGCGGGTCGTCGCGACCGAGGCCGATACGGCCGCCCGATGAGCGACCGCACGAGCGATCAGGGAGGTATGCCAGGCATGATCCGCGTAGGGCAGGGTTTCGACGTGCACCGACACAGCGACGACCCGGATCGGGTGCTCGTGCTCGGAGGATGCCGCTTCGACGGCGAACGTGGCCTGGTCGGGCACAGTGACGCCGACGTACCCGCGCATGCTGCCGCCGACGCATTGCTGGGCGCCGCCGGGCTCGGAGATCTCGGTCAGCACTTTCCCGACACCGACCTAGCCTGGCGTGACGCCGATTCACTCAAGATCTTGTCAAGAGTTGCCGATCTAGTCAGGCAAGCAGGCTGGACGATCGGAAATGTCGACGTCAAGGTCGTGTGCGAGAGGCCGAAGCTGGCACCTCGAAAGGACGAGATGGAACGGAATCTGAGCACAGCGGCAGGAGCACCGGTCACGGTGTCGGGCCGTCGTGCCGAGGGCCTCGGGGCGCTCGGTCGCCAAGAGGGCATCGTCGCGTTCGCCGTCGCGGTCCTTGTCGGGACGGTCGCCACATGAGCGGTCGCAGCTCGTCCCAGCGCCGCGGGCCCGGACAGGGTCGCGGTGGCCGCGCAGCAGCCGGGCGTCGGTCAGGACCGCCGCGCAGCCGCGGGGCGGGACGAACGGGTGCGGTGCGCCAACCCGGCGATCCCAAACCGAACCGTGGCGACAAGGGCCTCGGTGGTGAGCAGGTCGAGGGGCGCCAGGCGGTTCGCGAACTGCTGTTGGCGCAGCGCCGCAAGGTGCACGAGATCTGGATCTCCGGCGAACTGAAGGACACCGACGCGGTCGACGACATCGTTGCGATCGCGGCAGCGAATCGTGTTCCGGTCAACTATGTGGCCCGCAAACGGCTCGAGACCGCAGCGCGCACCGAGGCGCCCCAGGGCGTGATCGCCATGGCGGCCTCGATTCAAGAGGCCGACCTGGCCCAGTTCTTGCGCCGGCGTGGCTCCCGCCCTCCCTTCCTCGTGGCCGTCGATGGTGTCACCGACCCCGGCAACCTCGGCGCGATCGTGCGCAGCTGCGACGGTGCCGGAGTCGATCTGGTCGTGGTGCCACGCCACCGCGCCGTGCACGTGACCCCCACCGTCGCCAAGGCCGCCGCCGGCGCCGTCGAGCACGTGCCGATCGCCGTCGTTTCCGGCCTCCCCAGCGCGCTCCAGCGCATGCGCGACGCCGGCATCTGGGTGATCGGCCTCGACGATGCGGCCGACCGCTCGCTGTTCGAGATCGGCGATCTCGCTTCCGATGCCGTGTGCATGGTGCTCGGAGCCGAGGGCGCCGGTCTGTCCCGACTGGTACGCGAACGCTGCGACGTGATCGTCAGCATCCCGATGAACGGGCGACTGAGTTCGTTGAACGTGTCGGCCGCCGCAGCGTTGGCCACCTACGAAATCTCGCGACACCGAACGTCGGCATAACTGGTGTATTTTCCCCCGGAACTCGTATCGGATCTCGAATCATGAACCACCTCCTCGAATCCCCTCTCGGCAACGACGCAGCCACACCCGGTGCGTTGTCCGAGCACCTCGGTCGTCGACGCTTCCTGCAAGGTGTCGGAGCCGTCGCCGGCGCCGGTGCGATCTCCTCGGTGCTCCCGGCCGGCCTGGCAGAAGCAGCGCTGCCCGTCGGCGCCAGCAGGTTCGCACCGCTCCCCAAGGCGGTGCGCATCGCCGACACCCGCAAGCCGTCGAGCTATGTGTACGAGCGGATCACCGACCGCCAGATCCGCGTTGCAGTTCGCGACCGCTCCGGTGTGCCCAAGAATGCCACCGCGGTCGTACTGACCGTCACGGCGGTCAACTGGGGCGAGCCGAACTTCGTAACGGTCTTCCCGACCGGCAGCTCCGTGCCCGTCGTCAGCAATCTCAACCTGCCGCGACCCGGCGAGGTCACCGCCAACCTCGTCACGGTCAAGGTCGGCAATCTGAACTCCGTCGACCTGTATCAGCGCAGACCCTGCGACGTCATCGTCGACCTGCTCGGCTACTACGTGCCGGTCGCCGGCGCGGTCAGCGAGGGCCGTTTCGTCGGTCTCGAAACCGCGGCGCGTGCGATCGACACTCGCCTGACGTTCGGTCTCGCCAAGAACGGTTCGTTCACCGAAGTCGATCTCACCAGCTATGTGCCCGCAGACGCGTCGTCGGTGGTCATCAACCTCACGGCGACCGAATGCACCGCGCCGAGCTATTTCACGGCATTGCCCATCACCGCTGATGCGAAGAAGCCGACGACTTCCAGCCTCAACGTCGCCTATCCGGGTGACACACGCGCGGCGGCCGTCATCGTCCCCGTCAGCAATGTCGGCGGGCGTCGGCGGATCAAGATCTACACCCTGGTCGCGGCGAAGTTGATCGTCGATGTCAACGGGTATTACACCAGCTCGACGAGTCCGGCATCGACGGTCGGTCTGTTCGTGCCGTTGGCGCCTCAACGGATCCTCGACACTCGTCTGCCCGGTCAGATCGGCAAGCTGTGGCCGGGCTGGGTGGTCGAATCCAAGGTTCCCGGCGAGGCCGCGACCGGCGCGTCGGCGATCGTTGCCAACGTGACCGGTGTCGAGTCTCGAGGGCCGGGTTATCTGACGGTCTCGGCCGCTCGACGACCGAAGCCGAAGACCTCCAACGTCAACTGGATGATCGCCGGTGCCGTCGTGCCGAATCATGTGATCACACCGATCTCGAAGACGTATGGATTCCAGGTGTTCTCGTCGCACGGCGCGCACGTGGTCGTCGACCTTGCCGGTTACTTCACCGGTACTCCACTGGCGCCGCAGCTTCCTGCCTATGTCAATCCGCCACCGCCCCCGGCACCGCCGAGTTGGGTGATCCGTATCCCGCGGATCGGTCTCACGTCGACCGTCCTGGCCGGTGATCCCACATACGTCACCAACTCCGGATACAGCTGGCACTGGACCGGCACCGGCTACTTGGGACAGACGGCACATGTCGCGATCTTCGGTCACCGAACCGAACACGGCGGCCCGTACCGGTACCTGCACTACATGCAGACCGGTGACACGTTCACGGTGACCACCCTCGACAACCGTGAGTACACGTATCGGGTGGTGCGGCGAGATCTGTCGGATGCCCAACCGGTGAACATTCTGGCGGCCACTCGCAATCACCCCGGTACGACCTTCTCGATCATCGCCTGCACGGTCGGTTACGACAGCTCGAAGTCGGCCTATCCCGACGTCTGGGCGCCGACCAGCCTGAAGTACCGCATCGTGGTCACCGCCGAACTCGTGAGCTGGCGTCAGTTCTGAGCCGTCACTGAGCAGCTTCGCCGGTGCTCGACCGGTGCCGCTTCGTCAGACCTCGCTGGTCCTGAGTCGACGCAAAGTCGTTCGGGAACCACCGTTGGTTCCGAGTCGACGCAAAGCCGCTTCGCCGACGGGCCGTCGGTTCTGAACCGACGCAAAGTCGGTTGGCGCGCACCGTTGGTTCCGAATCGACTTTGCGCGGGTCAGCTGTCACACGATGCTGTTCGACGAGGTCGGGTCACAGCCCGGGTCCCACGGCTAGCCTTGACGGGTCGCCGGGTTAGCTCAGCTGGTAGAGCACTTGACTTGTAATGAAGCCCCGAGTGTCGTCTGCTGCCCGCTAGCTACCACTACTCAACGCCGCGTTCCCCCTGCGTACAAGTGCTGAATGCCTATTGCTCCACACGCTGATTCGTATCGAACCGGGTCAGCGTCTCAACGTCGAATTCGACGAAATAAGGTCCCGGATAAGGTCCCTCGCAGGGAGCGGGATTGATTGCTGGTCGGCTTGCTAATCGGTTCAAGATTGGCGCCTCATCGAAGCCTTCCAGCGCACGATGGCAACCAAAGACGACTGCCGCCTGAGACCACTCCGGCCTGGAACAGCTAGCCCCGGTAGATCAGCGACGTGACACCGACCCGCCATTGCGGGGCGACTCCGGTCAGGCATCGGAGCTGCAGGCTCCGAGTGCTACGCCTCGATAGACGACCCACGATTGGACGGTGCTTCGGCGAGGTTGCCGCTCTCGCGTTCGTGGTTGGGTTCGACGGCACCGGTGGGGAACCACCGTGGAGCGAAGAAAGCGTAGGTTCTTAGGAATGGTGGCAGTACGGGAGTTTGCCGACGAGTTCCCAAGACCAATCGAGACGCTTGAACGGCACTTTCGAGACGGCGGGATGCCGTTGTTCTCCGTCTTCCAGACGCCGCCCGATCCGACCCCGACGTACCAGGTGCTCCGGTCGGACGGGTGGATCGCAATGTCGGCGATGCGGCCTCCCATGAGCGCCGGGCCGATGCTGCGCATCGGTAGGCTCCCGATCGCTCGCGCCAGGGGGTCGATGTCATACCGCTCGAGCATCGCCCTGAGCCTAGGCGACGGGCGGTTCCGGCTCGATCCGGCCGAGTACGGACTCGGTCGCTCTCCCGGCGAGCCGTGCGTGCGGTCGCTCACCCACTCGCTTCCCACGTGGCGCCGATTCGACGAGACGCCGTATGGCGCCCCACAGCACGAACGGGTCCGCTGACACGAGGAGGCCGAGTTGACGTCTGCATCTCCGTCAACGCCGCTGACGCAACCATCCATCGGCATCTTCGCCGATCGCCACCCGTATCTGTTCCGGCTCGTGACGGCGCCGCTTCGTCTGACGAGACATCGAGCGTAGGATCGCTGCGATGAGCGAGGCTTTGCCGACACCTGAGACGAAGCTGCCGGAGCCGTCGACGCTGGCATCGGTCTCGGCGCTGGTCGTGATGGTGTTGTCGATTCTTGGTGCGGTCGCGCTGTTCGGTGCGGAAGTCGACGGCGGTCCGCTCCAAGTCGCGATGACGCTCGGGCTGTCGGTGACGGTCATGATCGCGGCTCGCGCGCTGCGGGAGCATCCCCGCGAGTTGCTCGGCGAAGCGATGGTCTCGGGGATCAACTCGGCTATCTCCACGTTCTTCGTGATCATCGCGATCGGGATGCTCGTGTCGGCGATCCTGCTGTCGGGCACGGTCGCGACGATGCTGTCGTATGGCGCCGAGCTCGCCTCACCGTCGATTCTCTACATCGTCGCGCTGGTGCTCGCCACCGTGCTGGGTGTCGTGCTGGGTAGCAGTTTCACCACCGTGGCCGGACTCGGAGTCCCGCTCGTCGCGCTCGCACCCCTGATGGGCTTGTCGCCGGAGATCACCGCCGCTGCGGTCGTTGCCGGGGCGTTCACCGGTGACGGCATCTCGCCGGTGTCGGACACCCTTGTGCTCACCACCGATGTCGTGGGCGGAG
>JAHEDX010000140.1 GCA_024641005.1 Acidimicrobiaceae bacterium
GTGCCTGCTTGAGACTGATGGTTGACGCGACGGTTTCGTAGCGTCGTTGAGGTCGTCGTCGGGTTGCTCACGAAGTGCCTGCCAGCCCCATGGGTTTGGCTGTCTAACGAAGTGCTGCCCGGCGGTGATCTCGCCGTGGTGTGGCTCGAGAGAGGAACGAGCACGAACGTCTGCAAGTAGGAGTGCCCGCCACGGTTCCCATCAACGAGTGGAACCCGAGGAGGGCTCATGAATGTGATCATTGGCGTCGATCCGCACAAGGCAACTCATCATGTCGTTGCCGTCGGAGACGACGAAGACGAACTCGCTCAGGTGTCGGTGCGGGCGTGTCGAACCCAGACCGCACGGTTGATGTCGTGGGCGGAACCGTTCCCGTCGCGGACGTGGGCGATCGAGGGCGCCGACGGGCTCGGCTACCTGTTGTCTCAGCAGCTCGTCGCGGCGGGTGAACGCGTCGTCGATGTGCCAGCGACGTTGGCGGCACGCACCCGTGTGTTGAGCTCGGGTCGGTCGAACAAGAACGACCCGAACGACGCTCGAGCGGTGGCGTTGACCGCGCTGCGCCACCGCGATCTGCGCGAGGTGCAACCCGTCGGTCACAGTGAAGTGCTGAGGTTGTTGGCGAAACAGAACAAGGACATCGGTGATCAACGCACCCGCCTCGTTGGTCGCATGCACGCACTGCTGGTCGACATGGCGCCCGGTGGGATCGCCAAGGAAATCAACGCTTCTGACGTCGACACCTTCCTTGCGCGGCTGTCGCCGGCGTCGCCGGTCGAGCAGATCCGCTTCGAGCTGGCGGTCGAGTTGCTCGACGACATACGCCGCCTCGACACCCAACTCAAGACGTCACACAAACGGATCCGCACCGCCGTGATCGCGTCGTCGACGTCGTTGACCGACGTGTTCGGCATCGGCCCGGTGCTAGCGGCGATGCTGATCGGCTACAGCGGCGACATCACCCGGTTCCGGACCCGCGATCACTACGCCGCCTACAACGGGACCGCCCCAGCAGAGTTCTCCTCCGGCGGACGTGTCGTGCACAGGGTGTCGACACGCGGGAACCGGCAACTGAACCATGCGATCCACATGGCAGCGATCTGCCAGATGCGCCACCCCGGCTCCGACGGCCGGATCTACGTCGACCGCAAAGTCGCCGAGGGCAAAACGAAACGAGAAGCGATCCGCTCACTGAAACGACACATCAGCAACACCGTCTACCGACACCTGGTCGCCGACGCCCGAACCCGAACGAACTGATCATCGAAGGGTCCGGGAGGACACCAGGAAGCGACTCATCAGCCAGCGCGGCCGGCTCCCATTCCTACAGACCGGCTCTTCGGCGAAGTCACTCCCGGACCCCAAGGACACGCTACGCCCACCGACACCATCGATCGAACGCGCGCGCCCCAACACAGCCCAAACGGGCCCTCTTGACACAGAGAGGATTCGATCGGGGACACCCATGTCGTGCCGCCACGCACTGACGCGCGCGGCAGGCAGAGCGGCACCTACCGTCGCCGCGAAGCGGTCGCTGTTCGCCTTCTCAGACGAGGGTCCTCAACCGGACAGTCGCGTTCGTCGGACACTCGCTCGGCCCGAAGGGTCGTCGGCGCATGTCGAGATGCGCCCCCGATCCGGCGAACGGCGTACTCGGTATGGAAGATATCGGTAGCCAAGCAACGGCGATCCGACCGGTACGGTTCGAGGTCAGATCGGGTACAAGGCGGCGCGGCCAGCGCCGCCTGCGAACTCGGGTGAGCCCATGAGGCGTCCCCATTCGCCGACATCGACGAGTCCCTCGAACAGGATTGCCTTGTTCGTCTCTCGGCTGAACGACAGCCGGTAGGCGTAACGGAGATTGCGATACGACTTACCGGTCAGGTCGATGGTCTCACCGCCCGGCAGGGTCGCCGGCCCGGTGCACTCGCCGTTCCATCGTCCCCAGAAGAGCATCGTGTAGCCGTCATTGGTGATTCCGATGTCGTCGACCTCGACCCACTGCTGCGCCATGTCGACGAAGGGGAACAGACCGAACCAACACGTGGCCATCGTGCCCTCCGCGCCGGAGTTCGTCCGCGCCGGAACCGACATCACCTCGTCCAGCGAGGACGCTCCGTAGAAGGCGAGCACGTGGGCACCAGCTTCGTTGGGGTCCCGGCCGTACAGCTTCTCGGCCAGATACGTCCTGAGCTCCTCGGCGTCGGTGAACGGAGGTGAAATCGTTTCGACCATGATCATTACTATCAGGTCCACGGCCGCTACTCGACCGGGGCGCGTCACCGAACCGCCCATGCCGCATCCTCGCCACGCGGTTCGACTCCGTCTCCGGCGCAACGATTCCGCTTCCGACAAGCCCGGTAACCGATGATCCCCAACGGCTGCGCCACCCGAAAGCGCCACTCGCCCCGTCCACAACGTGCCGAGCGGTGACACTGTCCCGGCGCGATCGGGGACACCCGGTCGCAGGCGTCTCAGTCGGGGATCCCCATCCGGACAAGCTCTTCGAACTGACGATGGGAGACACCCGCAAGCAGGGAGAGGGTGAGATCCTCGACGAGCTGCTTTCCCGGACGTCGCGTGCACCGATCCGGTCGGCCGGTGCGAGCTGTTCGGAAGCATGTGCCGATTCGGGTTGATTATCGAACATATGTTCGATATACTGTCCACATGTCGTCAGAACACTTCGAGGCCTTCATGGGTCTCTCGGATGCGGAACTGGATGAAACGGTCCGTCGGTTCGAGGCCGACCATCGCGCGTTCATCGCCCGACGCTCCGCCTTGCTGGCGGTGGCCGAGGCACGGCAGATCCATCTCGCTGACGGGCATCACTCGATGCAGGGCTATCTGCGCGCCACCTGCAACTGGTCGAACGCCGAGATCAGACGCAATCGCCGGCTCGCCGCCGTCGTCGACTCGCTCCCATCCGTCGGCGCCGAGCTGCAGGCCGGCCACATCGGCATCCCGCAGGCCCTCGAGATCGCCAGGGCCCGTGCCAACCCACGCATCGGGCACCTCGTCGCGGCGATCGTACCCGTGCTGCTCGAACACGCCGAACACCTGGCGTTCGCCGATTTCAAGATCTGCGTCGACCGGTTCGTGATGCTGGCCGACCTCGATGGCGCGTTCGACGAGCTGGCCGCCAACCTCGAGCACCGCACAGCGCTCGTCACCGAGGTCGGCGGGGCAGTCGACATCTCGGCCAAAGGTGGCAGCCCGTTGACGGCAGCCAAGATGATCGGCATCTACGAACGGTTCGTGCAGGCAGAGTTCCACAAAGACGTCGAGGCCCGACGGGCCGAGCATGGCGACGCAGCCGAAGGGTTTGCGCTACCTCGCACCGCTGCACAACGACACTTCGATGCGCTCGAGGCGATCTTCGACGCGGCCGCATCGGCCGGCAAGGCCATGCCCGGGCCCGATCCGGTCGTCAACATCGTCGTCGACGAGCGGACGATCGACGAGGCGTTCACCAGGGTGGGCATCCTGCTGCCGAACGGCAACCGGCTCGATGTCGATGATCTGGCAGACGCTGATCCGCTCGGCGCCCTCGTCAGCCGGTCGACCGACCGTTCGGCATCCCTGTTGCAGCGCCGCTGCGAGACCTCGTCCGGCGTTCCGGTTCATCCGGTGCTGATGCTGCAAGCAGCTCTGCTGGGGCACGTCCGGAGAGTGGTCATCGACTCGGCGGGCGTCGTCACCGATCTCGGACGCAAGCAGCGGTTGTTCACCGGCAGTGCCCGACTTGCAGCCAAGTTGCTCGCCCGCCGCTGCAGCCACCCCGGGTGCGAGGTCACCGTCACCTTCTCCGACGTCGACCACATCGACGAATGGGCGAACGAAGACGGGCCGACCGATCAACGCAACGCGAACATCCGATGCGGTAAACACGACCGGTTCAAGCACCGAGAACGATGGCGCACGCGGCGCGATTCCCAAGGCCGTCTCTTCTCGATCAGGCCCGACGACACGATCGTGCTACGGGTCGGGGAACGTCCACCCGATCTCTCCATCGACGAATGCGGGCGACTCGCCCGCCAGCGACTCGCTGCACTGAGCGGCTGACCCGGTTTCAGGCGCCCCTGCCCTCGCAGACGACGTCAGCGATCATCTGCGCGAGTTCGATCGGCGGGCGATGGCCCGCATCGACGACGTGGTCGGCCAGCGCGATGTTCTGGTCGCTGCGGACCCAGAGCTCCAAGAAGTCGACGCCGTCTTGGATCCAGTCGGTGCGCTTGAAGCGAACACAACGTTCGCGGAGCACCGCCACCGAGTGCTCCGGGTCGGGACCGACCCGGAGCAGCGACGCCAGCAGCGGCCCGGTCGTCGACTTGCCGATCCCCGGCGGCCCGATCAGCACGGTCGATGGTCCCACCGCTTCGACGGTAGCGGCACTCCCCGCTCGCCGATGTCGACTGCCACAGCACTACGGTCGCGACATGAGCAAGCCGACATTGCCCGACGGACTCGTGGTCGTCGTCAAGCGCGACTGTGAAACCTGTCAGACCGTCGTTCCGGTGCTACAGCAGCTCGCCGCCGCCGATGGCGTCACCGTGTACAGCCAGGACGATCCCAACTTCCCTGGCGATCCAGTGGCGATCTACGACGCCGACCTCGCGGTCAGCTGGCACCATGGCATCGAGACGGTACCCACACTCATCAAGGTGGTCGACGGCGTCGAGGTCGACCGGACCTTCGGATGGCTGCGCACCGACTGGGAAGCAGTGACCGGGATCGGCGGCCTCGGTGACGGATTGCCGCCGATGCGGCCGGGTTGCGGCTCGAAGAGCGTCGACCCCGACCTGGTCGACGAGCTCAACGTGCGACACGGTGGCAGCGTGCTGCGCTCGAGGCGGATCGAGGTCGCCGACGCCGAGGACGACATCGAGATGATGTTCACCCGAGGCTGGACCGACGGACTACCCGTGGTGCCGCCCACCGAGCAGCGGGTGCTGAAGATGCTGACCGGCACGAGCCGCGCACCCGACGAGATCGTCGCGACCGTGCCGCCCGACCTCGTCGACATCACGGTCGAGAAGGTCGCCATCTCGGCCGTGATGGCCGGATGCCTGCCCGACTATCTCCCCTGGGTGCTCACTGCCGTCGAGGCCGTCTGCAACGACGAGTTCAACATGCACGGGCTGTTGGCGACCACCATGCCGGTGGGTCCGGTGCTGGTGTGCAGCGGACCGGGGACCAGAGCGATCGGCATGAACTCGGGCATCAACGTGCTCGGGCAGGGGAACCGAGCGAACTCCACGATCGGGCGCGCGCTCCAGCTGGTGGTGCGCAACGTGGGCGGCGGTCGCCCCGGTGAGGTGGATCGTGCTGCGCACGGCAATCCGGGCAAGCTGAGCTTCTGCTTCGCCGAGAACGACGCCGAATCGCCCTACGGCACCCTGGC
>JAHEDX010000141.1 GCA_024641005.1 Acidimicrobiaceae bacterium
GTCGAGATCGGCCCGATCGACTTCGCCGAGCTCGACGTGTTCGGCAAGACGTTCTCGCGCGACGGCGGCTACTTCTACCTGATCTGGGGCCTCGTGGCGCTCGTCGCCCTCCTCGTCAAGAACCTCATGCGGACTCGCCTCGGCCGGGCCTTCCAGGCTGTGCGCGATCGCGACTCCGCAGCCGCGGTGATCGGTGTGAGGCTGGCGCCGACCAAGGTCATGTCGTTCGTGGTGTCGAGTTCGTTGGCCGCGGTCGGCGGTGCGATGTACGGGTCGTATCAGCGGTTCGTCAATCCCGACGAGTTCGGGTTGTTCTTGTCGATCGAATATGTGGCCATGATCGTGATCGGTGGTGTCGCGACGATCTACGGCCCGGTGTTGGGTGCGTTGTTCATCACCGCCGTGCCTTTCGTGATCGAGGAATGGAGCGATCGCATCCCCGGCGTCGCCACACAGCCCGGCGACTCGGGCATCACCGTGTTCGCTCTGAACCAGGCTCTGTTCGGCCTGTTGATCATCGGCTTCCTTCTGTTCGAACCACGCGGGCTCGCTGCCGTGTGGACCCGCATCAAGATCTATTTCAAGTCCTGGCCATTCTCGTATTGACCCAGCTCTGACCAGTCCGACAAACCAACCCCCAACAGATGTCATGACAGGAAAGGACACGCAGATGCGTACAGACTCCAGACTCCCCGGTCGAAGGTCACGCCGATCCGGGCCGAGGGTGACGGCCGTGCTGATCAGCTTGGCGTTCGTCGCTGTTTCGTGTGGTGGCGACGATGATTCCACTGCCGGTACCGACGCCCCGGCCGCGACCGACGCCCCGGCCGCGACCGACGCCCCCGCCGGCACCGACGCCCCCGCCGCGACCGACGCCCCGGCCGCGACCGACGCCCCCGCAGACACCACACCGGCTCCCGACCCTGTGCCGGGGCCGGGTTTCGACGGCACCACGATCAAGGTCGGTGTGCTGACAGCGCTCAGTGGGCCTGCTGCGCTCATCGGTGCCCAACTCGCCAACGGTCAACAGGTGTACTTCGACTATCTCAACGCCGAGGTCGGCGGGATCGCCGGCAAGTACCCGGTCGAGATCGTGCTCGAGGATCACCTCTACGACACCGCCACCACGGTGCAGAAGTACGGCAAGATCAAGAACGACGTGCTGATGTTCTCGCAGGTGATGGGCACACCGTCGGTGTTCGCTCTGCTGCCGCTCCTGATGGAGGACAACATCGTCGCGGCGCCCGCGTCGCAGGATGCGTTCTGGGTCAGGGAACAGAATCTGTTCCCCGTGATCGAGCCGTACCAGATCGATGTCATCAACGGCATGGCGTACTACCTCGGTGACGGTGGTGGATCGGTCGATGACACCATCTGCGCGGTGATCCAGAACGACGTCTACGGCGAGGCCGGCCTCGAGGGGCTCCAGTTCGCCGCTGATCAGATGGGGTTCGAGATCGCCACGGTCACGCGTTACGGAGCAGGCGACCAGGACTTCACGGCACAGATCACCGAACTCGTCAACACCGAGTGCGACATGGTCTGGGCGACCGCGCTCCCGACCGAGTTCGCAGGGATCACCGGCACCGCTGCTCAGATGGGCTTCGCCCCACGCTGGATGGCGCAGTCGCCGGCATGGGTCGACGAATTGGCAGCAGGAGCCCTGAAGGACTATCTCGAGGCCAATGTGTGGATCGTCGCTCTCGGCCAGGAGTGGGGCGCGCCCGACTCGGCCGACATGGCGGCCATGCTCGACCGTGTCGCCAAGTATCGGCCCGAGCAAGAGCCCGACTACTACTTCACGTTCGGGTACCTCCAGGCGTGGGCGACCCACCAGTTGCTCGATGCTGCCGCCGCCAGGGGTGACCTGAGTCGCGAAGGGGTCATCACCGCGATGAACGGCCTGACCGAACTCGACTTCGGCGATGCCAGCCCCGCCTATGGCTATGGCCCACCCGAGGACCGCAATCCTCCGCGTGGCAGCACGATCTTCGAGGTCGACACCTCCAAGCCGTTCTCGCTCGGAGCACTCGAGACCAACAAGACGTCGCCGGAAGCCGAGGCGTACGTCTTCCCCGAAGCCGGCTGATCACACCAGCTGATCCAACGACGACGAGTGGTGGCCCCGGACGAGTTCCGGGGCCACCGTCGCGTTCATTCGTAGTCCGACGGCGGTGTCGGCGTCGATGAACGGGTGCTCCGCAGCGGTCTGAACCGCACACGAGGGTCGACAGGTTCGCCGCGCAGGGGAACACCAGTTCGATACTCTGTGACACCCTCTCGTCAGAATGTGACATATGGAGATTGGTGCGGTCGTCCAACGGGTGCAGGAGGTGTCGTCGGTCAGCGGCGATGCTGCTGCCGCCGGGCGCACAGCGATCGAGGGGGCGATCACCGCCTCGGCCGAGATCAAGGCGTGGTTGGCGGCCGCCGACGCCCGTCTCGCGAGGGCGCTGGCGACCCAGGTGTCGTTCCCCGAGAAGACGATCGCCGACTGCACACGTTCGTCGTTGAACGATGGGGCCAAGGCAAAGGAGCGCTCCGACACCCTGGCAGCGGTGCCGTCGTTCGCCGATGCACTGCACGACGCGGCGGTCACCCCCGCCCACGTCGATGCGATCACCCGGGCGGGCAAGTCGCTCGACGACGACCAGCAGCGTTCGGAGTTGTTCGATCGGGTTGCGGGGCTCGTCGATGTGGCCTCGGCGGCGACCGTGGAAGAGTTTCGTCGGCGTCTCGGCCTCGAGGTGAAAGCGATCCAGCGCGACGACGGCATGGCCCGCCTCGAACGGCAGCGCCGCAACACCAGGTTGCGCACATGGACCGACGTCGAGGGGATGTGGCGATTTGCCGGCCAGTTCGATCCGGTCACCGGTGTCAAGGTCGCCGCCCGGCTCGACGCTGCGATGCAGGCGATGTTCGCCGAGTCCACACCCGACACGTGTCCGGCCGATCCGATCGAGAAGCAGCACCATCTGCGTGCGCTTGCGTTCGCCCGGCTGCTGACCGAGGAGGGGGTAGTGGCCGGTCGGCCGGGCCGGCCCGAGTTTGTGGTGGTCGTCGATGCTTCGGCGAACGACGGTGCTGGTGGCCCGCAGGTCGATTGGGGCATCCCCGTCGAGGTGCCGGGTCGGGTGGTGGCCGAGATGGCCGGCACTGGCGAGGTCCATGCTGTGGTCGTTCGCAACGGCGTGGTCCTCCACGCCCCCGGGCGGCTCGATCTCGGGCGCACGACTCGGCTCGCCAACCGAGCCCAGCGTCGGGCGCTCCGAGGGCTCTACTCCGGGTGCGCGATCCCCGGTTGTTCGGTCCACTACGACCGCTGCAAGCTCCACCACGTCACCTGGTGGCGCCACGGCGGCCGCACCGATCTCGACAATTTGCTGCCCTTGTGTGCCCACCACCACAGCAAGGTCCACGATGCTGGTTGGGAACTCACGCTCGGATCCCATCGAGAACTCACCGTCAGCTTCCCCGACGGTTCGATCCACAACACGGGCCCGCCGAATCGACGCGCTGCCTGACCGGCCGCGCCGGATTCCGCAGTCCCTGGGGCGGGCTGGTCACGTGAGCGGTATCGACAACACGGCTTCGAGATCTTCGATCGCCTGGTCGGCCGACAGCACCTTGATCGTGGTCATCCCCATCGCCCTGGCCGGTTTGAGGTTGATGCCCAGATCGTCGAGGAACACGACCTGCTCAGGGTCGACCCCGGCCGCTTCACACGCGATCTCGTAGAACTCGGGCTCGGGTTTGCGACACCCGACCTTGCTCGACTCGATCACGTGATCGAACCGGGCCATCACGGCATCGACCTCGGGTCGGGCATGATCGTCCGATGTCTCCGACGAGCGGTCTGATGACACGTTGTTGGTGAGGCAAGCGGTGACGAATCCGGCCTCGATCACCCGGTCGAGAGCGGTCACCATCTCGGGCCGAACCGACCCGTGCAGCATGCCGAGCACATCTCGGCCGGGTACCCGGTGGCCGAGCTCGTCCGACTCGTCGGCGAACAGCTGGTCGAATCCGGCGGCATCCACCTCGCGGCGCTCGATCAATGCCCAGGCATTGGTGTCTGGATTGCGGCTGTTGACCGTGCGGATGAAGTCGATCGGCAGGCCCTTCGCCCGCTCGTACTCATTGAACGCGTCGAACGGGCTGGAGAGGATCACACCTCCGAAGTCCCAGAACACGGCGGTGAGGTGCGTGGTCTCCACAGGTGGGCACCCTACGATGTAGCACGGCGTCGCGCCCACCTGGTGCACGCAGCTACGAATCGAGAAATTCCACACATGGCGAAAGCACGTAGACCGGACCACTTCGTGGTCGACGGGTCCAACATCGCAACCGAGGGGCGAAGTCAACCAAGCCTCGAACAGCTCAATGACGCAGTCCTTGCGTTCATGGACGACCATCCGGGTGCGGTGATCACCGTGGTGGTCGACGCCACGTTCGGGCACCGGATCGACGGCAAGGAAGTGACGGCGTTCGATGAGGCCGTTGCCAACAACGAGCTCGTCACCCCGCCCGCTGGGGCGATCGGTCGTGGCGATGCCTTCGTGCTGACGATCGCCAACAAGGCCGGCGCCGGCGTGCTGTCGAACGACTCCTTCCAGGAGTTCCACGGCGAGTACGACTGGCTGTTCGATGAGGGTCGGTTGATCGGCGGCAAGCCGGTGCCGCATGTCGGATGGGTGTTCGTCGCTCGCACGCCGGTGCGCGGCCCGAAGAGCCGCCAGGCGGTGCGCGAGGCCAAGAACGATGCCAAAGGTGCGGTGCGCACCGATGCCAAAGAACGCGCCAACAGTCGTGTCCGGCCGAAGGCAGCGACTCAGCCTGCAGACGATGTCGGCGAGCAGTCGCCTACAGCCGAAGCGGCTCCGACCGGCGGGCGGTCCGGTCGTGGCAGAGGCGGACGAGGTCGCAGCGCCAAGCCGGTCGCGGCCCCGCCGGCCGAGCAGCAATCGACCGAGGTCGCCCGAGTGGCGCCTCCGTCTCGCGGGCACATCAACGACCTCATGCCGTTCCTCGAGTTCGTCGAACGCCACCCGGTCGGCACCAGCTGCACCGGTGTGGTCGAGAGCTACGCATCGCACGGCGCCTACGCCCGGGTCGACGATGTGCTGATCTACATCCCGCTTCGCCTGATGGACCGCCCGGCCCCGCGCAGTGCCCGGTCGGTGTTGGCGGCCGGGGAGGCGGTCACGGCGGTGATCGTCGGTTATGTGCCCGACCGCCGCTCGATCGACGCCGCGTTGCCACACATGGCATCCGAGGCCATGGCGGACGCATCGCCCGGGACGTCCGATGTCGACGTGCTCGGGTCCGGCGCCACCCAGGCTCCGGCGAAGAAGGCTCCGGCCAAGAAGGCTCCGGC
>JAHEDX010000072.1 GCA_024641005.1 Acidimicrobiaceae bacterium
GGAACCCTCCGAGGTCTTCTGGACCGGTTATGGCTCGTGCAGCGTATCGGTGAAGACGGGCGGTGCCGACATCGTTTCGACCATGACCCTGCGTGTACGGCCGGTGACGGATCGGGTAGCAACCGCGAGAACGATCGACCGATTTGGCCGTACTGTCTGCCCCGATGTGCCCACGAGTCCTCGATCACAGCGCCTCGCCGGCCGGCGCCGACGGGCCGTATCCCAGCTCCGCAGGTACACATGTCGCGTCGATCATGCACGTCACCGACACACACCTGTTCGTCGATGAGGAGGGCGTCACCCGTCCCTCCGGCCAACGGAGCACTCTGGTCAAGGTGTTGGCACGACTGGGTGTTCAGGATCTCGAGTTCGCCGCAGACGATGTCGTCGCTCGACTTCCCGATCTGCTGGTCCGCGCAGTCGCGGCTGAACGGGATGCGCTCGGCGACGGGGCCCCCGTCGTCATTGCCCACACCGGTGACGCCGAGGCGTTCGGAGCGTCGGGCCGGATCGGCCGGTTCACGGGCTTCGCTCACCTCACGTCGCTCTTCGACGCTGCCGGTCCCGACGACGTGGTCACGGTCTACGGCAATCACGACGTGTGGCCGGGAAGCGTCGCACTGCTCGGGTTGAACGGGCCCCGGCACGACGCCCAGAAGCGGTCCATCCATCACCACGCCGGCATGATCGGTGCGCTACCGCCCGAGCAGGCGCTGCGGTTCCCGACGGCGCACGGCATGGCCATCACATTCGTGCCGCTCAACAGCGTGCATTCGGGCGCCGTCCGGGGCGGGCTGCTGGCCAACGGACGCCTCTCGTCCCATCCGCCCGACACCGGCGACATCATGGATCGGCTCCGAACCGTCACCCTCCGTGACACCGACCTCAACATTGCGGTGCTTCACCACCCACCGCACGCTGCACGGCCGATCACTGTGCGGGACCGTCTGGGAGTGGGACGGCTCGAGAACGGCCGGTCTGTTGCGGCCGAGCTCCGACGAATGGGCATCAACCTGGTGTTGTCGGGCCATCACCATCGTCTCGACCCGCCGTTCGGCCACGGCCTGGACGCCTCGACAGGCCGCCAACCGCCGCTGCCCGCGAGCATGGCCCAGCTCGTCGCGCTGTCACCGACGATGGATTCCCATCGGGGCGCCGCCGATCACGGAGTGCGAGGAGCTCCCCGTCGAGGGCTGTGTGTCTATCGGATCATCCTCGGATCTTCCAGGAGTTCCGTCACCGTCCAGCGTCTGATCTATCCCACCGACCTGGTCGGGGGTCCCACGTTCGAACCCACCGTGATCTCCGGGATCCGACTCGGCGTCACCGATGGCGGGTGACGAGCTCTGACGCGGCCGACCGGGCACGCGAACCGACACCCGAGAGCGGTGGCCGAGCGACAAGGCGATCGGAAGGTCAGTCCGTCAGGACCGGGAGTGACCAGAGCAGCGACTGCAGGAGCAGCGCTTCGTTGGGGTTTCGTTCGAGGGCTTCCATCGCCTCGTGGATGTGCAGCACGGCCTCCGCGACCGCGTCAGGCCGACGGATCGAACCGTTGACGAGAGCGTCTCGGTACGCCCCGGCGATCACGGTGAGCCCGGCCCGAAGCTCGTCGGTGCGGTGACGACGGAGTTCACGCTTGTGGCGCTCGTCGAGTGTCTTCTTGCCGCTGCCACGCTCGCCGTAGCGGGCGATCCGTTCGTCGAGCGCTGCAACCTCGGCTGCCTGGCGTGCGGCCAGCGGGCCCGCTGCCGTCTCGATCCGGCCGAGCAGATCGTCGACCAACTTCATCACCGTTGCGCCGTTGCCGTCGAGTTGGTGCGGAACGTCGGCAAACGCACGGCGTCGCGCCGCGAGTTCGGGGTCGGCGGCCAGAACTCGGGCCCGGTCGAGGTTGCCGCCGGCGGCGCCGGCGGCCTCGGCGGCCGAGTCGGGGTCGACCCCCTCGCTGACCAGCCGGTCGGCGACGTGCTGCTCGTCGACATGACGAAAGTCGATACGGGCGCAGCGCGAGGCGATCGTGATCAGATCCTGCGGGATGAAGTCGGCGAGGATCAAGAAGGTCGTGGACGAGGGAGGCTCCTCGATCGTTTTCAACAACAGTGCGGCACCCTCCGGTCGGAGCAGGTGGAATTCTTCGAGGATCATCACCTTGCGCTCGCCCTCGCTGGGCGCCAGGGAAGCAGTACGCACGATCTCGCGGGCCTGGTCGAACGAGATCGATGCGCCGACCCTCGCGGTCTCCTTCACGTCGGGATGCTCACCACGCAGTACGAGTTCGGTGTCGCGCTCCGACGGCTCATCGGCACCGGCAAGCAGGAGCGCGGCAAACGCTCTGGCAGCTTCCTTCTTGGTGGATCCGGCCGGACCGACGAACAGGTAGGCGTGCACCGGTGTTCGGGCGGCCCGGGTCAGCCGCTCGACCGCGACCTGCTGCCCGACCACATCGGCCCAGATCGACGGTGCCACAGCGGTCATAGGCCGAGTCGCTCTCGCACGGCGGTTCTGATCGTCGCAGAGACCTCGTCGACCGGCCCTGACGCGTCGACCACGACCCATCGCCGTGGATCCGCGGCAGCCATCTCGGCGAACCCGCTCTGCACGCGGCCATGGAACTCGTCGCCGGCACGCTCGAAACGGTCGAGTTCCCGCTTGCGCATGCGATCGGCCGTGACGTGGTCGGGCACCGTCAGCAGTACCACGAGGTCCGGCCACGTGTCGCCGACGGCCCATTCGTTGATCGCGCGTACGTCGTCGACGGGCAGGCCTCGGCCGTAGCCCTGGTAGGCCAGGGTCGAGTACACCGAGCGGTCGCTCACGACGTGGCGGCCCTTCGCCAGCGCCGGGCGCACCACTTCGGCCAGATGCTGGGCCCGGTCGGCGGCGACGATCAGGGTCTCGGCATGATCGTCGAGATCGGTGACGGCAGTGTCGTGCAGGATCGCCCGGAGTCGTTGACCGATGATCGTGCCGCCCGTCTCGCGGGTCAGGACCGCGCCGAGCGCGTCGGCGAGCCGTCGTGCCTGGGTGCTCTTCCCACACCCCTCTGCGCCTTCGAAGGCGATGTACACCGGCGTCGACATCGGCTGGTCACCCTAGTGACGAACCCGATGCGCTCCGCACATCGCGAGGTGCGAGGCAGCGTTCGATGCGCCAAGCCGTGGTGGCGAACGTGGGGTAGCGCCGGGCCCGATTGGGTCAGATCGTCACGGATCGATGTGCTGACCGGAGAGCTCCAACTTGGTGGCGAACACGGCTGCCTCGGTGCGGCGCTCCATCCCCAGCTTCGTCAGCATGTTCGAGACGTAGTTCTTGATGGTCTTCTCGGCGAGGTGCATCTCGTTCGCGATCTGACGGTTGGTCATGCCGTCGGCGATGAAGTGGAGGATGCGGCGTTCCTGCGGGGTCAGGCGGGCGAGGCGGGCGTCTTCCTCGGACGGCTTGCGGAGCCGTTCGAGCACCCTGCCCGTGATCGCCGGGTCGAGCAGCGATTCGCCGGCGGCGACACGCTTGACGGCGTCGAGCAACTCGGTGCCGCGGATCTGCTTGAGCACGTAGCCCGCTGCCCCGGCCATGATCGCTTCGAACAGCGCTTCGTCGTCGCTGTAGGACGTGAGCATCAGGCAGTTGGTGCCGACACTGCTGCGGACTTCACGGCAGACCTCGATGCCGTTGCCATCGGGGACCCTGACGTCGAGAATCGCCACGTCGGGCCGCACCGCAGGGATGCGCGCCAGGGCCTCGGCCGCGGTGGAGGCTTCGCCGACCACATCGATCTCGCCCGTCGATTCCAGCAACGCTCGGACGCCCTGTCTGACGACTTCGTGGTCGTCCATCAAGAACGCGGTGATGTGGGCAGTCATGGGCGAAAGTGTTCCTGGTCGCGCGCCCAGTTGCAAGGGACCTTGGTCATCTGGTGATTTCTGACGTCGGGAGGGCGCTGCCGACGGGCCTCCACTACCGTGTGTCTCGTGACGATGTCGCCCGACCCAGCACTCCTGACTCACGCCGTCGAATTGGCGCCGGATGGCGTCTTGATCGTCGATCACGAAGGTGTGATCGTGTACGCGAATCGTTCGATGCACCAGCTCGCACTGTCGGACCAGTTGGTGGGATCGAATGTGGACGAACTCGTGCCCGACGCAGTGCGCGGACGCCACGCCAGCTTGCGAGGTGGCTATACCGGTGCGCCGGTGCAACGCCCGATGGGCGCCGGTCTCGAGCTAGCGCTCCGTCGTTGCGATGGGGTCAACGTCCCCGTCGAGATATCGCTCAGCCCGTTCGAGCACGGCGAGTCCTATGTGATCACGGCGGTTCGTGACATCAGCGATCGTCAGGAGGGGCACCGCCGTTTGACCGCCGCCAACGAGCAGCTGGCCTTGGTCGCCGAACGCGAACGGATCGGACGCGATCTCCACGATGTCGTGCTGCAGCATCTCTACGGCATGGGGCTTGCAGTGCAGGCGACGGTCGCCGGGGCGAGCGAGGCGACCGCGTCCAAGCTCGAGGTCGTGATCGACGACATCGATCGCATCATCTCCGAGGTTCGCACGATCGTGTTCACCCTCGGTACCGCTGGCCACCGGGGGGCGTTGGGCCAAGAGTTGGCCGACGTCGTCGCCCAGGCGAGCCGGGTGCTCGGCTTCACCCCGTCGCTTCGCCTCGAAGGGCCGGTCGAGTCGGTGATGTCCGACGAGGTGCGCACCGAGATGGTCGCATCGATGCGAGAGGCACTCGGCAACGTGGCGCGGCACGCGAAGGCGTCGTTGGCGCATGTGATGGTCGCTGTCGTCGACAAGACGGTCGTGATGACGGTCACCGACAACGGCGTCGGCCCGCCCGATGACGAGGCCGCACTTCGCGGCGGCCATGGCCTGTTCAACCTGCAGAGCCGAGCGGCGGGTTTCGGGGGCACGTGCACCCTCGAACATCGGGTGTCGACCGATGGTCGCGGCGCGGTCCTCTGCTGGGCTGTCCCGTACTGATCAGTCCTCCTCTGGCCTCGTCGCGGCCCGCGTAATCGAGCGCCTCGTGGTGTTCGGGACTTAAGTCCTTTGTTGCCCGGTCGCAGGGCCCTAGGGTTGCCGGATGCCAAATGGACAGACTCTTCCCTTATGACCTCAGACGACCGCTCATTCTTGAACTGGGCCGCGATGGCGATTGCCGTGGCGGCCCTCTTCCTCGGGTTCTTCGCGATCGGGCGTGTGGGCGCCCCCGAGCAGGCCGCCGGAAGCGAAGGCTCCGGCACGGCATCCGTGATCGAGCTCGACCTGGGGGCCCTCAAACTCTCGCCCGAGCACATCATGGCACCCCCTGGTCAGGTGACCGTTCGGATCACCAACACCGACGCCCAGGTGCACAACCTGTCGATCATGGGCAGCCGTACCCCCGACCTGCAGCCCGGTGACACGGTCGATCTCGAACTGGGAGAACTCGCCGTCGGCGTGTACCCGATGTTCTGCGAGATCCCCGGCCACAACGAGGCCGGCATGAACGGCAACCTCCACATCATCATGAACGCCGAACCCGGCCCGTACACCGGCTCTGGCACCTCCGACGGCGCGGTCGATCACTTCCACGGGTTCGACACGTGGGAGGAAATGCAGACGGCGATGGACGAGCGGGCGCTGCGCTTCCTGCCCGACGTCGAGGCCAAGGGTGAGTTCGGTGGTCAACCGCTCGACTACGAGATGGTCGACGGCTACAAGCAGTTCGTCGTCACCGCTCAGCTCGCCGACTGGGAGGTCGAGCCCGGCAGGATCGTCGAGGCGTACACCTACAACGGCACGGTGCCGGCACCGTCGATCCACGTCGAGGTCGGCGACATGGTGCGCGTGATCCTCAAGAACGAGTTGCCGACGCCCACCACGATCCACTGGCACGGCATCCGGGTACCCAACGAGATGGACGGCGTGCCTCCCTTCACACAGGCCGCCGTCGAACCCGGTCAAGAGTTCGTCTACGAGTTCGAGGCGCTCGAACCGGCAGTCGGCATCTATCACTCACACAACGGTGCAAGTCAGGTCCTCGACGGATTGTTCGGCACGATGACGATCGGCCAGATGCAGACTCCCGAGGTCCTGCTCGACCAGGGCTTCAAGGCCACTCCGGATCAGGAGATCCAGATGACCCTGAACGACGCCGGGGTGATCGGACTGTCGCTGAACGGCAAGAGCTTCCCCGCCACGCAGCCCTACGTCGGCACCGTCGGGGACACGGTCATGGTGCACTACCAGAACGAGGGGCTGATGGCGCACCCGATGCACCTGCACCAGCCGCTCGGCTGGATCATCGCCAAGGACGGCAAGGAGTTGCTCGTCCCGATCCCCGGTGACACCATCAACATTGCCCCCGGCGAGCGGTATACGGTGCTCTACAAGCTGGTCGATCCCGGCGTGTGGGCGTGGCACTGCCACATTCTCACCCACGCCGAGCGCGACGACGGGATGTTCGGCATGGTGACCGCCTTCATCGTCAACCCGGCATGATCGACTGATCCCCCCGGATCCCACAGAGCGAACGAGCCCGGATCTTTGCGATCCGGGCTCGTTCGCGTTCGGGCCGCAGCGTCTCGTCCACGCCCCTGCTCGGCGACGGGCACGGCAGGTATGTGTCGAATCGACGAAGTCTCCAAGATCGTCCAGAACTGTTGCCTCGAAGGTGCGTGAGGCCGCTCGGAGCTGATCCGCTTCGGTGGTCACCCCGCCATGTGGGATTCGGTTTCCCTTGCCCAATCGTCCCTTGGGCTTGCGCTCGATCGGATCGCGACCGGATGCGCGGAGGCTTGGGCTCAGCCCGGAGTGGGGGGCTCGAGTGTGCGCGGGTCCTTGGCCGTGGCGCTGCCGTTGAAGTCATCGAACCGCGACACGGTCGGAGGCGTGACATGTGCTGGCCGAACGGGCGGTGGGCCCGTTGGGGCTTTCGCTGGCCCGAACTGGCCCCAGAGCATGCCGGCGATCGCAGCGATCACGGTGATGATGACCATCAAGATCAGATCCAACGTGATCAGTCGCGTCACCACCAGCGCGACGGCGAGGCCGATGCCGATCATCAGGCCCCACATGAAACCCCGTACTGGATGCGTGTGCACCGCGGTGTGAGGGGTCGGCGTCGTCGTGCTCATGGTCACCTCTTGTACGTCGTCGTCGGCCGGGCGTTGAGCAGTAGTCCGAGCAGCCCGCCTCCGAGCAGCACCAACGCCGCGAGCCCGACCGGGCCCGTGATCCCGTTACCGATGAAGTCGACGTGGCCCCGACCGATGCAGGGCGGTTGATTGCTCGACGTCAGCTCGCCCTCGACCTTGATCTTCGCCGAGAACGCGACCGGGAGTTCGTCCTGAAGATCGATCCGTCCGACCTCGCGGTTGTTGAGCGGGGTGTTGGGATCCGAACCGCTCGCCAGCGTGACACGGCTGGTCTTGATGAACCACGAATGATCCAGCGGCCCGTCTCCTGTCTGTGGCGAGAAGCCGAAGTACGCGACGACACCCTGGGGGTCGACCTGAAACGAGTTGCCGGACGTGAAGGCCTGGACACCGTCGAGCAGGTCGATCGGCGGACCGTCGTCACCGACATCGAGCGCAGCGTCGAGCAGCTTGCCGTCCTTGTCGTAGGAGTAGGCGTAGCCTCCACAGAAGCCGGTCAACTGACTGCCGTCACCGAAGCTCGCAACGGTCGTGCTCTGGCTCAGCAGGGTGACGAGCCGGTCGAAGTCACCGTTCGCCTGGTCGATGTCGAGTTCGCCAGGGTCGTACTCGGGGATCTCGACACGGATCGCGGCGAGTACCTGATCGTCGAGTGGTGTGTCGTCACCGGCAGCGGCATGCCCGTAGGTCGAGATGATCATCGCGCCCAACAGAGCTGCGATCCCCCCGAGCCGGGCCCGTCTGGTCACTTTCGGTCCCCTTCCCGCTGTTGTTCTGGACGACGCGAACTTAGCTGTCGCCGCGGGCGCAACTCGCGACCGTTCGAACGCGGACGCTTCGGGCCGGCGGAAGTTCCTCAGGAATACGGCTGGTCATGCCTGCAAGGCTGAGCAGCGCCTGTTGGGTCGGTCACCCAGCGGGCCTCTTCTTGGCCGCCGATTTCTTTGCGGCAGACTTCTTGGCCGGTCGCTTCTTGGCTGCGGCCTTCTTGCGTGCACCCGACTTCTTCGCCGGGCCGCCCTTGGCGGCGACTGCATCGCGACGGATCATCAACAGTTCGTAGGCCCGCTCGGGCGTCATCTCCTCGATGCGGTCACCCTTGCCGATCGACGCATTCGTCTCGCCATCGGTGACATACACACCGAAGCGACCATCCTTGGCGACGACGGCCCGTTCGCTGACCGGGTCGGTGCCGAACTCGCGCAGCGGGCCCTTCGCCGCCATGTTGCTGCCACCGCGCTTGAACACCTTTGGCAGCTTGAAGATCCGTGACGCATCTTCGAGCGTGATCGTGAGCAACTGCTCTTCCGAATCGATCGACCGGAAGTCCTTCTCCTTCACGATGTACGGCCCGTATCGGCCATTGTTGGCGACGATCTCCTTGCCGTCGGCGGGGTCCTGACCGAGCGAGCGTGGCAACTGCAACAGCTGCTCGGCCTCGTCGACCGTCATGCGTTCGAGCGTCATCGTCTGGAACAGACTGGACATCTTCGGCTTCTCGAGGCCAGGGGGCAGATTGTCGGGGGCACCCCACTGCACGTACGGCCCGTATCGGCCGTTCTTCGCGTACACCGGATACCCGTCGATCTCGCCGATCGGCTCGTCGCTCTTGGGGAGTGCGAGCAACTCGATCGCCTTGGCGACATCGAGCTCGTCGGGTGGCAGATCCTCGGGCACGCTGGCCGTGTCGTCGCCGCGCTTGACGTACGGCCCGTACTTGCCGGGCTTGACGACGATCAACACCCCGTTGTCGTCGACGCCGAGTGGGAACGTGTTGATCGCCGCTGCGTCGATCTTGTCGAGATTCTCCTCGACGATCCGCTTCAGACCGGGCAGCTGACCGTCGTCACCGAAGTAGAACCGTTGCAGCCACTGGTCCTTCTGTTGGCGACCGTTGGCGATCTCGTCGAGGTCGCCGTCCATCTTGGCGGTGAGCGCGTAGTCGACCAGGTCGCCGAAGTGCTGCTCGAGCAGACCGATCACCGCGAACGCGGTCCAGGTCGGTACCAGTGCCTGGCCCTTCTTCCAGACGTAACCGCGGTCCTGCACGGTCTGGATGATCGAGGCCCAGGTCGACGGTCGGCCGATCTCGAGCTCTTCGAGCCGCTTGACGAGCGAGGCCTCGGTGTATCGGGCCGGGGGCGAGGTGCTGTGACCGTTGGGCGTCAGCGAGTCGATCGGCACGATCTCGCCCTGGGCCAGTGGCGGCAGCAACGCCTCTTTCGATCCATCGCCGTCATCGTCGGCTGCGACGTAGACGGCACGGTAGCCAGGGAACGTGATCGTGGTTCCCGATGCGTTGAACTCGCAGTCGGTCTGCTCGTGCTCGGAAATCGCGCCCAGTCGAACGCTGACCGTGACACCCGTCGCGTCGGCCATCTGCGAGGCCAGCGTGCGTTGCCAGATCAGACGATAGAGCGCCAGCTCCTGGCTGTTGAGCTCGCTCTGCACCTGCTTCGGCGAGCGATATGGCGTCGTGGGCCGCACGGCCTCGTGGGCCTCTTGAGCGTTCTTCGACTTCGACGCGTACCGCTTGGGTTGCGGCGACAGGAACTGTTGTCCGTACTCGGATGCGATCGACGCGCGCGTGGCGTTCATCGCCTCGTCACTGAGCGTGACGCTGTCGGTACGCATATAGGTGATGAAGCCCCGCTCGTACAGCCCCTGCGCCAGCCGCATCACCTGGGAGGCAGAAAGACGCAGCTTGCGCCCGCCTTCCTGCTGCAGCGTCGACGTCATGAACGGTGGCTTCGGCGATGACCGATACGGCTTCTCTTCGACCGAACGGACCGAGAAGGTGGCGCCTTCGAGGCCGCCGGCGAGCGCCCGTGCGAGGGTCTCGTCGATCGGGGTTGCCTTGGCGCTGATCTGGCCTCGTTCGTCGAAGTCTTTGCCGGTGGCGATCCGGGCGCCGTTGACCTCGATCAGCTTCGCCTCGAACGACGGCTGGGTCGATGTGACGAGATCGATGTCCCAGTAGTCGGCCGCGACGAACGCGATTCGCTCACGCTCTCGCTCGACGATCAGTCGCACCGACGGGCTCTGGACGCGGCCGGCGGACAGCCCCCGGTTGACCCGACGCCACAACACCGGCGAGACCTCGTAGCCGTAGAGGCGATCGAGGATGCGACGGGTTTCCGCTGCGTCGACGAGGCCGTAATCGATGCCGCGCGGGTTGTCGATCGCGTGATCGATCGCCGCCTTGGTGATCTCGTGGAACACCATCCGCTTCACAGGGACCTTCGGCTTCAGGTACTCGACCAGGTGCCACGAGATCGCCTCACCCTCGCGGTCTTCGTCGGTCGCGAGATAGAGCTCGGAGGCGTCCTTGAGTGCTGCACGCAGGTCTTTGACGACGGTCTTGCCGCGATCGGTCAGCTCATACGTGGGCTTGAAGCCGTTGTCGACATCGATGTTGAGGCCCTTGCTGGGCAGGTCGGCGACATGGCCCACCGAGGCGCGCACATCGAACGCATCGCCGAGAAATTTCGAGATCGTCTTGGCCTTCGCGGGAGATTCCACGACGACGAGTGGCTTCGCCATTGCTGCCTTTGGCTAGGTGATGGGCGACCGTCTTGTCAAGCCGCGCCTACCGGAGTGTGCCCGCGAATCCTTCGAAGCGCACCATGCTGGTCTCGAATGTGATGGACGCGACGGGTTGGGCATCATCGTCGGCGATGCCGGTATGCCCGGCCCACAGCGCTTCGGTCACTCGGGCGTGGGCGTCGGGTACCGTTCGCCCGGTGATGCCCGATCGCGAGCTCGGCTGGAACGACCGCCTACAGGCGTCGTGGGAGTCGATCGGCGCGCCCGGAGCGCCCGGGCGTGTGGCCAGGATCGACCGCGGGTGGAGCACGGTGATGCGTCACGCGTCCGACGACACTCCCGTGCGGTTGCGCAACCTGTTCGTCGACGTGGCGATCGGCGACTGGCTGGTTCCGTCCGCGGATGCCGAGCGGGTCGATCACATCATCGAACGCACGTCGGCCTTCGTGCGCCGTTCATCTTTCGAGGGTGACCGTTTCGAGGCCGATGCCCTCGCTGCGAACATCGACGTCGTGTTCCTGGTGCATGCGCTCGGATCCCCACCGAATCAGCGGCGGCTCGAACGCGAGCTGGTGTTGGCCTTCGACTCGGGCGCCGAACCGGTGGTACTGCTGACCAAGATCGACACGGTCGACGATCCCGAACCGGCCCGGGCCGAACTCGCGCAGGTCGCACTCGGGGTTCCGGTGTTGCTCGCCAGCGGGCTGGCCGGTATCGGCCTCGAACCGATCCGTGCGTATGCGCGAGGCAACCGCACGCTCGCGTTCCTCGGCGCGTCCGGGGTCGGCAAGTCGACGCTGGTCAATGCTCTGCTCGACGACCAGGTCATGCACACGGCGGCAGTTCGGGAAGGCGACCAGCGTGGGCGGCACACCACGGTCACCGCCCAGCTGCTTCGGCTTCCCGGCGAGGGCTGGCTGATCGACACTCCGGGAGTGCGAGCGGTGAGCCTGTGGTTGTCGGGTGACGGTATCGAGCGGGCATTCGCCGACGTGTTCGCCTTGATGGACCACTGCCGGTTCCGCGACTGCAAACACGATCGCGAACCGGGCTGTGCCGTGCAACAGGCGGTGGTGGCCGGCGAACTCGATCGGGCGCGACTGTCGAGTCTCGAACGATTGGTCGCAGAGGAGGCAGCGCTCGAAGCCGAGCAAGAACGCTTCATTCGCCGCGGTGACCGCCGCGGTCAACGCCGGCCCCGCTGACCGGTCGGCACCCCGAGTTCGGCCGCGACCTTCGATCGCACCCCGATGCTCGGATGGGGCACACCGCCGCCGTGCTCACTAAGTTCGTCGCCGTTGCCGAAACGAGAGGGAGTGGCAGATGACAGCACTCGAGTCCACCGTTGACATGTACGACTTGCGGATGTCCGAGAAGGCGAGGCCTTTGTACGAAGCCGTCAAGAAGTTCATCGCCGAAGAGGTCGAGCCGCACACGGCCGAGTTCTTCCGTCTGGGCGAGGGCCGGGCGGAGCGTTGGGGCTACGGGGACGGGCAACTCGAACTGCTCGAGAGCATCAAGTCCAAGGCGAAGGCCCAGGGATTGTGGAACTTCTTCCTGCCGAACGCCGAAACCGGCGAGGGCCTCTCGAACCTCGACTACGCCTACATCGCGATGGAGCTCGGCAAGAACCCGATTGCGTCCGAGTGTTTGAACTGTGCCGCGCCCGATACGGGCAACATGGAGGTGCTCGAGCGGGTCGGCACCCCCGAGCAGAAGGAGCGGTGGCTCACGCCGCTGTTGAACGGTGAGATCCGCTCGGCTTACGTGATGACCGAGCCTGATGTCGCATCGTCGGACGCCAAGCAGATCGCCTGTCGGGCCATCAAGGACGGCAACGAGTGGGTCATCTCGGGTGAGAAGTACTACGCCTCGGGTGCTGGTGATCCGCGCTGCAAGATCTTCATCGTGATGCTCCAGACCAACCCCGACGGCCCCGTGCACGAGCGCCAGTCACAGATCCTGGTACCGCGCGACACCCCTGGCGTCGAGATCGTCGGACCCATGCACGTGTTCGGCGAGGACGACGCCCCTCACGGCCACATGCACATCCGCTTCAACGACGTCCGCGTGCCGGCCGAGAACATGTTGCTGGGTGAGGGACGCGGCTTCGAGATCTCCCAGCTTCGGCTCGGACCGGGTCGCATCCATCACTGCATGCGTTCGGTCGGCGCAGCTGAACGAGCGTTGGGATTGATGGCCCAGCGCGGTCTCACACGTGAGGCGTTCGGCAAGCGGATCTCGAATCTCGGCAAGAACGTCGAGGTGATCGCGAAGGCCCGGATCGAGATCGAGGCGATGCGTCGCATGGTGCTGACCGGCGCCAAGGCGATGGACGAGCTCGGCAATGCCGAAGCGCGCGTGTGGGTCAGCGCCGTGAAGGCAATGGTGCCGATCCGCACCTGCCAGATCGTCGACGAGGCGATCCAGATGCACGGTGCCACCGGTGTGTCGCAATGGACGCCGCTCGCCCGTATGTATGCCAGCCAGCGGACGCTGCGACTCGCCGATGGCCCCGACGAGGTGCATTGGTTCGTGGTGGGCCGCAAAGAGTTGGCTTCCTGGGAGGAACAGGCCCAGAGCTATGACCCCAAGGTCTCCTACTACGACGAGCTCGAACAGGACAACAGCGGCGTCTTCTCCGGTCCCTGACGCGAGTCGGCGAGATGTGTCGCCGGCGGTGAACCCAGCCGCGAACCGTCACCGGGGCACATCTCGCGGCTCACACGTTCAGTGGCCGGTGCCAGGCGCCGTCGTCGCCGCGACGCCACACCGTGGTCGCTGTGACGGCGCCCACCGGGATCGCGCCGTACACGTGCGGGAACAGTTCGGTGATCCCGTCGGCAGGTGGCTCGACCCGCACTTCGGCGTCGAGCGAACTCGACTGGATGTGGAGCAGCAGTAGTTCCTCCAGGTCGCCGTAGAAACGGTTGGCGACACCTTCCAGCTGGTGCGGGTACGAGCAGTGGATGAATCCTTCGTGTTCCAGCGTCACGCCTCGCGTGCTGCTCCGGTACTCGCCGGTCACCGCTGCCTGTTCCCAGTCGGCGGGCAGCGCGATGTGCAAGATGTCGGTGGCCGAGTCGTGCGATGTCGGGAACCGGTACTCGCGCTCGACCGTGGCGACCCGTAGCCGGTACCAGCGGTACCAGCGGTCCCGTCCGAGCCGTTGGGTCGCCAGGTGCTCGCTGTGCTGCTTCCAGGCGCGTGCGTCGGCATCGGTGTCCCAATACGACACGGTGATGCCGACGCCGTCGGATCCTCTGGCGTTCTCGATCCCGCGGTAACCGGGCTGTTCGGAGGCGAGCGCTGCCATGCGTTTCGCCTCCTCGTCGTACCCTTCGGTGTCGATCCCGGAGTGCTTGCTGGTGAAGATGACGGCCGTGTACGGCTCGTGCTCGTTCACGGCTGTCCCCGGTCGGGCGGCAGCGGGCGACGCGTGCGTGGAGGCATGAGCCGATTCTTGCGCGATGCGACGACGGCGGTCGAGCGCTTCAGGCGATCGTGTCGCGTATGGCGAGGGCTCGATCGATGCGGGTGGTCGTGAGCCGGGTGCGCAGATGTTCGTTGTTGCAGACCAGTTCGAGGTCGCCGCCCGTGGTTCGGGCGCGCGCTGCCGCACCCAGCAACAGGCCGAGTGCCGCATCATCGATCGCGAACAGACCGTCCAGGTCGACGATGAGTGTCTCGGCGGGGTGGTCGCAGCAGGTTTGCCGCAGCATGCTGTGCAAGGTGGGCGCGGTGGACAGGTCGGCAATGCCACTGAGCGCGACGACGACGTGCTCGCCGATGCGGGTCGTGGTGAGTTGCAGATCCATGGGCGTCACACGGTAACGGCAACGCGTTCGGGTCACCATGGGCGGCGGCCTGTTGCTCGGTCTCCTGTTGCTCGGTCTACGGAGGCTCGCGGGCCAGCGTGACGCTGGCAGACAGCTCGACGTCACCGATGACGATCCCGATGATCGGTACGGCGGTCGGGTTGGTGTGGACGACCGTGACCGTGACGCGTTTGGCCCCGGTCACGGTCGACACCCTGATCGGCCGCAGGCCGGTTGCCTCTCGTGCGCCCCGCTCGGCAGCCCCGGTGGGGTCGGCGGCCACCGACGCCGCACGGGCACCGTCTCGAGCGGCTAGCTCGAGCGCGATCTGGTCGCGAGCGATGAGGACGACCTGGATGACACCGAGCAGCAGCACGATCACGAGCGGCAGCGCGATCGCGAACTCGACGGTTGCCTGGCCGCAGTCGCGGCGGACGCGACCGGTCATGTCTCAGACCTGGTCGATGACGGACTGGATGACGCTGTCGAACAGCCTGCCGACCGCCGCTGCGCCTCCGCCCGCCGTCGCCCACCCGATCACCAGCACGCCGACGAGTGCCGCGGCGAGGAGCACCAGGGCGTATTCGGTCGTGGCCTGGCCTCGATCGTTGCGCCATTGAGGGCGTGCGATGAGAAAGCGGATCAAGTCGTACATGTCGGTACCTCTCTGAAGTCGTTGAACTGGAGCTGGCGTGCGCGTTCGCAGCGCAGATCGGACCGTGTGGGGTCGGTGCGTGTCGATCGGACCTACGGCAGCGAGCCGCGCAGGGTCGAGAGGGCGCCCATCACGGCGGGCACGATGGCGAGCAGGACGAACGACGGCAGCGTGCACGCGACCAGCGGGAACGAGAGCTTCACCGGCAAGGTGCGGGCGTGGCGGTCCGCACGACGTCGCCGCTCGGCGCGCACGTCGATCGCGAGTCGATCGAGCACCGGCTCGATCGGGAGTCCGTATCGATCGGCAGTGGACAGCGCGTCGGAAAAGCTCGCAGCGGCCGGACCCAACCGTTGTGGAAAGACCTCGAGTGCGTCGGCGAGACGCCGGCCTCGGTGGAGCGCGTGCGTGACATCGGCGAATGATTCGGCCAAGGGTTCGGGTACCTGGTCGGCGAGGACCTCGAAGGCTGTGGCCGGTGTCAGCCCCGACCGGATCGCGAGCACGACGAGCTCGATGGTGTCGGGTAACGCTTCGATCGCGCGGTCGTCGCGTCGTCGTTGTGCGCGGCTCACCTCGAGCCTCCGTCGATGAGCCGGGCCATCCACCTCCAGCCCAGTGCGTTCAACACGACACCGGAAGCGACGGCACCCGCGCCGGCCGGTGAGATCACGAACTCTCGAACCGATCCCGACGTCAGCAACAGCAGGCCCAACATGCCGACCGGGAGGATCGTCATGACCATCGCCGACAAGCGGGCCTGCGCGCTCTGCGTATGACGCTCGGCGATGTCGGCGGCCCGGCCGCGCAGGGTTGACGCGGTTCGGCTGAGCGGTTCGGCGGCCGGCCCGCCGTGGGCCGCACACGCACGAATGACGGTGAGTGCCACACCGAGATGCGCCGACGGTGTGGCGATCTCGCAGGACTCCCGCAGGGATGCTCCGCGTCGAAGAGCAAGCCGGATCGATTCGATCTCGGCCGAGCAGTCGGGCGGTGGTTCGACCTCGCGGATGGCTGATGCGAGGGTGGACCCACCGCCGATCGCCCGTGCGAGACCGTCGCACCACGCCGCGACGTGTTCGGGTTGGGCTGCTCGAGGGCGTCGTCGACTCGGCAGCCGTATGGTTCGACGATCGACCGATGGGAGTTCGTCCGAGCCGTCGAGTGCCGGTGCCGGCGCTCGCCCTTGCGGTCGCACCCGGAAGCGACCTCCGAGCAGTACGACGAGCAGGAACACGAAGAGGGGTGTCACGTTCGACCTCTTCGCAGCGACCCGACGCGGCACCCATCGGTAATCAGGGGGCGCCCGGTCGGCTCGCCGTCCGACTCGACGACCTCGATCACGTCGGCCACGCGCCGTTCGCCATCGGCCTGTCTGCGCAGGTGGATGACGACGTCGATCGAGCGGCTGACCTGCCGGCGGATCGCCATCAGCGGCCACGTCGGGGACGCCTGCATCACCAGCGTCTCGACCCGGCGGAGCCCGTCGAGGGGGCTGTTCGCATGGCATGTGGCGAGCGAGCCGTCGTGGCCGGTGTTGAGGGCTTCGATCACGGCCAGCACCTCGGCGCCACGGAACTCGCCGACCACGAGCCGGTCCGGCCGAAGCCGGAGCGCCGTGCGAACCAGTTCGGCAGGATCGACGGGACGTACACCCTCGACCCCGGCCGGGCGCGCCTCGAGCCGGACGGCGTGCAGCCCGTCGAGAACGAGTTCCGCCGTGTCTTCGATCACGACCAGGCGGTCGTGTGCGTGGGTGAGCCCGGCCAGGGCAGCAAGGAGCGTGGTCTTTCCCGACGAGGTGGCTCCGGTCACCAACACGTTGGCGCGCTGCCGGACGATCTCGCCGAGCAGGGTGACCGATTCGGGATCGGTGAACCGTTCGACGGAAATCTGACGAGATCGGTGTCTGCGGATCGACACCGTGGTGCCATCGACCGCGATCGGGGCAACGACGGCGCACACCCTGGCACCGTCGGCGAGGCGGGCGTCGACGATAGGTGTCGAACGGTCGAGTCGTTTGCCCAATGGGGCCAGCACGCGCTCGAGCACGATGTCGATCGCCCCCTCGGGAAGGTCCGCCTCGCGGTGAGGTGCGTCGCCGCGATCGACCCACACCTCGCGGCCTCGGTTCACCATCACCTCATCGACGGTCGGATCGCGAAGATGCGCGTCGAGCGCGTCGAGGCCGTCGAGTCGGGCGGCGGCGCGGGCGATCGCGCGATCGCGTTCGTCAGGCGTCGCGAGCGGCGCGAGGCGGTCGACCTGGTCGGCGACGACCAGACGTACGTCGCCGGGGACGGTGCTCGCTGCCTGACAGATGTGATCGATCAGTTCGTCGAAGACGCTCGGCAGCATCATGCAGCGGCCCCGCGCAGTTGACGTCGCAACCCCGCGGGCAGACGTGACACGAGGAGACCGGCATCGACAGCACGGGCGATCGCGGGGTCGCACAGGATGGAGGCGACGACCGGACACCCGAGGCTTGCTTCGATGTCGTTTCGACGTAGCGAGCGACCTGGTTCTTCGATCAGGATCACCCCGGTCGGTCGGCGCGTCTGCCTGATCGCCGATCGCAGCGCGAGGTAACACGGCCGTGTCACGAGAAGTGCCTGGTCGCTGGTGTCGAACAATGCTGGTGAGGGTGGGCGCGATCCGGCATCGATGATGACCAGTCGTCGCTCTCGCCCCAGCCATGTGGCGAGCTGGGCCCAGCGGGTGGGCTCAGCGGGTGCGATGTGCCCGGCAGGAAGCAGGGTGGTCTGCCCGTCGACCTCGACCTCGAGGTTGGACAGGCGTGGCGGCGCCGCTTCGGAACGAAGCCAATCGTGGACCCCCGGACCATCGGGTTCGGGTAGGCCCAGCACGGTCGGCAGATCGCCGCCGAGATCGATGAGCAGGGTGGGCTCGGGCGATACCAGCGCCATCGCCGCCGCGACGACCGAGGTTCCGCTGCCGCCCTTGGCGGCCCAACAGAGCGTGATCATGGTTCCTCCACACGTTCGAAGTGGGAGGGGAAGCCGGTCGGGTGAACCATATCCGGCCGAGTGGGACTTTCACTCGGAGGCGTCGTGATGGGGTGATCGGGACGCTCGGTGGCTCCCACCGGCGAAGGTGTTCAAGGTTCGGTCAAGGCGGTCAAGGCAGCTGTTCGCAACACCGATATTTCGCGAGCAGCAACTTTTCATTCGCCCGACGAAAGGCGCGCCACATGACGATGACCACCGAGAGCCCGACGCTTGGTACGGCCTCCGCCGAACCGAACGTGGCTCGGCGCGGCCGAGTGTGGAGAGCAACTCGTCCCTCACCGCGCCTCACGACGTACTCACCGCCCCGAGGCTCCTACCTGGCGCTCGCCGCCGCGGTATCGATGATCGCCGGCGGTGCCGTCGCCATGTCGTATCTCGACGACGGCCCCGGCGTGAGCGAACCGGTAGTGGTCGACGTGCCACTCGGCTCGATGTACAGCGTGGTCGACCAGGTCGGCGCCCGGACGCTCTGGAACCAGGGCTTCACCGGTGCCGGCGTGAACGTCGCCATGATCGACACGGGCGTCGCCGCGGTGTCCGCCCTCGCCGAGCCGGGCAAGGTCGTCGCCGCCGTCGACCTCAGTTCCGAACAAGGTGATGTCTCGACGGCCTTCGTCGACAACTTCGGTCACGGCACTCATCTCGCTGGCATCATCGCCGGGCGGGATCCTGGTGCCGACCCGGCACTGGCTGCCGAGCACCCCGAGTGGTTCCTCGGTGTGGCGCCCGACGCCGGCATCGTCTCGGTGAAGGTGGCCGGCCGTGATGGCGCCGTCACCCCGGCAAGCCTCGTCACCGGTATCGACTGGGTCGTGGCTCACGCGGACGAGCTCGACATCCGGGTGCTCAATATCGCCCTCAGCGCTGATGGCGCTTCTCCGATCATCGAGGCCGCTGTCGCAGCGGCCGTCGAGCGGGCATGGGACGCCGGGATCGTCGTCGTCACCGCCGCCGGCAACGACGGCGCCGACTCGAACGGGCTGGTCGCCCCGGCAACGGACCCGTATGTGATTGCAGTCGGTGGTGTCGAGGCAACCTCTGATGGTTTCTTGGTCGCCGATTTCACGAACCGTGGCGACGGTGTGCGCAATCCCGATGTTGCCGCTCCTGGCGCTCACATCGTGAGCCTGCGGGCTCCTGGTAGCACGGCGGATGTCGATCATCCCGAGGGATATGTCGACCAGCAACGGTTCCTCGGTAGCGGATCGTCGCAGTCGGCCGCCATCGCCTCTGGCGTGGCCGCCTTGCTGATCGACGCCAACCCGGCGCTGACCCCCGACCAGGTGAAGGGGGCCCTCGTCACCTCGGCGACCGAGATCGCCGGAGCCGACAGCACCGCAGTCGGTGCCGGCCTCATCGCAGCCGACAAGGCCGTCACCCACGACCCCGCAACCGCCCCGGCCCAGACCTGGCCCCGCACCGACAGCCCGTCGCTGGTCCCCCAAGCCGCCACCCCGGCGATAGTGGCTGTTGGTCCGTTGAGCAGCACGTGGTTGAGCAGCACGTGGTTGAGTTCGACGTGGTTGAGTTCGACG
>JAHEDX010000016.1 GCA_024641005.1 Acidimicrobiaceae bacterium
TCACGCCGAAGCTCCCCACCCGTCAGGAATGCTGCTGTCGCAGAGCATTCCACACCCGCTCGGGGGTGAAGGGCAGGTCGTTGATGGCCACGCCGGTGGCGTTGATGATCGCGTTGCGCATCGCTGGTGCCACGCCGTCCTTGGGGATCTCTGCGACCGCCTTCGCGCCGAACGGACCCGAGTCCTCCATCGTCTGCACGAGGAAGACCTCGATCTCGGGCATCTCGTCGGCCCGGTAGATCTTGTAGGGCCCCAGCGTGTCGTTGATCATGCGACCGTTCTCGTCGTAGACGAACTCCTCGCAATGGGCATAGCCCAGCGCCTGCACCAGGCCACCTTCGACCTGTCCGGACGCCGTGATCGGGTTGATCGCGACGCCGCAGTCGACGGCCATCACCATCTTGATCACCTCGACCTGTCCGGTGTCGACGTCGACCTCGAGTTCGACGAACTGTGCCGCGAACGGCGGAGGGCAATCGGGTGACATGTACGAGGCAGTGCCCATGATCTGCTCTTGATCCTCCCAGTGCAGGCTGTTGAGGGCGATCTCCTCGAGGGTCACCGATCGGCCGTCCGGCGCCCATGCCCGCTTGTCGCGCAGCTCGATCGTGCACGGCTCGTCGACACCGAGCATGCGGGCCGCCCGTTCCTTGAGGCGTGTGCGCACCGCCTCGGCGGCCAGCTTGGCAGCGGTGCCGGAGATGTAGGTGGTCGACGAGGCGTAGGCGCCCGTGTCGAAGGGAGTGATGTCGGTGTCGGACGAGTACACGATGATGTCGTCGAGCGGCACGCCGAGCACCTCGGCCGCGATCTGCCCGATCACCGTGTCGGCCCCCGTACCCAGGTCGGTCGCACCGATCAGCATGTTGAACGAACCGTCGTCGTTGAGCTTGATGCTGCAACCACCCATGTCGAGGAACGGGATACCCGAGCCGTGCATGCAGAAGGCGAAGCCGAGGCCGCGCCGGATGTTGGGCCGTTCGACCGGTTGCCGCCATGCGGGGTCGAGGCGGCGGTGCCACCCGATCGCCCGCTTGGCCTGAGCGACGCATTCTTCGATGCCGTTCGACATCACCCTCGGGTACTCGTCGAGGTCGGGCTCGTCCTCGCTGGCCCGTTCGCCGATGTGTGGCGCGATGTTGAGTTCGTCGCCGAGCTTCACCCAGTTCTGCCGCTTGAACTCGAGCGGATCTCGCCCGAGCGCGCGAGCGATGTCCTCCATGTGTGCTTCCAGCGCGAACTCGGCCTGCGGAGCGCCATAGCCGCGATATGCGCCGGGCACCGGGATGTTGGCGTACGCGACCGTGCAGTCGAAACGTTTGTTGGGGCAGTTGTACGACGTGAGGCCTCGCAGCCCAGTCACCGCCTGCACCGTGTATCCGTGGGTGCCGTACGCGCCAGTGTTGGCGACGACTTTCATGTCCTGAGCGACCAGATTGCCGTCGGTGTCGACGCCGGACCGGAACGTGATCGTCTGCGGATGCCGGGTGCGGCTTGCCCAGAACTCTTCTTCGCGCGTCAGCTCGAGCCTGACCGGCCGCCGGGTGGCGATCGCCAGGTGGGCGACGATGTCCTCGATCAGCATCTCCTGCTTGGCGCCGAAGCCACCTCCGATACGAGGTTTGATCACCCGGATGTCCTTGACCTCGAGACCGACCAGCGGCGCCAGCATGCGGCGGGTGTGGAACGGCACCTGCGTCGCCGTGCGCACGACCAGACGCTCGTCGGAATCGAGCCATGCGATCGAGATGTGGGGTTCGATCGGCACCTGCTGTACCTGATGAACCCGGAACGTGCCCTCGAAGACCCGGTCCGCCGAGGCCAGCGCCTCGTCGACGTCACCGCGATGAGCACCGAACTTGTGGACGATGTTGCGGTCGCGGTCGAAGATGCCGGCCGTGTCGGCCTCGTCGTGGATCACCGGAGCACCGGGCTCGATCGCTTCGAGCTCGTCGAAGACGGCAGGCAGCACTTCGTAGTCGACCTCGATCAGGCGAACGGCCTGCTCGGCCGCCTCGATCGATTCGGCGGCGACCACCGCGACCCGGTCACCCACATGGCGGACCTTGTCGTCGAAACTGACCTGGTCGTAGGGATGCGGGTTCGGCCATGATTGACCCCCCGAGGCGTATTTCACGCGCGGGGTGTTCTGGTAGTGCAGCACTGCGTGCACGCCGGGCACCGCCCTCGCGGCCGAGTCGTCGATGCCGAGAATCCGGGCATGGGCATGGGGGCTGTACAACAGCTTGGCGTACAGCATGCCGCGCAGCTCGATGTCGTCGGTGAACGCGGGATTGCCCTTGGCCAGCTTGATGGCGTCGACCTTGATCTCGGGCTTGCCGACGACCGCCATCTCTGGCACGTCGACCGAGGGGATCACGCGGGGAACGGCGTGCGGGTACGCGGGCGACGGATCGTCCGGGTCGACCTCGACAGGATTCGTACCGTCGGTCATGGGCGGCAACATGACCGGCACGAACGGCCCGGGTTCGTCGCCTCGCATCACGGCGGCGGCCCGCCGCACGGCTTCGACCGGCTTCACATATCCGGTCTCGCGGTCGAGGATGCCCGACAGCATGTCGCGGATCGCATCGTCGGACGGGTCGGGATCTCGCTGCAGCAGCGCCATCGTGCCCAACACCATCGCCCCGGCGGAATAGCCGGACTGGAACGCGCCGGTCGCCACGAAGGCGGACTGGATCGGATGTAGGTCGGGGCTGACGTTCAGCGATTCGACCGTGGTCACCGAATGGCCTGCGGCCTGTAACGCGAACATCGCGTCGGCCGAGACGAGCTGCCCGTCGACGAGTACTGCGCCGGCCCCGGTCTCGCCCGTGGACGAGCCGAACTTGACGCTCATCATGCCGGCCCGCCGCAGCACGGCCCTGAGTGATTCGTGCGGCTGCGCCTCGATCGAGATGGGCGAACCGTTGAGTTCGAACGTGATCGTGCTCGCCGCGCTCATGAGAGTGCCTCCAGCACCCGGCCGGTCAGCACCTCGGCCAGATGTGATCGGTACGAACCCGACGCCCGGTGGTCATCGATCGGCTGCACCGTTGCGACGTCACCGGGTTCGACGAGAGCCGGCCGAACGCCGACACCACACACCGCGAGCTTGGTGCTGCCGCCGTGGTGGTCGCGCATTCGGCGACCCACCACCCCGACGATCGGTGTATCGCGCGGGGTTCGCCCGGTTCGGGCAATGGCCCCGGTGCCGGACGTCTGCACGACGACGTCGACGATCAGCTCGCCGGGGCGCCTCCCTTCGACGAGAAGATCACCGAGCATCACCCTGCGTTCGCCGTGTCGCTCGGAGGCGAGGCCGACCACCGCATCGTGCACCAGCAGCGCCGCGAGCAACAGGCTGTCGTCGGACGCGGTGGCGATCGCGCCGCCGAGTGTCGCCAGCGACCGCAGCGTGCTGGGTTGCTCGGACCTGGCCGCCTCGCGGATCACGTCGGGGAGTCGCTGATCGTCGACGAGCGCCTGGAGCCGCACGGTCGCCCCCAAGCTCGCCGACTCGGCCTCGATGACCACCGTGTCGAGCCCCGCCGACTGGAGGTCGACCAGCTCGGCCGGATCGGCGCCACCATCGTGATGCAGGTGCACACCGCCCGCCACCGCTACCCGACCTACCGGCGCGAGCAGGCGCAGCGCGTCGGACAGTGAGTCTGGCCGGTGATAACCGACGACGTGATACATGACTTACCCCCAGGAGGCTGCGGAGCGGACTGGATACCACCGTAAACCCTTCGGCGGGCGCTGCCACCGTTGCCCGAACAGGGCAACGAATGCAAGAGCATCTGGTCCCTTGCACCCCATGCCGGCGCTGCCTACTGTGGATGGCAGCCATCTGACGACTCGGTCGGTGACCGCGAGCCGAGTTGCGAAACGTGCCAGGCGCCGTTCGCAACCGACGACTCGGTCGGTGACCGCGAAGCAGATGGACCGCCGAACACGCGAAGGGACGCCGTGAGGGCAGCAGCGACGACAGCGCAACCGCAACGGTCGGGCTGGCGCATGCCGGTGCGCCAACCCTCGCTCGCGATCCAAGCCGAGCAGATCCTGCACGAGCGGCTCGTCAGCGGAGATCTCGCTCCCGGCGACCAGCTGCCGCCAGAGCACGAGCTCGCCCGCGAGTTGCAGGTCAGCCGGGCGACGATCCGGTCGGCGATCACGGCCCTGGTGCAGCGCGGACTGGTCGTACAGCGCCACGGCGTCGGCAACTTCGCAGCTGCGGGCGCCGGCCTCACGAACGATCTCGCGCAGGCGGTCGATCTGGCCGAACTGCTGCAGCGACACGGCACCGATTCACAGGTCGTCTTCGACGACGTCTCGATCACCGAAGCGTCCCGCCACGTCGCACACCAGCTCGAGATCGACGACGGTGCTGCCGTAATCGTCGCTGCGAAGCGCTTCACCGCGGATGGCGTGACGCTCGTGTACGTCGTCAACACCATCCCGGTCGCCAGGCTCGGTGCCGAACTCGCCGACGAATCCGTCGAACATCCCGAGATCACCGAGCCGTTGTTCCAGTTCCTCGAGACGCGAGCCGGCCTGTACACGTCGGCCCAGCTCGCCCGGCTGCACGCCGAACTCGCCAGCGACATCGATCACCCGCGAGCACCCGACGCGTCCTCGACCAACATCCCGGTGCTGCGCATCGACGAGACTGGTCTCGATGAACAACACCGGCCGATCTGGCACAGCCGCACATGGTTCCCTCCCGGCGCGATGAGCTTCGAGCTGATGCGCCATCGTTCGAGGACGTTCTCATGACGTCCCGTCAACGCTCGACCGCGATCGAGCGGATCCCGCGGGGGTTTCCCCGCATCGGCGAATCCCCGCCACACCCCACACAGGAGAAGCAAGCGTGAACACCAAACTTCCCAGAGGAGCGTTCCGGCGCTCGATGGTCGCCATGGCCGCCATCGCACTCATCGCGACCGCCTGCGGCGGAGACGACGACACCACCGAACCTGCACCCGAGACCACTGCCGCCAGCACCGCGACCACCGCAGCCGGCGCCGACACCACCGAAGCGCCCGGCACCGACTGCCAAGTCATCAAGGCCGCGTTCGTCTATGTCGGACCGATCGGCGATGCCGGCTGGACGAAGAAGCACGACGACGGTCGCAAGGAGCTCGAGGCAGCCCTCGGTGACTGTGTCGAGACCAGCTATCTCGAAAGCGTCCCCGAGGGCGCCGAGTCCGAGGCCGTGTTCGACCGCCTGGCACGCGAAGGCAACGACGTGATCTTCGGGACATCGTTCGGGTACATGGACCAGATGCTCGCCGTCGCCGAGAAGTATCCCGACGTCAAGTTCGAACACGCGACCGGCTTCAAGACCAGCGACAACATGAGCACCTACTTCGGCGCCGCCGAAGAGGCTCGCTACCTCTCCGGCATGGCCGCCGCCTCGGTGACCGAGTCGAACCAGATCGGCTACGTCGCCGCCTTCCCGATCCCCGAGGTGTTGCGCGGGATCAACGCGTTCACACTCGGCGCACAGCGGATCAACCCCGACGTCACCGTCGAGGTCGCCTGGACGTCCACATGGTTCGATCCGGTGGTCGAGAAGGAGGCGGCCGAAGCACTGCTCAACGGCGGCGCCGACGTGATCGCACAGCACCAGGACACGCCTTCGGCCGGAGAGGCAGCTCAGACCGCCGGCGGCTACTGGGTCGGGTACAACGACGACATGTCGCGTTTCGCTCCCGATGCCTGGCTGACCGCTCCCGTGTGGGACTGGGGCCCGTACTACATCAGCGTCGTCGAAGCGATCCGTGACGGCAGTTGGGTGTCCGAGCAGTACTACGGCAACATGGCCGACGGCCTCGTCACCCTGGCCCCCGTCGCCGACGTGGTGCCCCAGGATGTGCGCGATCAGATCCAGACCGTGCAGGACGAGATCATCGCAGGCTCGTTCGCTCCCTTCACCGGTCCGGTCAACGACCAGGACGGCAACGAAAAGGTCGCCGCCGGCGAGGTTCCCGACCTCGGGACCCTGCTCGGCATGGACTACTTCGTGGCCGGCGTCATCGGTAGCGCCACTGGCTGATATGTCACCCGCCGTCGAGGCTGGTCCGGGCGCGAGCCCGGGCCAGCCGGCAGCGATCGCTGCCGTCAATGTCACCAAACGATTCCCGGGCGTGCTCGCCACCGACGCCGTCGATTTCTGTGTGTGGCCCGGAGAAGTGCACACGATCCTCGGCGAGAACGGGGCCGGCAAGAGCACGCTGGCGGCCATGCTGTGCGGCCTGTACCGCCCGGACGAGGGACACATCGAGCGCGACGGCAAGCAGGTTCGGCTGCGCAGCCCACGCGATGGGCTCGCTTACGGCATCGGCATGGTGCACCAGCACTTTCGCCTGGTCGATCGGTTCACCGTCGCCGAGAACGTGGTACTCGGTGACCCTCACCAGGCGCGCATCCTCGATCGACGCGCGATCGAAGAGCGGGTGGCCGAGATCGGGGAACAGTTCGGGCTTCCGATCGACCCGCGCGCGGTGATCTCACAACTCACGGTCGGTCAACGCCAGCGCGTCGAGATCGTCAAGATGCTCTATCGGGGCGCCGACGTGCTGCTGCTCGACGAACCGACCGCGGTGCTCACTCCTCCCGAGGTCGAGGCGCTGTTCACCACCGTGCACTCGATGACCGCCGAGGGCAAGGCGATCGTGTTCATCAGCCACAAGCTCGGTGAGGTGATGGCGGTCAGCGACCGCGTCACCGTGATGCGTGCCGGTGCGGTTACGGGTGAGGTCGCGACGGCCGACACCAACCAGCGTCATCTCGCCGAGCTCATGGTCGGGCACCCCGTCGAGATCGGAACCAGACGAGGAAGCAACATCCGCGCCGACGTCGCGCTGAGCGCGACCGGAGTCACCGTGATCGACGGCGACCAGACGCTGGTCGACAACATCGACATCGAGGTCCACCGTGGCGAGATCGTCGGTATCGCCGGCGTGTCCGGCAACGGCCAGCGCCCTCTGGCACGCGCACTCGCCGGGGTCATCACGCCGACCAGTGGCCATGTCACCGTCGCCGGGGCCGACGTCACCGGGAAGGGCCCGAAGGCGGCTCGACGGGCCGGGCTCTCGTTCGTGCCCGAGGACCGTCTCGGGACGGGTCTCGTCCCAGGGCTCAGCTTGACCGACAACATGTTGCTGACCCGTCCACGGGGTTTCATCGTCGACCGTCGCTCGGCCCGGGCAGAGATAGCGACGGCGATCGACGAGTACGAGATCAAGACGCCCGGCACCGAAGTGCAGGCTCGGAACCTGTCGGGCGGCAACTCGCAAAAGGTGCTGCTCGCCCGCGAACTCGCCGGGCTCGGCGATCCCGGCGGACCACAGGCGATCATCGTGTCCAGCCCCACGCGCGGCCTCGACATCGGGGCGGCCGAATTCGTGCGCGGCCTGTTGCACGACGCGCGCGAACGTGGTGCCGCCGTGCTCATCATCAGCGAGGACCTCGAGGAGGTGCGCAGCCTCTCCGACCGCATCGCCGTGCTGTACCGGGGACGAATCGCTCTCGAGGGCGCCACCGACGAGTTGCCCTTCGAATCGATCGGGCTGGCGATGGCCGGCGTCGCGCACGAGGAGGCGCCATGATCCGGATCCGACTCGAGCGCCGGCTCGAACGGCATTGGTGGCAGACCGTGCTGACACCGACGCTGTCGGTCCTGGCCGCCTTTGCCGCCGGAGCGATCTTCCTCGCCATCAAGGGCTTCGACCCGATCACCGTCTACCGCGAACTCTTCAAGGCCAGCTTCACCAGCACGTACGGCATCACCGACAGCCTCACGATCGCCGTACCGCTGATCCTCACCGGACTGGCCGCTGCGGTCGTGTTCAGGATGAACTTGTTCAACATCGGCGCCGAGGGGCAGCTGTATCTCGGTGCGATCTTCGGCTCGTGGGCAGGGTTGGCGCTCACCGACGGCCTGCCGACCATCCTCGGTGTCGCCGTGGTGCTGATCGCCGGAGCGGTCGGTGGTGCGTTGTGGGCGGCGCCCGCAGCGGTGTTCAAGGCCTACTTCGGCACGAGCGAGATCATCTCGACGCTGATGCTCACCTTCATCGCCCTGTACCTCATGCGGTACCTGATCTTCGGTTCGAACTCGTATTGGCGCGATCCCGAGTCGGCCAACTTCCCGCAGGGCAAGAAGATCCCCACGTCGGCCAGATTCGAGCTGTTCAGCGACACCCGGCTGCACTGGGGGCTCGCCTTCGCGATCGCGATCGCGCTGTTGATCTGGGTGTTGATCCGGTTCACATCACTCGGTTTCGACATGAACGTCGTCGGGTCCTCCGATTCCGCAGCCCGATACGCAGGCATACCGGTGCGGCGAACCGTCATCATCGCGCTGCTGATCTCCGGCGCGCTCGGCGGGCTCGCAGGCGCTACCGAGGTGGCCGGCAGGGCGTATGCGCTCGATCCCAACGGGCTCGAACTGGGGCTCGGCTTCACCGGGATCGTCGTCGCTGCGCTGGCGCGGTACAACCCGTTCGCGATCATCCTCGTCGCCACGTTCCTGGGTGGGTTGCGCAACGCCGGCGTTGCGTTGCAGGGCCTGCCCGGCGACCGGGTCCCCGTCGAAGTCAGCCTCATGCTGCAGGGTGCCATCCTGCTGTTCGCGATCGGTGGCGAGATCTTCTCCCATCACCGATTGTCGATCAGCCGCGCGAACCCGGCGGTGGTGACATGAACGACGCCGTGTTCGTGCTCACGCTCGCCGCTGCGGTCGGCGCAGCGGTACCGATCGCGCTTGCCGCACTCGGCGAGCTGCTCGCCGAGACCTCCGGGGTACTCAACCTCGGGGTCGAGGGCATGATGTTGATCGGCGCCGTGATGGCATTCCAAGTCGGCGACGCCTCGGGCTCACTGTGGTTGGCGCTCGTGGTCGGTGGCCTCGCCGGGGCACTCTTCTCGGCGATCCATGCAGTCCTGTGTGTGACGCTACGCGCCAACCAGATCGTCTCGGGTCTGGCGCTCGTCATCTTCGGGACCGGCCTGTCGACGTTCATCGGCAAATCGATCGAAGGCAAGCCGCTCGACACCGACTTCACGCCGATCCGATGGGGTTTCCTGGCCGACATACCGGTACTCGGCCCTGTGCTGTTCGACCAGGATCCGATGGTCTACGCAACGATCGCGATCGCCTTGGTGATCACGTTCTACCTCAACCGCACCAAGGCGGGACTGGCGGTGCGGGCGGTCGGCGAATCACCCGGCACGGCCGACACGATGGGCGTAGCCGTCGCAGCGATTCGTTACGTCCACGTGATGCTCGGTGGCCTCCTCGCCGGGATGGCCGGCGCCTATCTGGTGCTCGGCCAGGTTCCGTCATGGAGCCAGGACGGCACGACGGCGGGCATCGGCTGGATCGCCCTGGCGCTGGTGGTGTTCGCATCGTGGCGACCACTGCGCGTGCTGCTCGGCGCGTTCCTGTTCGGCTTCGCTCGACGCGCCAACTTCTGGTTGCAGGGCGAGGACTGGGCGCCCGACATCCCCGCCGAGTTCCTCAGCATGTTGCCCTACCTGCTCACGATCGCCGTACTGGTCGTCTGGGGCAGCCGCGACCTACGTCGCCGTATCGGTGCGCCGAGCGCACTCGGCGTCGCCTACGACCGGGACGAACGCTGATGCAGCTCCACCACGTGCAACGAGCACCGACACGGGTGCCCCGGTATCTCTCGCCGGTCACCATCGACGATGCCCTCGCCGCGTTCGAACTGCACGGTGTCCGGGCACGGGCGATCGCGGGCGGAACCGACCTTCTGGTCGAGCTCGACCGCGGCGCGCACGACGATGTCGAGGTACTCGTCGACCTCAGCCGCATCCATGGGCTCGACTCGATCACCGTCGGCGACGGCAAGATCCATCTCGGTGCGCTCGTCACCCACAGCCAGGTCGTCGAGAGCACAGCGTGCCGCGAGTTGGTACTGCCGCTGGCCCAGGCCTCACTCGAGGTCGGGTCACCACAGCTGCGCAACCGAGCGACGGTCGCCGGCAACGTCATCACCGCCAGCCCGGCCAACGACACCATCTCGGCGCTGTTGGCACTCGGCGCCGAGATCCACATCGCGTCGACGACGGGCACCCGAACGGTGCCGATCGCCACGTTCGTCAGCGGGTTTCGCACCACGGTGCTCGCTCCTGACGAACTGGTGACCGGCATGTCGATCCCGGTGCTCACCGGTTCGCAGCGCGGCATCTTCGTGAAGGCAGGCCTACGGCGCGCCCAGGCGATCTCCGTCGTGCACCTCACCGCGATCGTCACGCTCGACGACGACATCGTCACCGACGCCGTGCTCACGCTCGGCAGCGTCGCCCCCACCGTCGTCACGGTGCCCGACCTCGCCGAGGTACTACGCGGCCGGCGCCTCGACGACACCGCCATCGCCGACGCCGTCGCGGCCGCCCGGCGCACCGCCACCCCGATCGACGATCTGCGATCGACGGCCGAGTACCGCACGTCGCTGGTCTCCACGATGGTCGGGCGAGCACTGCGCGCGCTCGCCGACGACCAGCAATCGGGCCAATGGCCGATCGGTGCTCCGCTCTTGCGCGACATCGCTCGGTCCACGGCGAAGGCAAATGCCGTCGACGTCGACGCAGCGACCGAGATCACCGCGACCGTGAACGGTGCGACCGTCACGGCCGCCGGCGCGGCCGGCATCACCCTGCTCGACTGGCTACGGGACGAAGCCGGGCTGGTAGGGGTGAAGGAGGGCTGTGCCGAAGGTGAATGCGGCGCATGCACCGTGCACCTCGACGGGGCAGCCGTCATGAGCTGTCTCGTACCTGCGGCGCGTGCCGCAGGCAGCGAGGTCGTCACGGTCGAAGGGCTCGCCGACGACGATCGCCTCGCACCGATCCAGGCCGCATTCGTCGAGCACGGAGCGGTGCAGTGCGGGTTCTGCACGCCCGGCCTGTTGATGTCCTGCGCCAAGCTGCTCGACGAACATCCCGCACCGACGTCGCGCCAGGTGCAACTCGGCCTCGCCGGCAACCTGTGCCGTTGTACCGGTTATCGGGCAATCGAAAGGGCGATCGAACAGGTCGCCTCGACTCAGGTCTCGGCGCCATGAGTGTCGGCGCCTCCTCGATCCGGGTCGATGCCCGCGCCAAGGTCACCGGCGCGGCCGCCTACCCCGCCGACCGCGCACCCGCCGGCGCACTCGTCGCACGGGTCGTGTTCACCGATCAGCCCCACGCCCGACTCGTCCGGCTCGACGTTTCGAAGGCCGAACAGATGCCCGGTGTCGTGGCCGTGTTCACCGGCCGCGACGTACCGGTCAACGAATACGGCCTCACCGAGTTCGACCAGCCCGTCTTCGTGTCGATCGAACACACAGGTCGTACCAAGGTCGAGAGCGACATCAGCAGGTGGGAAGCCGACCATCTCGCGCTCGTCGTCGCCGACACCGACGAGACGGCCACGGCCGCGGCCGCCATGATCGAGGCCGAGTGGGAGCAACTCCCGATCGTCGCCGACATCGACCAGGCGCTGGCCGCGGATGCCTCGCTCGTGCATCCCGAACTCGGACTGTCGAGCAACATCTACCACACCTACAAGATCCGCAAGGGCTCGATCGACGACGCGTTCGCCGAGGCGGCGGCGATCGTCGAGACCACCTACGAGCTGCCGTACCAAGAGCACGCCTTCCTCCAACCCGAGGCCGGCGTCAGCTATGTCGACGACGAGGGCCGCGTCACGGTCGAGGTCGCGGGCCAGTGGACACACGAAGACCAAGAACAGATCGCCCACGCACTCGACTTGCCACCCGACCGGGTCAGGGTGATCTATCCCGCGATCGGCGGCGCCTTCGGTGGTCGTGAGGACATGTCACTCCAAATCGTGCTGGCACTCGCCGCGATGCGTCTCGCCGAGCAAGGCGAACGTCGTCCGATCGCCAGTCGATGGTCGCGAGAAGAATCGATCGTCGGGCACCACAAGCGCCATCGCGGTCGGATCCACGCCAAGTGGGGCGCCGACGCCGAGGGCAAGCTCGTCGCCGTGCAGAGCGAGGCCTGGCTCGATGCCGGTGCCTACAACTACACCACCAACAAGGTGCTCGGTAACTGCCACCTCGGGCAGGCCGGTCCCTACGAGGTGCCCAACGCCCACATCGACAGCCATGCCGTGTACACCAACGCGGTACCCGGTGGAGCGTTCCGGGGGTTCGGCGGCCCGCAGGCCGCCTTTGCGGCCGAGTCACAGATGAACCGGCTCGCCGAAGCGTTGGGCATCGACCCGGTCGAGATCCGGCGCCGCAATGCATTGCACGACGGCAGCATCGGCATCACCCAGACCGTCATGCCCGCCGGGGTGACGATGCCGCAGGTGATCGAGCGCTGTGCCGCCGAGGCAGGGTTCGATCGACCGTTGTCGCCGGCCTCGGCGTTCTCACCGTTCGCATCGTTGGCCCCCGCTACCGACGACCTGCTGCGAGGGCGCGGGTTCGCCTGCTCGTTCAAGAACGTGGGTTTCTCGTTCGGTTTCCCCGAGCGGTGCGAGGCGCGCATCGTGCTGCACGGCGACCCTGGCGCCGACCGGCCCGAACGGGCGGAACTGTTCCACGCGGGCGCTGACGTCGGCCAAGGCGCGCACACCGCGTTCTTGCAGATGGCCGCCGACGCGACGGGTGTGCCGTACGAGCGGATGAGTGGCGACTTCTCCGACACCTCGTCATCCGGTGACTCCGGGTCGGCATCGGCTTCCCGACTGACCTTCATGGCCGGCAACTCGATCCTCGGTGCCGCCGAAGAGGCCGACAAGGCGTGGCGTAACGGCGACCGCCCGGCAGTCGGCCACTTCCGCTATGTGCCGCCCCCGACCGAATCGCTCGATCCCGAGACCGGCGTCGGCGCGCCGAACTTCAGCTATGGCTATGTCGCACAAGTGGTCGAACTGACCGTCGACCGGGCGACCGGGCACATCGTGATCGACCGGGTCGTCAGCACCCACGATGTCGGGCGGGCGATCAATCCGGCCAACGTCGTCGGTCAGATCGAGGGCGCCGTCGCCCAGGCTCACGGCTACGTGCTCAGCGAACGCCTGCAGGTCGAGAACGGCCGGATCCTCAACCCGCGATTCAGCACCTACCTCATCCCGGGTATCGGCGACGTGCCGACACAGATCGACAGCGTCGTGCTCGAACTCGCCGATCCGAACGGGCCCTGGGGAGCGCGCGGCATGGCCGAGATGCCGTTCATGACCTACGCCCCGGCGGTCATCGCTGCGCTACACGACGCGACCGGCGTCTGGTTCAGCTCGTTCCCCCTCACCCCAGACCGCGTTGCCGCCGCCCTCGCTGCAACCCACCCGCAGATCGGAACAACCCCATGAGCCGCATCGTCACCGTGGGCGCCGGCCAGCTCGGCCCGATCAGCCACGATGAGGACCGTGAATCGGTGGTCGATCGGCTGATCGCCCTGCTCGAGAGTGGCGCCGAGCGCAACTGCGACCTGGTCGTGTTCCCCGAACTCGCGCTCACCACGTTCTTCCCGCGTTGGTACACCGACGAGGTCAGCGGTCACGACCATTTCTTCGAGACCGAGATGCCGAGTCCGGTCACGCAACGGCTGTTCGACGCCGCGGCACGATTGCAGGTCGGTTTCTGCCTCGGATACGCCGAGCTCACGCCGGACGGCGAACGCTTCAACAGCTACGTGCTCGTCGAGCGCAACGGCTCGATCGTGGGCAAGTACCGCAAAGCCCACATTCCCGGTCACGAGGCCCACGAGCCGTGGCGACCGTTCCAGCACCTCGAGCGCAGGTACTTCCAGGAGTCACACGACGGATTCGGTGTCTGGAGGGCGTTCGGCGGCGTGGTCGGCATGGCGCTGTGCAACGACCGGCGCTGGCCCGAGACATATCGGGTGATGGGTCTACAGGGCGCCGAGATGATCCTGATCGGTTACAACACGCCGATGCACTACGCACCCGACCCCGACCAGAATGCGCTGCAGGGGTTCCACAACCACCTCGTCATGCAGGCCGGCGCCTACCAGAACGGGGCATGGGTCGTCGGGGTCGCCAAGGGCGGCATCGAAGAAGGCGTCGAGTCGCTGTCGCAGAGCGCGATCATCGCACCGTCCGGCCAGATCGTTGCCCAAGCCGTCACGAGCGGCGACGTGCTGATCAGCGCCCGCTGCGATCTCGATCTCTGCAGTCGTTACAAGGACACCCTGTTCGACTTCGCCCGGTACCGGCGCCCCGAGGTGTACGGCCTGATCACCGAGCGCAAGGGCGCGATCGCCCCACCGGAGCTGCCGTGAGCGAACACCCGGTACTCGGGCCGGCACAGACCGCCGGCATGGTCTGCGCCCATCACCATCTGTACTCTGCGTTGGCCCGAGGCATGCCGGCCCCCCCGCGCACGCCGACCGGGTTTCTCGAGATCCTCGAGCTGGTGTGGTGGCGACTCGACCGCGCGCTCGACGACGACACGATCTACTGGTCGGCGAAACTGGGCGCGCTCGAGGCGCTCGAGCGCGGGTGTACGGCGATCATCGATCATCACGAGTCGCCGAACGCGATCGAGGGCTCGCTCTCGCTCATCGAGCAGGCGTGCCGCGAGGTGGGCGTTCGGGTGAGCTGCGCCTACGGAGTCACCGACCGGCACGGTCCTGCGGGCGCTCGGCGCGGGCTGGCCGAGAACGACCGCTTCCTCGGCGAGGGCGGGCACGGCATGGTCGGGGTGCACGCCGCGTTCACCTGCACCGACGACACGCTCGCCGCCGCCGCCGAACTTGCCCGACGGCACGGGGTCGGTGTGCACATCCATGTCGCAGAAGGGCCCGGCGACGCCGGCGCGGCCGACCGCATCCGGCATCTCACGACGCCCGAGTGGGTGCTCGTCCACGGCGTGCACCTCGGCGACGACCACGGCCTCCAGGGCACGATCATCCACAACCCACGGTCGAACATGAACAATGCCGTCGGGTACGCCGCCCCCACCCGCTTCACCAACCCGGTCGGCCTCGGCAGCGACGGCATCGGCGCCGACATGCTCGACGAGTTCCGGGTCGCCTACGTGCGCCTGCGCGAGCACGACGTCACCGAGACCCCCGACACCGTCTGGAACATGCTGCAGACGAACTACGAGCTGTTTCCCGAAGCGCGCGACGACCGGGTGACCTGGTCGTACGAACCGGTCGACCCGTGGCGACTGGCCTTCACGACGGGCGTCAACCCGACCCGGGTCGAGGTCGACGGCGAGACCGTGTGGCACGACGGCCGACCCACCCGCGTCGACGCCGACGAGATCCGCGCCAAAGCCACAGAGGCCGCCAACCGACTGTTCACCAAACTCGAGAATCTCTAGACCCAACCGCTGCCGCGTGACGGAATGGTGCCTGCCATTCCGTTACGGGCGCCACATCAGGAGGAACCCCATGACACGGCTCGCGATCTACCTGCAGGACGCCCACCCGATCCCCGACGCGATCGCTCACGCGCAATATGCCGAGTCGAAAGGGTTCGAGGCGGTGTGGCAGGCCGATTCGCGGCTCGTTCGCGAGGCCGGCGTGCCGATGGCTGCCTTCGCCGCGACCACCGACACGATCAAGATCGGGTCAGGAGTCATCGACATCTGGTCCCGCAACCCGGCGCGCCTGGCGTCGATGTTCTCCACGCTCGACGACCTCGCACCAGGGCGGATCATCTGCGGACTCGGGGCGTGGTGGGAGCCGTTGGCGTCCAAGGTCGGCGTCGACCGCCGTCGGCCACTGCTGGCCATGCGCGAGGTGGTCGCCGCCGTTCGCGCCCTGCTCAACAACGAGACGGTCACGATGGACGGCGAGTTCGTGCATCTCGACGGCGTCGAACTCGACTATGTGCACCAAGAGCGTCGCTCGAAGGACGTTCCGATCTACATCGGTGCGACCGGCATGCAGATGATGGAGCTCGCCGGCGAGATCGCCGACGGTGTCGTCCTCAACTATCTCGTGTCGCCGTCCTACAACGACGAGGCCATGGAACACCTCCGGATCGGCGCGGCCAAGGCCGGCCGGTCGATCGACGACCTCGATCGACCGCAACTCGTCGTGTGCTCGGTCGACGAGGACCGCAAGGCAGCGCTCGACGGGGCCCGCCTGATGGTCACGCAATACCTCGGCCAACAGCCCCACATCATGAAGGCCAGCGGCGTGCCACAGTCCTTGCTCGACGACGTGGGCAAGGTGCTCACCTGGCCGGCCACCCACGACCAGGTGGTCGAGGCCTCGAAACTGGTCCCCGACGACATCGTGCAGATGATCTGCGCCGCCGGCACCCCCGACGAGGTGCGCGCCAAGGTCGCCGAGTACATCACCAACGGATGCACGTGCCCGATCCTGTATCCGCTCGGTCCCGACGTTCGGTACATGGTCGACACCTTCGCCGACTGGCAACCCTGATGACCTCCGCCTCTCTGGCGTCGATCACCCGAAACCCGCTGCGAGCCGCCGTCGACGTCGCGCCGATCGACCCGAAGGTCACCTCCTTCCATGCCCGCATGCCGGCGTACTCGCCGACGATGCTGTTCGACGTGCCCGAGCTGGCCGCCCAGCTCGGTGTCGGCCGGCTGCTCGTCAAGGCCGAGACGCGCCGCATGGGCTTGCCGTCGTTCAAGATCCTCGGTGCGTCGTGGGCCACGTATCGCGCGCTCTGCGAGCACCTCGGCTACGAACCCGAGCCGTGGCGCAACATCAACGAACTGGCGGCCAACCTCGAGCACCTCAAGCCGTTCAAGCTCGCGACCGCCACCGACGGCAACCATGGCCGGGCCGTAGCGTTCATGGCCCGGTTGCTCGGATTCTCGTGCCACGTCTTCGTGCCGCGAGGCATGGTCGAGGCACGTATCCAGGCCATCCGAAGTGAGGGTGCGCTCGTCACGGTCGTCGACGGCACCTACGACGAGGCGGTCGCCCGTTCCGCCCACGAGGCGTCCGACCGTTGCCTCGTCGTCAGCGACACCAGCTGGGAAGGCTACGAGACGACACCCGCGAGGGTGATCGAGGGCTATTCGACCATCTTCCACGAGATCGACGACGCCATCGACGCCAGCGGCCTGCAACGCCCCGACGTCGTCGTCATCCCGATGGGCGTGGGCGCCTTCATGGCGGCAGGCGTCAGCCACTACCGCTCCGACGACACGGGCAGCGGCGGCACCGTGATCGTCGGCGTCGAACCACTCGACGCCAACTGCGTCCAGGCATCGGCAACGGCGGGCCACATCACGCAGGTACCCGGTCCCCACAACTCGATCATGGTCGGGCTGAACTGCGGCATGCCGTCGCTCACTGCCTGGCCACGGCTCTCCAAGGGCATCGACTGGTTCGCGTCCGTCGACGACGAAGCTGCCTGCCAGGCGATGCGCGACCTCGCCGCCGTCGGCATCGTGTCGGGCGAGACCGGGGCCGCCGGACTCGCCGGGTTCGAGGCGTTGATACGCGACCCCGAGTTCCGGGCGGGCATCGACCTCGAATCGACGACCGTGCTGGTGGTCGTGACCGAGGGAGCCACCGACCCCGAACACTACGAGCATGTCGTCGGACGCGGTCACGAAACCATCGGCCGAGTCATCACCGCGGTCCGTGGCTGAGCTGCTGTGCGTCCTCCGCGGCGGCGGTGACCTCGCCACTGGCGTCGCGTGGCGTCTCACCCGTGCCGGCATCGCCACGGTCGTGACCGAGTTGCCCGAACCGCTCACGGTCCGGCGAACCGTTGCGTTGTCGAGTGCCGTCACCACGGGCCACGTCGACATCGAGGGCATGATCGGTCGACTCGGCTCGACAGGTGCCGCCGCGGTCGATCTCGCTCGTGCGGACCCGAGCCGGGTCGTGGGTGTCGTCGTCTCGCCCGAGCTCCCCGACATCGGCGCCGACATCGTGGTCGATGCGCGGCTCGCCAAGCGCAATATCGATACGTCGATCTCGGACGCGCCATTGGTCATCGGACTCGGCCCGGGCTTCACAGCCGGGGTCGACTGCGACGTCGTCGTCGAGACGATGCGAGGACCTCACCTCGGACGGGCACTCTGGTCGGGGGCGGCCCAGGCCGACACCGGGACTCCGGGGGTGGTCGCCGGGCGCGGCGCCGAGCGGGTGATCCGGGCTCAGAACGAAGGAACGGTTCGGTGGGTCCGCTCGATCGGCGACGTCGTCGACGACGGCGAGATGCTCGGCACGGTCGGAGTGGTTCCGGTGCTGGCTCCGTTTTCAGGAGTGATCCGGGGGTTGATCCTCGACGGCCGCGATGTGTCGCGGGGCCTCAAGATCGGTGATGTCGATCCCCGCCTCGACGCCTCGGCATGTCACGAGATCTCCGACAAGGCGCTGGCGATCGGCGGTGGCGTGGTCGAGGCGGTGTTGTGGTGGTCACGCCGGTCCCGCTGACCGATGTCGCCCGGGCGTTCCACCTCGGCGAACGATCCCATGTCGCGCTCGTGGGGGGCGGCGGCAAGTCGACGTTGTTACAGGCTGTCGGTGACCAGGTCCAGGGCCGCGTGGTGCTGACCACCACCACCAAGATGGGAGCCGATCAGCACGCCGGCCGGAGGGTGCTGCTCGACCCCACCGACGACGAGGTCGACGAGGCCGCCGAGGACGAACCGGTGATCGTGTGGTCGCGGCTCGATGGACACAAGGCCGCAGGTGTCGACCCCGTCCGCTGCGATGCGTGGTTCCGACTGGTCGACCACGTCATCATCGAAGCCGATGGTTCCCGCCGGCATCCGTTCAAGGCGCCGGGTCCGTTCGAGCCGGTGATCCCCTCCACCGCAACCCTCGTCATCAGCGTGATCGGCGCCGACGCGCTGGGACGGGTGATCCTCGACCGATGCCACCGACCGTTGCGGGTCGCCGCCCTCGCCGGATGCCGCCCCGACAGGCGCCTCGAGCCCTGGATGGCGGCGGCCGTCATCCTCCACGAGCGAGGTGTCGCAGCCTCGGTGCCACCCGGGGCCGAACTCGCGGTCGCGATCAACCAGGTCAGCGATGCGAACTCCGCCGACGTCGACCTGCTGGTCGACGAATTGCTCACACGCCGACCCGGACTCAGGGTGGTTCCGGTCGCCTCGCTCTCCTGATCAGCACCGGGTGACACGACGCAGCTGACCGGTGACGGCGATGCCGGTGCATTCCGGTACGGCCGAGGTCGACGACGACGGCCACACTGGGTGTCCAATCGCTACTCGCCGATCGACGGCGTCGATGGAGGACCGTGCACGCTCGGGACATCAACAACGCCGTCAGCGGCCAGGGTGGCCGCGACGCCGCGAACCCCAAGTTCGTGCTCGGTGCCGTCGTGCTGGTCGCGATGTTGATCGGCGGCAACTTCACGGCGCTCAAGTACGCGCTCGACCACACCGGGCCGCTGTTGTTGGCCGCCATGCGAACGGTGCTGGGCGGCGCCTTCCTCGTGAGCCTGGCCGTGCTGCGGGGCGAACGCTTCCCTCGGGACACCGCAGTGCTTCGCCGCATCTTCGTGGTGAGCCTCAGTATCACCACCCTGTCGAGCGCTCTCCTGGTCTTCGGGATCAGCCGTGTGCCCGCTGGGTTCGCCTCGTTGATGTCCAGCACGATGCCGTTGTTCACCGCATGTCTGTCGGTCTTCCTGCTCCGCACGACGATCAGTCGGTTCGGCGCGATCGGGCTCGTCGTCGGCTTCAGCGGTACCGCCGTGCTCGCTTCGCCGGCACTCGGCGGTGACGCTCGGTTGCTCGGCGCAGTGGCACTGCTCTTCTCGGCCCTCGCCTGGGCGTTCGGCACCGTCTTCATGAAATGGAAGGACTTCAGCGCCGTGACGCCGATCATGTTGGTGGGTGTCCAGCTGTTGATGTCCGCCGTCGTCCTGTTGCCATTGGCCCTCATCGTGGAAGGAGCAGGCAGCACCGATTGGTCACTCGGCCTGTTCGTGCCGCTCGCCTACGCAGCGATCCCTGCCAACGCGGTCACGTTCACGTTGATGGCGACGGTCGTGCGCCGGGCGACCCCGACCCAGGCGGCATCGACGGCCTACATGATCCCGTTGTTCGGCGTGTTCTTCGGCTGGCTGATACGCGACGAGGTGCTCGGAGGTGCCGAACTGGTGGGGGGCGCGTTGATCATCGCCGGAGTGAGCATCGTCGTCACTGCTGCCGCTCCGTCCCGCCAGACCGTTCGATCCTGAACGAAAGTCGGCGGCAGATGGCGCCCACGGCGGCCCAGAGGCAGCATTCGGGATGGCACAGGGGCGCCGATCCCGGACAACGGCTGAGCGCTGCTCCCCGACTACCTTGACCGCATGTCGAAGATCTCATTGATTGCGAAATTGACCGCCGCCGAGGGCAAGTCGGGCGAACTCGAGGAGGCGCTACGGGGCGTGGTCGCCGCCGCCGAGGAAGAGGCGGGGCTCGAGATCTACAGCGCCCACGCCGCCGACGACGAGCCTGGCGTGTACTACTTCTTCGAGCTGTACCGCGACGACGAGGCCAAGGAGGTCCACGGCAAGGGCGACGGCATGCGTGCCGCCATGGGTGCTTTCGCCGGCGTGCTCGCCGGCCGGCCCGAGGTCATCACCATGACCCCGGTCGCCGCCAAGGGCCTCTCGATCTAGCCTGCCGTCGCGGGCGTCTGATGCGCGGGCGATCCACGGTCGTCAGGATTGCGCGAGCACCTGCTGCACCGCGGCGACGACCTCGTCGTGGAACCTACCGTCGGTAGCGACCACACCTCGGTTGCGTTCGAGCAAGCGGCCGTGTGAGAAATCGAGTGGGGCTCCGGTCACATCGGTCACCCGGCCACCTGCCTGTTCGACCACGAACTTGCCTGCAGCATGGTCCCAGATCTTCTCGCGGTAGTCGGCTCGCGTCGGTAACCGCAGATAGATCGAGGCGTCGCCGCGGGCGACCGCGCCGTACTTGCACTGGCTGTCGATGCGGTACGGCTCGGCAGTGATCCCGAGCAGTTCGGTGATCCTGGCCGAATGGTCGTGGTTGGAATGTCCCGACTCGACCGATTCGCACACCCGCGCCTCGGCGAGCGTCGGCGGCGCGGCCACGAGCGCCCGCACCGGGGCGTCGGCAGCGGCGTAGAACACATCGCACGCGCCCTCGGTGGCGAGGAAGATCGCCCCGCGCGACCCGTCCGGATTCGGCAGGTTCGGGCATCCGAGCACGCCGAGCACCACCTCGCCACGTTCGATGAGCGCCAACGCGATCGCGTACTGATCGCCCCGCAGGAAGCCCTTCGTGCCGTCGATGGGATCGAGCGTCCAGTACCGGTCGCCCGAACCGTCGGCGTGACCGACCGAGATCCAATCGACGACGGCGCCCGCGGTCACGTCCCCGCCGCGCTGTGCGCGCACCAGTTCGACCACCCCATCGCGCAATGAGGCCTGGTCGGCGAGATCCGACGAATCCTCTTCGCCGACCAACTCGATCGCGCCGAGGTGTTCGGTCAACGTCGCACACACGACTGCCTGCGCCGCGAAGTCGGCCACGGTGACCGGGCTGTCGTCCCCCTTCGTCAGGGTGTCGCCTGCGGCCAGGAGGCCTTGCGCGGCGCCACACAATCCTGAGGCGGCCCGAACCGCGGCCAGCGCCGTCGCCCGTTCGATCTCAGTTACCAAAACGGGCCTCCGTCGTGACCTGGTACTCGTTGGCGAGTTCGCTGACACTCTGCGGCATCCGGCCCGAGACGAGATCCGCCACCGACACGGTCTCGAGCACTCGGCGCAAGCTGCCCCGGATCGCCATCCAGACCTGAGGGAGCGCCTGCACCGGCGCGGGGTACTCGAGCCCTCGCAGACTCTCGTCGTGCACATCGGCGAGCGGGCCGTCGACGGCCCTGAACACGTCGGCGAGCGAGATCTCGGCCGCCGGGCGCGAGAGCGTGAACCCGCCGTCGGGCCCGCGCTTCGAGCGAACCAACTCGGCACGCTTGAGGTCCCGCAGGATGTCGAGCAGGTACTTCAGCGAGATGTCCTGATGGACAGCGATCGTCTCGGCCTTGACCGACTCGCCGCCACCGACTGCGAGTTCCCCCATGGCTCGCACGGCATTGTCGACGCGCTCCGAGATCCGCATGTCTGTCGACGCTATCCGACCCGGCCCACCAACGGCCGCCCGGTCGGCTCCGCACCGACCCGACGGGCTAGACCAGCGGTATGGCTTCGATCGCGACCAACCGTTACGTCGACCGCACCGAGCTGCTGCAGTTCATCCGCCCTCGTCACCACGGGGTGTTGCTGACCACCCGCCGCGACGGTCGACCGCAATCGTCACTCGTCACGATGGGGACCAGCGACAGCGGCCACATCGTCGTGTCGACCTACCCCGAACGCTCGAAAGTGCACAACCTGCGGCGCGATCCCAGTGTCTCGATGGTCGTGATGTCCGACGATTTCGGAGGCGAATGGGTACAGGTCGACGGCACGGCCGAGGTGATCGACACGCCCGACTCGGTCGAAGGACTCGTCGAATATTTTCGAGTGATCTCCGGCGATCATCCCGACTGGGACGAATACCGCGACGCCATGGTGCGCCAGGGCAAGAGCCTGATCCGGATCACGATCGATCGATGGGGTCCGATCGCGAAGGGCGGATTCCCGGCCCGTCTCGTGGAGGACTGAGCTGGTGGCCGATTCGAACACGCCCGACGACCGGACGGTGCGTATCGGCGGCCGGTTCCAGGGTCCCACCGGCTCGGGGCAGGGAGGCTGGACAGCACACCGGTTCACCGCAGGGATCGACGAGACGGTCACGACGGCGATGCGCGCGCCGGTTCCACTCGAGACAGACCTGAGCATCGTGCAGGTCGACGACGAGTGGAGACTCATCGACACCAGGGCCGACGACCCGGCGACGATCATGGTCGCTCGCCCGTGGGAGCCGGTCTTCGCCGACACCGAACCGGTCGCGGTACCAGACGCCATCGCTGCGCGAGCTCGGTATGCCGAACGCGTCGCCGATCACCCGGTGCCGTACTGCTTCTCGTGCGGCACACAGCACGACTCGATGAATGTGCACGCCGGACCGCTCGGGGACGGGCGTTTCGCCACCGACTGGAGCCCACCACCGTGGGCGGTCTCCGACTCCGGCGCCGTCGACGAAGGCACCATCTGGGCGGCCATCGACTGCGTGGCGGCCTGGTACGCCGCCTTCTCGCGCGAGCCCAGATCGCTCGTCACGGCCCAGTTCGCCGTCGAGGTCACCGGACCGATCGAGCCCGACACCACCTATTCGCTCGTCTCGTGGTCGGGCGATCACCCCGACGAATGGGACGGGCGCAAGCGCCACGCCGCGTCCGCTGCCTTCGCTCCCGACGGCGCATGCGTCGCTCGATCGGTCAGCTTCTGGATCGCGCTCGACACTCCCCCTGGCACGCCCTAGCGTTCACACATGGCACTGGCACACGTCAACGGGACCGACATCCGCTACGAGGATTCGGGAGGTGACGGGCCCGCAGTGCTCTTCAGCCACGGGTTCCTGATGGACCACACCATGTTCGACGCCCAGGTCGAGGTGCTGTCCGACGAGTACCGGTGCATCCGCTGGGACGAACGTGGCTTCGGTGACACACACGCCCCCGGCCCGTTCTCGTACTGGGATTCGGCCGACGACGCGATCGGGCTCCTCGACCACCTGGGGATCGACCGGGCGGTGCTGGTCGGGATGTCTCAGGGCGGCTTCCTGTCGTTGCGCGCCGCCCTCGCCCATCCTCAGCGGGTGCGGGCACTCGTGCTGATCGACTCGGCCGCGGATGTCGACGACGCGGACACGATCGCCGGCTACCACGCAATGATGCATGTGCTGGCGAACGGCACCGAGGACGAACGCACCGGGGTGTTCCAGTTCGTGGCGGGCCTGATCCTCGGTGAAGATCGGCTGGCCTCGGTGTGGGTCCCGAGATGGCGAGCGCTCGACCTCGACCAGCTCGTCCTCGCCACCGGAGCGCTGCTCGAACGTGACGACATCAGCGAGCGCGTCGCCGAGATCGGTTGCCCGGTGCTGGGCGTGCACGGCACGGCCGACGCCGCGATCACGATCGATCGTGCGCAGGCGCTGGCCGAGGCAGCGCCGCACCATCGGGGCTTGATCCCGATCGAAGGCGCCCCTCACGCCTCCAACATGACTGATCCTGGCCTGGTGAGCGCCGCGATCGCCGAGTTCCTCGGGTCGCTCTGACCAACTTTGGTGTCACTGTTCACGGGGGTCAAGCGGTATGGATGTCGCGGTGGTCGACGGCCTGTGTGCCGACCACCACGAGCACGAGGGTGATCGCGGCGACCAGCAACATCCATGCCGGGTCCACGCCATTGCTGACCGGTTGGTCTCCGATCGCCCAGTACCAGGGTGACCACTCTCGGGCGCCCGACAGCGAGGCCGAGATCGGGAGCACGAAGGCAGCGAGATACCCGGCCACGAGCACGAGGATGCCGATGCCGGCGGACAGTCCGCGGGAGCCTCCGGCACCGGCGACCGCGTACGCGACCGAGCCGTGGAAGGCAGCCAGCAGGGCGCACCCGACGACGGCACCGACGATCCGGCCGACGCTCACCTCGGTCAGCGAGAACACTGGCAGGCAGGCGACGGTGGCGAGCCCTCCGATGAGCGATACGAGCGCCAGCATGATCATCGACGATGTCCAGCGACCCAACCACACTGAGCGGCGGCCGATCGGAAGTGCGTGAACCAGCTCGAGCCGCCCGGCGTTCTCGTCGCCGGCGGTGAGACCGGAAACGATCGTGATCGCCATCGCCGAGAACAGCAACGGCACGAGGAGAGCGAACAGCTGGCCGTCGACGTAGCCGCTGGGCGTGGCGATGTTCTGGGCGCCGAACGCTTCGAGCAGCTTGTCCATGTCGCCGAACGCGGCGAGCGCATCGCTGCCCTCGAGACTCGGCCAGAACGCCAGGTTGACGATCACGAACCCCACCACGCCGACGCTCCACCACAGGGTCGAGCGACGCACCGTCCGAACTCCGTTCCCGACCACCTCGCGGAATGCGGCGCTCACGATCCGCCTCCATCCGTCTCGGACGGCCCGGCGTCGGGCTCGTCGTAGTACCCCAGGAACGCCTGCTCGAGGTCTGGTTCGGGGAGCAGGATGTGGACGACGTCATGATCGGCGAGGAATCGGAGCAACTCGTTCGGCCGGCCCTCGACGACGCCCTGGACTTCGGTGCCGTGTTGTACGTCGAGCCTGCTCAGGCTGGGCAGCGCGCGCAGTTCGTCGATCGGCGCCGGCCCGTCGAACCAGACCGTGAACGGTTGCAGCGCCTGCTGTCGGAGCTCATCGAGGGCGCCTCCCGCGACCACCTTCCCCTGACGGATGACGATCACCTCGTCGGCGAGGCGCTGCACTTCGCTGAGTACGTGCGAGGACAGGAATACGGTGCGACCTTCGTGACGTGCCTCGTCGACGAGGGCGAGGAACTCGGCCTGGACGAGTGGATCGACGCCGGCCGTCGGTTCGTCGAGTACCAAGAGCTCCGGGCGCGCCATGAACGCCCCGACCAGACCCACCTTGCGGCGGTTGCCACTCGACAGGTTTCGGTTCTGGCGGGTCAGATCGAGGTCGAGACGTTCGCAGAGCCCATCGACATAGCGCTGGTCGACGCCGTCGCCGCGCATCTTCGCCCACGAGCGGAGGGTCTCGTCGACGCTCAACCGGTCGTCGAGACGCAACTCTCCCGGCAGGTAGCCGATCCGCGAGCGCAGGCTGGGCCCGGCGAGGCGCGGGTCGTGCCCGAGCACCCGCACCGTGCCGCTGTCGGCTCGGGCCAGATCGAGCAGGATCCGGATGGTGGTCGACTTGCCGGCGCCGTTGGGGCCGAGATAACCCACGACGGTGCCGGGGCTGACCGACAGGTCGAGAACATCGAGGGCGACGACGTCGCCGAAGCGCTTCACGACCCGCTCACAGCGGATGACAGGGTCGATCGTGCGGTCGTGCGTGGTCACTTCGAGTTTCCTCCGCCATTCAGCCTCGCACGAGGCGCGGCGGTGGTCCAGGGTCGAACGACCAGGTCATGACCGGATACCGGAGTCGTCGGCACGACCTGATGATCCACCGAGTGCGAGACTTCGATCATGGCCGACGACACCTGGGAACACATCCGTTACGAGCAACCGAGCGAGCGGGTGGCCCGCATCGTGCTGGCGAGAGCGCAGACCGCGAATGCGCAGGACTACCAGATGCTCAGCGAACTCAACCAGGCGTTCGATCGGGCGGCACGCGACGAGTCGGTGCGGGTGATCATTCTCGCCGCCGACGGCAACCACTTCTCGTCCGGTCACGACCTCCGCGCCGGCACCGACATGTCCGATATCGATCCGATCGGCACCTGGTGTTGTTTCGACTCGGAAGGTGCCGAGGGGTACATGGCGACCGAGGCCGAGATGTACGTGGGGTTGTGTTGGCGGTGGCGCAATATCCCCAAGCCCACGATCGCCCAGGTCCAGGGCAAGGTGATCGCTGGTGGGTTGATGCTGGTGTGGCCGATGGACCTGGTCGTGTGTTCCGAGGACGCGACGTTCTCCGACCCGGTGGTGGCGTTCGGGGTGAACGGACACGAGTACTTCACCCACCCGTACGAGGCCGGCGCACGGCTGGCGAAAGAGATGTTGTTCACCGGACGGGCGATCACCAGTCATGAAGCTCTCCAGCACGGCATGGTCAACCAGGTGGTGCCACGTGACGAGCTCGAATCCGCAGCGTTGGCGATGGCCGAGCACATCGCCCGCCGACCGATGATCGGGCTGACACTGGCAAAGCAGAGCGTCAACAACTCGCTCGATGCGATGGGCATGTACACCGCGATCCAGTCGGCGTTCGGCCTCCATCACGTGGGCCACAACCACAACCTTCGTCTGTTCGACTCGCTGGTGGATCCGGCCGGCCTCCAGGTGATCCGCGACGAGGCCTGACCGGCACACCGGCTCCAGCAGTTCGAACACGCTCGAGACCCGAGGCGAGGACGACGTCCGGAGGCCGAATCGAGTATTCCGAGCAGGGCTTTCGTGCGACGGGTCGAACACGTTCGAACGAGCGACAAGGAGGATCAGCCGCATTCCGCTCGTAGGGTCCGTTCCGGGTTGCCACAATGGCTGCTCGTTCCGAAAGTAGAAACCAATGCAAGGTACCGTGAAGTTTTTCAACAGTGAGAAGGGCTTCGGCTTCATCTCACGCGACGGTGGCGACGACGTGTTCGTCCACCACTCGAACATCGTCGGCGAGGGCTACAAGTCCCTCGACGAGGGTCAGAAGGTCGAATTCGACATCGGCCAGGGCCGCAAGGGCGACGAAGCCCAGAACGTGCGCGCGGTCTGATCGATCTCGTTCGCTGAACGCCGCCGGTCCACTCGGGCCGGCGGCGTTTGCCGTTTTCGGGCGAGTGGCCGAACCGGACGGCGCCAACCGCGTGTCGAACCGAGACCGGTGTCGCGATAACCCATAATCTCCTCGGATGGCACGTCTTCGCGATCTCGGTTTCACGATCGGCAACTATCCGACCGGCAAGCGGAACGCGATCGACGACGTGGGCGGCGTCTCGGTGGGGCACCACACCGTCGTGCGCGACGAGCCGCGCGTGGCCAGAACCGGCGTCACCGTCGTCAACACACGGCCGGCCGATCAACGCGAATTGCTCTGCTACGGCGGCATCCACTCCTTCAACGGCAACGGCGAGATGACGGGCTCACATTGGCTCGACGAGTCGGGCCTGTTGAGCGGCCCGATCGGCATCACCAACACGCATCAGGTGGGGCTGGTGCGCGACACCCTGGTCGCGGCCGAAGCGCAACGCGATCCCCATGCGGCCTGGTGCCTCCCTGTGGTCGGCGAGACCTACGACGGGTTCCTCAACGACATCGAGGCGTTCCACCTGACCGCCGACGACGTGTGGGCCGCTCTCGCGGACGCGGACTCCAATGCCCGCGACCCGGGCCCCGTGGCCGAGGGCAACGTCGGAGGCGGCACCGGCATGGTGTGCCACGAGTTCAAGGGCGGCATCGGGACGTCGTCGCGACTGGTCGAGATCGACGACAACACCTACATCGTCGGCACGCTCGTACAGGCCAACTACGGCTCCCGCCACCTGCTCCGCCTTGGCGGGCTTGCCGTCGGCACCCACATCGACGAGAGCGTCGTACCACCTCCGACAGATCCCACCGTTGCCCACTCCGGTTCGATCATCGTGGTCATCGCAACCGACGCTCCCCTGCTGGCCGACCAGTGCAAACGTCTCGCCCGACGTGCCACGGTCGGGCTCGCCCGGGTCGGCGGTACCGGCTCGAACGGCAGCGGCGACATCTTCGTCGCCTTCTCGACGCACAATCGGATCCCGTTGAACGCGACCACGCCACAGAACGTCATCACGATGCCGGCAGCCCGTATGACCCCGTTGTTCGACGCCACCGCCGAAGCCGTCGAAGAGTCGATCTGGAACGCCTTGTGCGCCGCCGAGACGATGACGGGTCATCGCGGACGCATCGTCCACGCCCTGCCGCACGATCGATTGATCGCGCTGCGGCCCTCCAACTGACGACGGCACGGCCCCGAGCCACCGGCCTCCGGCCGACTTGGGGGAAACCCGAGCACCCGTGGCAAGCTCGCGAGAGTTCCACGTTCACTGCTGGAGGCACACCATGTCCACCGATCAACTGCTCGACCGTCGCAAGTTCTACATCAACGGCGCCTGGGTCGACCCGAGCGTCCCCAACGACCTCGATGTGATCGACCCGTCCACCGAGCAACCGTGCGCGGTGATCTCACTCGGCTCCCCGGCCGATACCGATGCCGCCGTCGCCGCTGCCAAGGCCGCGTTCCCCGCCTGGGCCGAGACACCGGTCGCCGAGCGGATCGCCCTGCTCGAGAAGCTGCTCGAGGTGTACATGGCCCGATACGCGGAGATGGCGCAGGCCATCTCGTTGGAGATGGGTGCGCCGATTTCGTTGTCGCAGACCGCACAGGCCGGTTCCGGCGTGATGCACATCAAGTCGTTCATCGCTGCACTCAAGGAGTTCGAGTTCGACCGCCCGCTGGGTGATCACGCCCCCGGCGACCGAATCCTCTACGAACCGGTCGGCGTGTGTGCACTGATCACACCCTGGAACTGGCCGATGAACCAGGTCACGCTCAAGGTGATCCCCGCGCTCGGGGTCGGCTGCACCATGGTGCTCAAGCCCTCTGAGGTCGCCCCGCTGTCGTCGGCCCTGTTCGCCGAGATGGTGCACGAGGCGGGATTCCCGGCCGGTGTCTTCAACATGGTCAACGGCGACGGTCCCGGCGTGGGCACCCAGCTGTCCGGCCACCCCGACGTCGACATGATCTCGTTCACCGGATCGACCCGCGCCGGTGTCGCGATCACCAAGAACGCTGCCGACTCTGTCAAGCGCGTCGCCCTCGAGCTCGGCGGCAAGGGCGCCAACATCATCTTCGACGACGCCGACGACAAGGCCGTCGCACGAGGTGTTCGCCAGTGCTTCATGAACAGTGGCCAGTCCTGTAACGCCCCGACGCGGATGCTCGTGCAGAGCTCGATCTACGAGGATGCGCTGGCCGTCGCCGCCCAGATCGCCGAGCAGACGTCCGTCGACATCGCCGCCAACGAAGGGCGCCATATCGGTCCCGTCGTGTCCGAGGTGCAATGGAACAAGATCCAAGGATTGATCGCCACGGGCCAGAACGAGGGAGCCCGCCTGCTGGCGGGTGGCACCGGCCGCCCTGAGGGCCACGACGCGGGCTACTTCGTCCGCCCTACGATCTTCGCCGACGTCACGCCCGACATGACGATCGCCAAGGAGGAGATCTTCGGTCCAGTGCTGTCGATCCTCCCGTTCGACACCGAGCAGGAGGCGATCGACATCGCCAACGACACCGCATACGGCCTCACCAACTACGTGCAGACCACCGATCCCGACCGGGCGCGCCGCGTCGCTCGCCGCCTGCGATCCGGAATGGTCGAGATGAACGGCCAAGCGCGTGGCGCCGGTGCGCCGTTCGGCGGCTACGGCCAGTCGGGCAATGGACGCGAGGGCGGCACGTGGGGCATCGAGGAGTTCCTCGAGGTCAAGTCGGTCAGCGGCTGGAATCCCGCCGACGGCTGACCGGACTCAGAGGCCGATCAGATCGGCGAACGCGTCGGCGACGGCATCCCGAAAATCCGCAGGCGCGTCGATTGCGACCGGATCGATGAACAACCCGACGCTGAACATGCCGTTGTACGACATGGCCGTCGCGTTGCATGCCGTGCCGGCGACGGGACCCATCGACAACACGTCGAGCACCAACGCACCAGAGACGTAGAGCGGGAACCACGCGCCACGAAGGTTCGACGTGGCGAAGTCCATCCGGGCCGCTCGGGCCCTCGCCGCACGGGTGACGACCGACGTCGGCAACAGGTTCGCCACACCGGACAACGCGCCCAACCCGGCACCGCCCGTCATCCCTTCACGCTTGGCAGCCAAGCGGGCACTGATGTCGGTCACCCGGTCGGCCAGCGGCATCGGCGCACCCGTCACCTGAACGGGTACCGGCGTGAACGAATTGCCACCGATCGCGTCGTCGGTTCGGGTGCTCAGCACGAAGCTCGTGTTGAAAGCATCGACCTCGACGTCACGATCGGCGTGGTATCGAACCGCCCCTTCCACCATCGCCGCCAGGAACAGATCGTTGATGGTTCCGCCGAGGCGTTTCGACGCGTCCTTCAGATCGTCGAGCGGAACGCGCACCGCTTCGAAATGACGATGTCGCGAGCGGTTCGCCCACAACGGCGAGCCGCCGTGCACTTCGTCGCCCGAACCCAAGGCGGCGCCGACAGTGGACTTGGTCGCGTTGAGAACGTTCTCGACGCTGCTCGCGACCCGACTGGGATCACCCGGCCAAGTGAGCATCTCGTCGAAGACGCGACGTGCCATACCCATCTGGCGGCGCGCGATGTGTGCCATCGAGCCGACCGTGGACTCGATCACGTTGCCGCCGAGATCGCCGCCGATCTGGCGAGGGGCGTGCGCCGCGACCGCCTCGGCGATCACCGCGTCGAGATCGACATCCGGAGGCGCCGGGTCGTCGCGTGAGAGCTGTTGGTACAGCTCGGCCATGCGGAGTTGGCCGATGCCGTCGGCGACGGCGTGATGCAGGATCGAATAGATCGCCGACTTGCCACCTTTCAGACCGTCGATGATGACGTAGCGCCAGAGTGGACGCGTCCGATCGAACGGCTCCTGGTACAGCTTGGCAGCCATGTCGAACAGCTGACGTTCCGTTCCGGGCTTCGGCAGCCGGACGAACCGGACGTGGTAATCGAGGTCGAACTCCGCGTCGGGCACCCAGGCCGGCGTGGCGAGTCGGCCGATTCCCGGAACCACCCGCTCGTACAGGCGTGGCATCGCGGCCGTGGCCGCTCGCATGGTCTGCATGAAGTGGTCGACGTCGAGTGGTCGATCGAGGATCGTGATCGCCGCGCCACTCGGATTCAGCCACGGATCCTTCTCGATGTTCCACATCAACGCTTCGCTGTCGGACATCCGATGCTCGAAACGTTGCTCACGCTCTTGGGTTTCCATCACCATCTCGTTTCCGCAGATCAGCCTCGATCATCGCTCCCCGCGGTCCGCACCGCAAGTTCGGGCACGCACCCGCGGGTCCCCGCGCTCGGCGGGCTTGACCGCCACTGCCCGTCGGATACTGTCTGGCTGTCAACCGGGGGGTATCGACATGACGACGTTGCCGACGACGAGCGCTCAGATCAGCGCCGATTGGCTCAACTCCGTATTGTCCGATGCCACCCGCGGTGGCGCCCGCGTCACCGACGTCTCGGCAACCGTGATCGGCGAGGGCGTCGGTTTCCTCGGCGAGGTCGCCCGCCTCGAACTGACCTACGATCACCCGACTCCCGAGTCGACCACCGCGATGATCTCGAAGCTTCCCACGGCCAACGAGGGCTTCAAGCACATGGGATTGTTGCTCGGCTTCTACGAGAAGGAAGCGGGTTTCTACCGTGACATCGCGTCCGAGATCGAACTTCGTATCCCGAGGTGCTACGCCAACGAGGTCGAAGGCGGGGTCCACTTCGCCCTTCTCCTCGAAGACCTGGCGCCGATGCGGCCCGGCAATCAACTCGCGTCGTGCTCGCTGGCCGAGGCCGAGATGGCGCTGGCCGCAGCCGCCAAACTGCACGCCCGGTGGTGGCAAAGCCCTGAGCTCGACGACTTCTCGACGTGGCTACCCGACGCGTCCAGTCCCTACTTCGAGATCCTGAAGGGCGCGTTCCTCGGCGCCGTCGACAAGTTCCACCGGGACTTCAGCTATCTCGTGTCTCCGGAGGTCGACGCCTTCGTGGATGTCTGCGCAGCCGACTACGACGCGATGACCGATGCCGGCGTCGGACGTAATCCCCACACCTTCATCCATGGCGACTTTCGTCTCGACAACATGATGTTCGGCGACCACCCCGACCAAGCGCCGTTCGCCCTGCTCGATTTCCAGCTCCCCTTCCGCGCCAATCCGCTGTGGGACGTCGTGTACTTCCTCGGAGGCAACTTCGATCCCGAGTGGCGACGCACCCACCAGGACGCCCTGGTGGCCGGCTACCACCGCGAGTTGGTCGCCAACGGTGTCAACGGGTACAGCCTCGATCAGTGCCGCGAGGACTACCGGGCAGCGGGGCTGGTGTTGATGGGATATCTGGTGACGGGAGCTGCCGATGTCGAACTCAGCACGCTCAACGAACGCGGACGCGAGTTGATGGAGACGATGTTCACCCGTTACAGCACCACGGTCACCGACCTCGGCTCGGCCGAGTTCCTGTGACGACACCGCCGGGCTCCTGCCCCATCCGTCGCATCGGACACGATCCGGTGCTCTGGCACCCGACAGCGGCCGACCCGGAGGGGCAGCTTCGATGAGCGTCGAAGTCTTCGAGCGGTGTCAGGCGGCGTTGCCCGGTTGGCGCTCGCTCACGATCGACGACTTCGAGTTCGACGAACCGAAGGGCTTCTCGTCGTTCACGATGGGGGTCAGGGCACAGGTCGAGGCCGACCCCCCGGCGGTGTTGTACCGCCACCTGGCGGGCAAGGAGAACGCGATCCTCGATGCGGCCGCCGAACGAGCGACGTTCCTGCTGCTCGGGGAACACGGGATCGCCGCCCGCTGCTACCACTACGACGAGATCTGCCGGATCGAACAGTTCTTCGTGGGCCGAACCCTCACCGCCGTCGACGTCTTCGACCCGACGATCCAGCGCGGCATCGCGAACGAGCTCTACCGCCTGCACCAACTCCGACCCGATGGGCTGCCGTCGCGGACGTTCTTCGAGCTGCTCCACGAACAGTGGGGAGAGATGGCCCGATCGGTGCTCGGCGAGCGGCGCGATGAGTTCCCCAGCGACGAGCGATCGCTGTGCGACGACCTGACCGAGATCTACAGCGACGCCACGATCGAGAAGGTGTTGCGGTGCCTGCCCGACCGGCCGCCGGTGTTCTGCCACAACGACACCTATCACGGCAACGTCATGCACCTCGACGACGGCAGCATCAAGTTGCTCGATTTCGAGTTCTCGTGCCTCAACCACATCGCGTTCGATTTCGCCAACCTGTTCGCGGAGACGGTGATGCGACACGGCCTGGCCGAGGCGCCCCACTTCACGATCGAGGCCCCGACCTACTCCGATGCCGATCTCGCCTCGCTGATCGCCTGCTACCTCGACAACATCACGTTCGCGACACCCGCCGAACGCGAGGCCGAACTGGCCGACCTGGTGGCCGAGACACGACGAGCGCTGTTGCTGTCGGACTACATGTACGCGATGGCTGCGCTCCCACTGGCGCTCGAGCCGATCCAGCGGATCCGGTTCCTCCCCTACTCGTACCAGCGGTTCCACAAGTTCCTCGACAGCTGGCACGCCGAGTTCGACGAATGACGCCTCGGTTCCCGACCGCTTCCGATCACGCGGCAGCGATCTTCGAGTAGAACCTCGTCATCAGATCGAGCGTCGATCCCGGATGCTCGAGATGCACGAAATGCCCGCAGTCGGCAACCACCTGGATGTCCGCTGCAGGATACGAAACGGCCACGTCGCCGCGATCCGAGACAGGTATGAGCGGATCGTCGTCACCGAGGATGACCGTCACGGGACGAGATGCGAACGGCTCGGCCTCCCAAGGCGGCAGCTCGCGGGCGAGCCGCAGGAAGTCGATGCCGTCGGTGGTCCTCGACCTGAGGATCGCGCGGCTGATGACCCGGCCATCGAGCGCGGCCGGGTCGTGCACGAACCCGCGCAGCCCGGTACGGACGACGGCCAGCTCGGCACCACGCAGGAATCTCGGCAGCCGCGGCCGGCCGAACTGGGTGATCTGGGCAAGCCCCTTCATCGCCAGCAGCGCCCGGCCATTTCGGTCGAGCGTGTCGCGCGTGCGGAGTCGCCGGACCGTGCCGGGCAGGGGCGAGTTCAACAGCACCGCGTTCGACACGCTCTCGGGATGGGAACGCAGGATCAGTCCGGTGAGGACGCCTCCCATCGAATGGCCCACCAGCCTCCAAGGTGGCGGCGCCAGCTCGGCCAACCACTCGACCAGCCGCGCCACCGCCTCGTCGCGATCGTCGGTGCCTCCAGCCAGGAGCTCGGGCGAGATCGTGGGCGCGCTCACCGGTCCCAGAGCTGCAACCGACGACAGCACCGGCCCCCAGACGGCTCCGCTGTTGCCCACCCCGTGGAGCAGCAGCAGAGGCTCAGCCGAGTAGCGCGGATCCGAAGCGGCCTGCCGGGCCAACGATTCGTGCACGGTGAACACCGGTGAACCATCAGCCGGGTGCGGTGCGCGCACCATCTCCGACGACCAGTCGGGCCGCAGCACCGCTCCGTAGTGAAGATCGATCATTGCGCCTCTCGGCATCAACGCTACTGGTACGACAACTCGACAAGCAGGGACTTTGGGCCTTCCGGGCTCTCAGCCTCGTGCCCCGACGCGGCATCGTGGCGGATGGCCTGCGAGACTGCTGCGATGCGTATCGACGCCAACTTCTACGGCAGCGTCCCGATGCCCGATGCCGGCAACGACGGTCCCCAGCCCGTCGACCGACGTTACGGCAACGACGACTACCTCGCCTGCTATCGCCACCTCACCCACTGGGCCAAGACCATGGACCGCTTGGGCTACGACACGATGTGGCTCACCGAGCATCACTTCCAGTACGAAGGATACGAGGTCACCCCGAACCTGATCCTGTTCGGCCTGCATCTCGCCAAGGAGACGCAGCGCCTGCGCCTCGGCCAGATGTTCAACGTCGTGCCGCAGTGGCACCCGCTGCGCCTCGCGGAGGACGCCGCGATGATGCAGATCCTCACCGACAATCGGATCCAGTTCGGAGTCGGCCGCGGCACGGTGCCCCGCGAGGCACAGTCGCTCGGCGGCGTCGTGGCGTCCGGCGACAACGAGATGTCGGCCGAACTCGACCGGGTCAACCGCGAGATCTTCGAAGAGTCGATGGAGATCATCAAGTCGGCGTGGAACAACGAGACGTTCTCGTTCAACGGCAAGCATTTCGTGCTGCCGCCGCCGGGGATCCCCGACCGTGGTTCGACGGTGCAGGATCTCACCCTCGTGCCGAAGCCGATCGCGCCGATCGATGTCTGGCAGGCCGTCACCTCGCCGCCCACCCTCGACTACTGCGCCCGCGTCCGGCACCACGCCGTGCTACCCGCCCGTGGTCTCGCCGACACCAAGGTGTGGTGGGACGACTTCGGCAACAAAGCGGCCGCCGGCGGGTGGGATCTCGGCCGTGGCGAGGGGCGCTGTCTGGCGATCAACATGCACGTCGGTCGCACCATGGAAGACGCCAAACGAGGCGCACGCAACCCGCACGACGAATGGATCCGCTTCCTCGCCCCGTACGGCAGATTCCGCGCCTACCGTCAGCCCGACGGCAGCCCGGTCCCGTTCGGGTTCATGCCCACGCTCGAGGACTCGATCGAGCAGGACATGATGCTGATCGGGTCGCCCGAGGATTGTGCCGAGCTGATGGGCCGCTACCGCGACGAGGTCGGCGTCGAGCACTTCGTACTGTTCTTCGACATGCCCGGGCTCACCCAGGAGCAGATGGACGAACAACTCGAGATGACCGCCACCGAGGTGTTGCCCAAGCTCGGGATCCAGCTCGGAAGCTGACCGACCCAGATGCCGCTCACCAGCTATCGCGTCTCCCGACAAGGCGCCGACCGGCTGCTGTTCCTGTTCCACGGTTGGAGTTCCGAACAGCATCACCTGGCCGCCTACGTTCCCCTGATCGACCCGGACGTCAGGTACTCGGCGATCTGTCCGCGTGCGCTCCACGACCTCCCCGAAGGCGACGGTGCATCGTGGTACGACCGCGTCGACGGTGAGCCGGTCGCCGAGTCGTTCCTCTCCGCTGTCGATGCCGTCGACGCGTTCGTCATCGACGAGATGCATGCGGCCGGCATCGCTCCCGAACGATGCATCGTGGGTGGGTTCTCCCAGGGAGGCTTCCTCGCCCTGGCGCTCGCCCTGAGAACCGGCGGTCCCCGTTTCGGCGGTGTGTGGGCGATGTGCTGTGCCCTGCCCGATGTCGAGGGGCTGGTGCTCGACCTGTCGTCCGCCTCGGGCGACGGCCGACCCGCCCTGGTCCAGGTCGGCGAACTCGATTCGATCATGCCACCCGAGCGCGGCCGGGCCGCCGCCTCCGCGTTGCGCCACGCCGGCTGGAATGTCACCGAGGCCGGCTATGCGATGGCCCACACCCAGCGGATCGAGATGATGGTCGACGCCGCGGGGTGGCTCCCCACCTGATACGAAGCCTGGCGACTCGTGGTCGGCTCGTTCCGACCCGGAGCTCGTCGATCGATCATGAGAGGCTCGCTCGATGATGATCGAGGCGGCAGAGGTGGTCGAGCCGGACGGCGGCATCAAGGGCCTCCTCGGAATCCCTGCGTTTCGCGGCGTGGCGATCGCCAACACGCTGGTGGCATTGGCGTTCGGGTCGAGCCGATTCGTGTTCGTCTGGTTGATCGGCGAGCTGACCGAATGGAACCCGGCCACGGCGATCCTCGGAATCCTGCTCGGGACACCGCACCTCTTCCTCTCGGCCTGGGCGGGCTCGCTGGTCGACCGGATGCCTCCCCGGCAGCTCGGTCTCACACTGATGATCAGCAGCACACTGCTCTTCACCGTGACAGCGTTGCTGGTCGACACCTCGCTCATGAACGTGCCCGTCGCCATGGTGTGTGCCTTCATCACGGCGATCGCACCGGCGATGGTGACCCCATTGCTCCAAGCGCTCGTACCCACGCTGGTCCCTGCACAGCACCTGATGCAGGCGGTCGCGATCCAGAACCTCGGGATGATGGTGGCGACGATCGCCGGAGCGTTCATCGGGGGTGGCGTCATCCAGCTGTTCGGGATCTCGGCAGGGTTCTGGCTGCTCGCGATCGCGAGTGCCCTCGCCGCACTCCGATACGCGATCACGCCGCTGCCCGATCAGTTGGCCGGTGCCAACCAGAGCCGTCAGGGCGCGATCCGGAAAGGGGCTCGCGCCGCACTGGGCACCGAGCCATTGCGGTCCCTGCTCGCGATCACGTTCATCATGGGCCTCGCGATCACGAGCTCGGTGCTGCTGTTGCCCGAGTTCGCTCGCGACGTACTGGGCAAGGAATCGTTCGCCGCGGGTGCGCTCAACGCGTTCATGAGCATCGGCATGATGGGCACCTCGTTCCTGCTGGCGACCCGATGGACACCGGCCCGACCCGGGCTCGTACTCACGATCTTCACGGGCTTCTTCCTCGGTGGTGGGTTGATCGCGATCGGCTCGTCCCGGGTCTACGTCGTCACCGCTGTGTTCGCGTTCCTGTGGGGAATGAGTGGCGGGGTCGCGATGACGCTGCTGCGGACCCTCACCCAGTTGAACACCCCACCCGAGCTGATGGGTCGCGTCATGGGTCTCGCTGCGATGGCGCAGAACGGTGCGTTCCCGATCGGGGCGCTCATGCTGTTCGGCCTGGTCAGCACCACGACGGTCGGCACCGCCATGGTCATCTCCGGCATCTTCTGCACGATCTGCATCTGGCTGGTTTCGATCCGTTCGCACGTCCGCAGCCTGTAGAGAACGGCCTCGAACCGAACCGGGCTCGTTACGGTGACGGTATGCCGATCCGTCACACCGTCGTCAGTCGAGCCATCGTCACCGCGGCCGTGATGTTGGTGTCGGGCGGTTGCAGCCGTGCCGACTCGGTGGCCACGAACGACGACACCGCGGGCCCGACGACCGCACCCGCCACGTCCGCCGTCACGACCGAAGTAGCCACCACGAGCGTCGCCGAGACCGCCCTGCCCACGAGTTCGGCTGCACCCACCACCACGACGAGCGTCGTCGCGACGACCACCACCGTCGCGACCACCACCACGATCCCCTCGGTGCTCACGCCCGTCGATCTGGTGCTCTCCTCCAACGGCATCACACCGTTCGCGTTCGGCGACGACGACGACACCGTCGTCGACGGGCTGGCGACGGCGCTCGGTGCTCCGATCTTCGATCGCGCCCAGACCTACCCCGATGTCGACGGCGACTCGTTCCTCGACGCGACCGGCGAGGAGGGCTACCTCCATCCCGTGGGTCGGTCGGTCTGCTATTCGAACGACATCTGCGTGCAGTTCGGCGGTACGACGACCGATTCGCTGACGCTGACGGGCTGGAACCTCGACAGCGATGCGCTGCCACGGCTCGCCACCGTGGACGGCATCGAGGTCGGTTCGGTCTGGGCCGACCATCCCGACGCGATCGCCGTCGACGAAGGCGGTTGCTACACCATCGGCTACGGAGACGTCGGGGGTGTGGCTCTCACGCTGTACAGCAGCGGCGAGCCGTTCTCGTCGTTCGATGCCGACGGCAGCTACGTGACCGGTAACCCTGCACCTGCGGACGTGACGGTGATCGGCATGGCTGCCGGCGACCTCCCGTACTTCCTGTTCGACGACTGCTGATCCGACAGATTCGTGCGGGCGCGCCCCGAGCCCCGCTCAGGGGATGAGCAGCACCTTGCCGGCGGTCGCCCTGGTCTCGAGCGCCTGATGGGCCTCGGCCGCATCGCGCAACGCGTAACGTGCACCGATCCGTACGTCGAGCTGACCGTCGGCCACCCAGTCGAACAGGTCGTCGGCCCGACCCTGCAACTCGGCATGAGTTCGCACATAGTGGAACAACGTCGGACGGGTCAGGAACAGCGAGCCGTTGGCCGACAGTTCGAGCGGCGCCACCGGGTCGACCGGGCCGGATGCGTTGCCGAACGTGACCATCATGCCCCGCGGACGAAGCAGTGTGAGGCTCTGCGCGAACACCGACCTGCCGACACCGTCATAGACCACGTCGAGCGGCCGTTCACCCGCAAGTGCCATCACCGCCTCCGCGAAATCGACATCTCGGTACAGGATCGTGTGGTCGGCGCCGGCCGCAGTGGCCAGCTCGGCTTTCTCGGGGGTGCCGACCGTGGTGAACACCTCTGCGCCGCGCAGTTTCGCGATCTGGATCAGCAACAGGCCGACGCCACCGGCACCGGCATGCACCAGGCATCGGTCCCCCGGGCCGAGCGGATAGGTGCCGGTGGCCAGGAAGTGAGCGGTCATCCCCTGCAAGGGCAGCGCAGCGGCGGTCTCGAGGTCGACGTCGACCGGCACCTCCACCACGGCCTCGGCCGACAGGGCGACCAACCCGGCATACGACCCAGGGCCGGTCGCCCACGCGACCCGGTCGCCCACCGCGAATCTCGACACGCCTTCACCGACCTCGGTGACGACCCCAGCCCCCTCGAGACCGGGCACGAACGGCAGCGAGACCGGATACAGGCCGGAGCGCTGATAGGTGTCGATGTAGTTCAGGCCCGCCGCAGCGACCTCGACCACGATCTGACCGGCCGCCGCCGTCGGGTCGGGCAGTTCGCACCACCTCAGTACGTCCGGTCCGCCCTGTTCGGTGATCTGGATACCCCACATACGGTCGACACTACGACGGTCGGTCGCCGCCGTACAGACCGCGCGACGGAGCCGGCGGGCGCCCGAGACGACGCGCGACCCCACCCGCTCAGGGCAACTCGAGCAGGATCTGATCAGTCGCCGTAGCTGACCCCGAGGCCGGCACGGGCATCTGCGTTGACGCCGTATTGCGGGATCGGATACCGCAGACCGTTGCGCGACAAGGCATCGAGTCCGGCGATCACCTTGGGCAGGAACGACGGGGGGATCGCCATCAGCAACTCGTCCTCCATCACACCGCCGTAGCGACGCTCGGCGAAACAGGGGATCGAGAGACTCGGTTCGCCCGTCGCCAGAGCACGCCCCCACGAGTCCGCACACGACGACTCGCCCACACAGCCCCACTCGAGCTTTCGATAGCCGGTCCACTGGAGCCCGTTGATGAACAGGATCATCTGAGCCGGAGTCGCATAGATCAGACAGATGTCGGGCGGGTCGAGCCGTCCGCCGGCGAGCGGTGAGACGGCCAACGCCTCGTGCTCACCGAAATCGGGCAGATCCATCGCCGCCTGGTGAGCGGCGGCATCCTCGGGGGTCGAGTACCAGACACCCGAGTACCGGACACCCGACAGCCACTCGTCGTCGCGCGGGTGCAGACCGATCACGGCCGCGCACTGGTCGCCGACGAGGTCGGCCTTGGTGATGCCGACCGTCCAACCGTTGCGAGCCGCCTGCCCGACGATCTGGTCGGTCGTGTGGACTGCGCGCGGTCGTCGGATCTTGGGGATCGCTTCCATCTCCGCGACCGTGCCAAAGCGTTTCATGCCGATCGGCGTGGTGCGCAGCCTGAGCAGACGGTTCAGATCGTCGACGATCCGCCCCCAGTCGTAGTGCCCCTCGACATCGACCCGTGTCCCCACATCGCTCATCCCCCAACCGTACGAGTTACGAAACGTGCCAGGCACATTTCGCAAGTACGAAACGTGCCTGGCACGTTTCCGATCAGAGCCGGTCGGCGGGATAGCCGGCGTACGACGCCTTGAACAGGCCCGAGTGCAACAGCACGGTCGCGATGTGGCGGCCCGTCGCGGCGGAGGACACCTCGGTCTCGACCCAATGCGACTCGACCCGGCGGCTCTGGCCCAGAGCCAACACCTGGCGATCGAGCACGTACTCCTCGCCGACGAACAGTGGGCCGTCGACGACCCGCACCTCGAGATCGATGAACAGGCCGACTGCCGGTCCACGCGTCGCGAGATCGTTGCCGACCTTGTGGGCGAGCACGCTGAACATCTCGAACGGCACGATCGGTCGACCCCACGGATTGTCGTCGGTGTCGTACCAGGGCGACGGCTCGGTGATCACGCCGAGTTTGTTCCGGAGCGAGAACGGGTACAACGAGCCATTGGTCGAGTCCAACCCGATCGACACCGACGCCGCAGTACGGCTGCGTTGGCCGACCGTCAGCCGGTCGAGCATGAACAACTCGCCGGGTTCGCGAGCCTGCATGTCGGCGAGCCGTTCGCCGAGTTCGGTCGTTGCGGCGGGGTCGACACTGACCGTCCCGGTGAGCACCGGCGTGCCGTCGCCCTTGACGGCGTCGATACGTGCGACGTCGGGCTCTGCTCCGCGGGTGAGCGATGCCGTCACCGATTCGCCCTCGACCACCATCGTCTGGAAGTGGACGCTGATGCAACCGGTCTCGAACCAGCGTCGGCCCCACACCGAGAAGGCCAACGGATCGAACTGGCTGAAGTGCGTCGGGCCTTCGATCGGCGCGCCCGGCAGACCGAGCTTGTCTGCCACAGCACCGTCGTGAACGCTCGCGTGGCCGTCGTATGCCTGATCGGCGAGCATCTGTCGCGGTTGGCGCGCCGGGCCGGTGATCGTGTCGCCATCGGGTGTGATCGGGGTGTCGAACGCCATCGTCCAATGGTACGAGTCGGAGCAGCTCCGGCTTCAGGTCACAACTGGTGGCCGAAGCGGCTCGTCTCGTAGGTTCAAGGCGTGAGCATCGACACCAACAACGAACTGCAACTACTCGTCGACGGCGTCGACTTCGGGGAGGGGCCGCGCTGGCACGACGGCGCGCTGTGGTATTCCGACTTCTTCCAACGATCGATCTACCGGGTCACGGCCGACGGCGAGCGCACGGCAGTGTACGACGGCCTCGACGATCGACCGTCCGGTATGGGCTGGTTGCCCGACGGCACCCTCGTGGTCGTCTTCATGACCAGCCGTCGAGTCATGCGCGACGACGGGAACGGCAGGCTGGTCGAGCACGCCGACCTCTCCGACATTGCGACCTGGCATTGCAACGATCTGGTCGTCGATGCCCGCGGCAACATCTATGTGGGCAACTTCGGGTTCGACCTCGACGGCCGTGCGGAGTTCAAGACATCGGACCTGGCGTTGGTGCGGCCCGACGGAAGCACTGAGGTCGCGGCGACCGGGCTGGCCTTCCCCAACGGTTCGGTGATCACATCCGACGGCAACACGCTGATCGTCGGTCAGTCGTTCGGTGGCGACTACGTCGCCTTCACGATCAACGACGACGCGACGCTCACCGACCGGCGCCAGTGGGCCGAGATCCCCGGCACGGCGCCCGACGGTTGCTCGCTCGACGCCGGCGGAGGGATCTGGTTCTCCGACGCGATCGGCTCGCAGGTCGTGCGGGTCGAAGCGGGTGGCACGGTCACCCATCGCGTCCCGACGCCCCAGCTGACCTTCGCGTGTGCGCTCGGCGGCGATGACGGCCGGACGTTGCACGTGTTGTGCGCGCCGGGCTCGCACCCCGACGAGGTCGCCGGAAAGGCCGCCGGCGCGATCTACACGATGCGCGTCGAGCACCCGCACGCCGGCCGGCCGTAAGCGGCTCACGGCATCGCGCCTGTCGGGCAAGAACCCTTGATGCGAATCGTCAGTTGGAACGTCAACTCGATCAGGTCGCGTCAGACGCGGCTGTTGTCGTGGCTTCGTCAGTACGAGCCTGACGTCGTCCTGCTGCAGGAGACGAAATGTGACGACGCGACGTTCGCGTCGTCGACCTTCACCGGCGCCTACCGATCATTGGGCTACGAAGTCGCCCACCACGGACGGGATCACTGGAACGGGGTGGCGATCCTCAGTCGTGTCGGCCTCGAGCAGGTACAGCGCGGCTTTCAGGGTGTCAACAGGGCACCGTTCGACGAGGCTCGGCTCATCTCCGCCCGGTGCGGCGGTGTCAGGGTGTACTCGGTCTATGTGCCAAACGGTCGCGCGCTCGATGACCCTCACTACCTGTACAAACTGGTCTGGCTCGAACGTTTGCGCGCCGTGATCAGGGACGACGAGCCGATGCTGGTGGCGGGCGATTTCAACGTTGCCCCGACCGACCTCGACATCTACGACCCGTCGCGTTGGCGACGCAAGACCCATGCCAGCCCCGCCGAACGGGCCGCCGTCGCGGCGTTGCTCGATGCCGGCGTGTGCGACGTGACCCGCCGGCACCTCCCCGGCCCCGACATCTTCACCTGGTGGAACTACCGGCCGGGCCAGTTCGAGCGCAACCGGGGTTTGAGGATCGATCTTGCGTTGTGCACACCCGATCTCACCGCCCGGGTCGAACGGGTCTGGATCGACACTGCCGAACGTGCCGACGACCATCCCACCGAGAAGCCCAGCGATCATGCACCGCTCGTGCTCGAAATCACATCGGCCGGAGGGCCCTGACGGTCAGTGCTGACGGTTGCTGCGTGGCCCGCGCCCGGCGATCGCCTGCAGCACCAGCAGCAGCACCACGGCCCCGATCGCGGCCACACCGATACTGCGCAGCGAGAAGTCGCCGACGCCGTCCTGATCGATCGTCGCCATCAGCCAGCCGCCGATGATCGCGCCGACGACACCGACGATCATCGTGTAGATGCAGCCCGAACGATCGTCTTTCACGATCCAGCGCGCGAGACCACCCGCCAGCAGCCCGACGGCGATCCAGCCGATCCAACTCATGCGGTCACCGTATCGACCGGCTGATCGGGTGACGGCGCCCGGTGGAACTCGACCGCGAACCGAACCGGGCCGACCAGTTCGACGTGATGACGCGCCCCAGGAGGCAAGACCCGGGTACCGCCTGCGGTGACCACGTGACGGCCGTCGGCGACACCGTCGAAGACGACCTCGATCGAACCCGACCGCACGACCAACCGTCCCCACACGCCGTCCGCGACGCGATGCGAACCCAGGAGTCCGGCCGGGACGGAGCGCTGGTCGAAGTCCGGTGTCACCCGTACGAACTCGACGTCATCGGGAAGGAGGTTCGCCGTCACGCACACGACCGTACGCCTCGGATCGACGTTCGGAAACTCACGCGCACCCTCTCGTCATGATGAGCGAAGGCCGCCGATGCCGTCGGCCGCAGCGCTCCGCACGACGACGGAGCCCGAACGAACCTTCTGGAGGACGAGATGCTGGTGTTGGTGGCGACGAGGGACGACCAGGGCCGAGCCGGCGGCGACTACTGTCACGCCGTCGAGGGCGAGCTCGTCACACCGGTCACCGTCGAGTGCTGCCTCCCCGACGCCTGCGGCTGCAGCCGGGGCTTCCCGGGTCTGGTCAGCTCTCAGGCCACCACTACGGCGATGGTGGTGGATCGCACGGCGATCACGCCGTCGCTGCTGCGCCAAGCGGTGTCCGATTCACTCGAACGCCGGGGATGGCCATCGGGCGACGAACGTGACCGGTTCGACGAGCTGGTCGACGAGCACGTCCAATCGATCGTCAGGATCAGCAGGGCGTTCGGCGAGGGGGCGATCGTGCGACGCGACGGGCCCACCTTCTGGGCCGACATCGAGCGCTCGGCGGCATGACGCTCGGCAAGGTGTCGGTGCCGCGGCACGATCGAGCCTGCCTGGCTTCGGCGACGACGTGTAGCTTGACGAAGCTGCCCGCGAGCGTGCAACGTCTCGTCGGGGGTCAGGAGGGGACATGACAGATCTGCACTGGTGGTCGGCGACCGACCTGGCAGCTGCGATTCGGGGTCGCGAGGTGTCGGCGAGCGAGGCACTCGAACACTTCGTCTCGCGGATCGAGGCGCTCGACGGCCCGATCAATGCCATCGTCCACTGGGATATCGAACGCGCACGCGAATCCGCGAGATCGGCGGACGCAGCGGTCGCCAGGGGTGACGATCTCGGGCCGCTGCACGGTGTTCCGATGACCATCAAGGACTCCTTCCAGACCGAGGGGTGCATCACCACCAGCGGGTCGCCCGATCTCGCCGAGCACGTACCCACGCACGACGCATGGCCGGTGGCGCGCCTGCGCGAAGCCGGGGCGATCCCGTTCGCGAAGACCAACCTGCCGATCTTCGCCGGCGACATCCAGAGTTTCAACGACGTATACGGCACCACCAACAACCCGCACGACGTCGATCACACACCGGGTGGCTCGTCCGGTGGCTCAGCAGCCGCGCTGGCGATGGGCTTCAGCCCGATCGAGCTGGGCTCGGACATCGGCGGGTCGATACGCGTGCCCGCCCACTACTCGGGTGTCATGGGACACAAACCGAGCTACGGCATCGTGCCCGCCCACGGCCAGATTCCTGGTATGCCGGGCACCCTCACGCAGGCCGATCTCGCGGTGTGCGGGCCGATGGCACGCTCCGTCGACGACCTCGAGGTCGAACTCGACATCCTCGTCGGGCCCGACCGGTGGAACCAGCCGGGCTGGCGGCTCGAGCTCCCGGCTCCTCGTGCGCTCGACTTCTCCGATCTGCGGATCGCGGCATGGCTCGACGACGCGTACTGCCCAGTCGACACGTCGACGCGACGGGTCCTCGGCGATGTCGTCGGCGCGATCGAGTCGGCCGGCGGCCGGGTCGACTCCGAAGCCCGACCCGGCTTCACGCTCGAGAAGGCCGACCTCGTGTTCAAGCGGCTGCTGTTCGCCGCCCTCTCGGGCGAGTACTCCTACTCGGAGATCGAAGAACTCGCCGCGATCGACGACCTCAGCCCCATCGGAGTCGCTCGCCGGGCGGCCGCGATGCGACACCGCGAGTGGCTCGCCCACAACGAACGCCGCCTCCAGATCCGTGAGCGCTGGCGCGAGTTCTTCGAGTCGTACGACGTGATGCTGATGCCGGTTCAGCCCAGGGGCGCCATTCCTCACGATCATTCCCAGCCGCAGTGGGGCCGCACGGTCGAGATCGACGGCACACAGCGCCCCTATCTCGACCTGTTCGGATGGACAGGGCCTGCCGGTGCGGGCTTCCTGCCGGCGACCGTGATTCCCGCCGGCCTGGGCGACGACGGCCTGCCGATCGGCGTACAGATCGTCGGTCCGTACCTGCACGACCGCACCACGATGCAGGTGGCGCGGCTGATCTCCAAGATCTGCGGAGGGTGTCCGCGACCTGCGATCGCGGGCTGAGGCTCCCGCCGCGTCCCGAATCCTCAGGCGCCGTAGGCCGCCAGTACCGAGCGCGCACGCGTCAGCTCGTCGGCGTTCGCGCCCATCACCAGCGCGGTGAAGTCGGTCGCCCCCGAGCTGTCGATCCGAGCCAGCCCGTCGGTCACCTGTTGTTCGCTCCCGATCAGGGCGATCGAGTCGATGCCCTGCACGCCCTCGATGTCGAGCATCGCCCGGTACGACGGCAACACGGCGTAGTCCTTGAACGCCGTCGCCACGAAGTTCTTGGCCGGCACGATGTCGTCGGTGACCCACACGGGAAGGCTGCACACGATGCTGGGCGCAGCGCGTCCGGCTTGGTCGGCGGCCTTCGAGATGGTCGGCAGGATCTGCTGTTCGATCGTCGCCGGGCCGACACACCACAGGATCGTTCCGTCGGTGCGCCGCCCGGCGAGGCGCAACATCTGCTCGCCGAGCGCTGCCAGCATCACCTTCGGCGGTTGATGCGTCGGGCGCCCGCCGCTACCCATGTAGCTCCAGATGTCACCTCGGTAGCTGACCTTGCCGTCCGTCAACAACGGCTGCAACACATCGAGGTACTCGATCATGTGACGGAGCGGGCGATCCCACTCGATCCGGAGCGCTCCCTCGACCACCGGTCGGTGCGACAGCCCGATCCCGAGTGTGAACCGACCGTCACATGCCGCCTGGGCGGTCAGCGCCTGCGCGGCGAGTGCGTGAGGATGCCGCTCCCATGTCGGAACCACTGCGGTACCCAACTCGATCGACGACGAGCGCGCTCCCGCCAGACCGAGCAGCGCGGTCGCGTCGACCAGCGCCGTCTGCGCCAACCAGTAACTGGAGAAACCCTCGGTCTCGGTCGCTTGCACATCAACGATGATCTGCTCGAGATCGGGCCGCACCAGTTTGTCCGAGCCGTTGATTCCGATTCGCATGCCCCAAGCGTAAATCGGTCGGCAGATCGCCAACAGGGTCACCAGTCCCTGTCGTCCGGACCCGTCGACCGACGCGATGGCACCGCAGCCGACAATCCATCCACGCTCTCGACAAGCGGGCGATGATGGTGAGATGGCCCGATTGTTCATCGCCGCGTGGCCGACCGACGAGACCGTCACGCAGTTGCGTGGGATCCCACGCCCGCACGAACCGGGTGTGCGGTGGGTAGCGGAGACGAACTGGCACATCACGCTTCGCTTTCTCGGCGACACCGACGTCGACGAGACCGCGCATCGGCTCGCGTCGGCAGTGTTGCCTCGTTCCGTAGCGCGTCTCGGCCCGGCAGTCCGAGCACTCGGTGCCCGCCAGCTCGTCGTTCCGGCGCTCGGCGTCGACTCACTCGCCGGCGCCGTGCTCACTGCGACCGAGGGGATCGGGGAACCGGACCAGCACCCGTTCTACGGTCACATCACCATCGCTCGTCTCGCACGCGATACTCGATCCGCCGTCGATGGCACCGCGTTCCAGAGCGTGTTCGAGATCGAGGAGGTCGCCCTCGCCATGAGCACCCTGCTCCCGAACGGTGCCACCTATACCCGCATCGCCAGATTCCCGACGGTCTGATCGGTCGGCGGTCAGCCGTTGCGCTGCACGAACTCGATCACGGCCGAATTGAACGCGTCGTTCTTGTCGCCGGCGACCATGTGCCCTGCGCCGGCGACGTCGACCACCTCGGCGTGTGGTACCAGCTGCTGCAACTCGCGGACGCTCTCGTCGCTGACGATGTCGCTCATCCGCCCCCGAACGAGCATGGTGGGTATCGAGATGCGGCTCGCAGCCGTGCACAGGCGTTCATGATTCACCAGTCCGTCCTGGCCGTCGACGCCTTCGCGATTGGTGATGAAGCGGGGGTCCCAGTGCCAGTACCACCTGCCGTCGCCGCGCTGGCGAAGATTCTTGCGCAGGCCGGACAGATCCGTCGGCCGTGGGCGGTGCGGCACGAAGGCTGCGATCGTGTCGGCCGCGTCCTCGAGTGACTCGAACCCGTTGAAGCCGGACCGCATGAAGTCGGCGATCTTGTTGCGTCCCACCTCCTCCACCCTGGGAGCCACGTCGACGAGCACGAGCGAGGATGCCACCGGTTCGGTGCTCTCACCGATCGCGATGATCGAAGACAGTCCACCGAGAGAAGCGCCGACCAGTGCTGGCGGACCGCCGAGATAGGCCACGATCGCCCGCACGTCGCCGGCGAATCGGCTGAGTCCGTACACGCCGTCGGGTGACCAATCCGAGTGGCCGTGCCCGCGCAGGTCGAAGGCGAGCGCGTACCGGCCTGATGCGGCGAAGGCCTCGGCAGCGCTGCCCCAGGCGTGACGGGTCTGCCCACCTCCGTGCAGCAACACGACCGGGGGATCCGACTCGTCACCGAACGCGTCTGCGACGAGGTCGACGCCTTCGGCGCGCACGGTCAGCGTCCTGGACTCGACGGCAGAGGGCATGCTGCCATGTTGCCCGTTCCCGATCCTCGATCCGTAGTCGGATCAGCTGAGGCCGAAGGCCGTGTTCAGGGCATGGCTCAGCGACGATGGACACTGACGGCGTAGCCGGCTGCGGGATCCCATGGATCTGCATCCCATGTCGCGTAGCGCGCCTGGCCGACGAGACCGGCCGCCCCGCAGTCGAGGTCGTACTGTTCGAGGTCGTACCCCCGGCCGAGTTGGAACCCGGCGATCAGTGCACCGCCGACCGCGAGATGCCTCGCCAGGTTGGCAACGACGCGGGACTCGGTGCCCGGGTGCAAGAAGATCATCACGTTGCCGGGCAGGGCGACCACGTCGAACCGACGCCCCAGATCGACCGTCAGCAGGTTCGCCTCGACCCAGCCCAGTTCGGGCGCTTTGACCCGAGCCTGGTCGAGCATCGGCCGATCGAGATCGACGCCCGTGACGTCGATCCCGCGCGCTGCGAGTTCGATCGCGACGCGCCCGGTACCGCATCCGGCATCGAGCACACTGGCGGGTTCGAACCGGCAGATGAAGTCGGCCTCACCGTGCACCGAGATGCCCGCTTCGGCCATCTGCTTCCACCGATGGTCGTAGTCCGCCCCGCGCTGCACACCGGTGTCTGCGGTCCAACGCGAACCCGAGTGGTCGATCATCGAACCCGTCGCCGGCGGACGCGCATGCAAACCGCTCAGAGGTATTCGGGGATCACGTCCGCGACGGCCTCGGGGGTGGTGATCGGCGGGAACCGACGCACCACGTTGCCCTGCTTGTCGACGAGGAACTTCTCGAAGTTCCACACGATCGCAGGGCTCTCGCCGTCGCCGGGCTGCGCTTGCTTCAGCAACGTGTAGAGGGAGGCCTCCCCGTCGCCGTTGACATCGATCTTCGAGAACATCGGGAAGTCGACGTCGAACTTGGACGTGACGAACTCGAGGATCTCGGCCTCGGTGCCTGGCTCCTGGGCCCCGAACTGGTTACACGGGAAGCCGAGCACCTGGAAGCCGTCGAACTGGTGGTGGATCGCACGCAGACCTGCGTACTGAGGGGTAAGGCCTCAAGCGCTGGCGACGTTGACGATGAGCAACACCTGGTCGCGGAACTGATCGAAACTGACCTGTTCCCCGGTGATGCTCGTCATTTCGAGTTCATGAATCGACGACATGGGCGAAGACTGTACAAGTCGAACAGGACAGCAGCTCGACGGTGCGCCAAGATATTCCGGTGGACGGAGCGGCCGCCGGCGCGCGAAAGGTCATCGGGATCACCGGCCCGCCGGGTGCGGGCAAGTCGACGCTCGCGGCCGGGCTCGCCGCGGAGCATCCCGATACTCATGTCGTGGTGCCGATGGACGGCTTCCATCTGGCGCAACGCGAGCTGATCCGGCTCGGCCGGTGGCAGCACAAGGGCGCACCCGACACCTTCGATGTCGACGGGTATGTCGCGCTGCTCGGGCGACTGCGACGCGAACCCGGCCACTGCATGTACGCCCCCAAGTTCGACCGCTCCATCGAGGAGCCGATCGCCAACGCGATCGCCGTCGAGCCTCGGCACACCACGATCATCACCGAGGGCAACTATCTGCTGCACGACGAGGACGGTTGGGAACGGGTTCGCCCACTGCTCGACGAATGCTGGTACGTCGATTGCGAATACTCGGCGCGAATCGTGCGATTGATCGCCAGGCACATCGAGCACGGGCGGACCGGCCCACAGGCCGCCGCCTGGGTCCACGACGTCGACGAACCGAACACACGCCTGATCCGCTCGAACCGGGAGGCCGCCGACGTGATCATCAGATCCGACGACGGTCGGCTGGCCTTCCCCCTTCCCCCCGACTGGCGCACCCCCTGGTGGTAACCCAAACCCCGTTCTGTTCAGCGTTCTGCAGGACCGGGTCTGCCAAACGCTGAACAGAACGGGGTGGGGGTGGGGGGGTGAGTACGGTCTGGGGCGTGAACCTGATCGAGCTGCAAGACGTCATCGAGCGCACGTACGGCGACCGCGACCGCGACCGCGGCGTGGCACCGACCGTTGCCTGGCTGGCCGAGGAGTTCGGCGAGCTCGCCCAGGCGGTTCGCAAGGGAACCCAGGCCGACATCGAGCACGAGTTCAGCGACGTGCTGGCCTGGGTCGCCACACTCGCCAATCAGGTCGGCGTCGATCTCACCAGCGTCGTCGACCGCTACCGGGACGGCTGCCCCAAATGCACCCGGCTACCGTGCGCCTGCTGACGGCTCGCAGCGCGCCAGGGCGCTGGGTGCCGTGAGCGGGCCGTGTCCGTGAACCTCCGCTTCGAAGGCCGTTGGAGGTGGGCGCTCGCGATCGCCGTCGCAGCGGGCCTCGTGGTCGGCACGGTGTTGCCTGACCGGTGGCATCTCCTCGTTCGGTCGGTCATCGTCGGCGCCACGACCGCTGCGGTGTTGTTCGCGGCCGCTGGGATCCGCTCCTGGTTCGACGACTGAGCCGAACTGATCAGCTGATCACCTTCACGGTGTCACCGATGTCGAGCCAGTTCCAGATCGTCTCGGCATCGGCGGGCAGTAATCGGATGCAGCCCGACGAGTCACCGAACAACTCGGGGGTACCGACGCTGTCGAGGGGTTGGACGTACTCACCGTTCGAGTACTTCGGGATGCTGTGGAACGCGATCCGGGCACCCTGGTACTTGCCGTAGGTGAACGCGACGAAGTGAGTCATCGTCGATCGTCGGCCGGTCAGGTTCGAAGAAGCGTCGAGGTCTTTCGCGTACACCTCGTACGTGCCGGGGTCGGGCTGCGTGATGGCAGACGTGATCGGCATCACGTCGGTGATCTCACCGGACTCACACAGCCACGAGCGTTGGTTGAAGCGGTCGATCACGGCCGATCGCCCGATGTCGGGGCAGGTGTCGGCATCGGGCGGCAGCACGTCGATGCGCTTCCAAGCTGCGAGTCGGATCGCCGTCTGCGGCCCGACGACACCATCGACCACCAAGCCGTTCGCTGCCTGGAACTCGCGGACCGCGGCCTCGGTGGCGGCGTCGAACTCCTCGTCGGGCGGTCCCCCGCTCAGCGCCCCCGCGGCGATCAACTGCGACTCGAGGCACGCCACCTCGGGATCGCTGTCGCCCAGTTCGAGTGGTATCGACAACGAGCAGTCGGGATCGATGATCGCGACCGGAGCCAGATCCAGTTCGTCGCGCACCGCGTCGGCGAGATCACCCGGTGCGATGTCGTTGTCGGCTGCAGCGACCACGACGACAACCGGATCGTCGGGCGCCGCGCCAAGGATCAAGAACGCGCCGCAGGCAAGCCCCATCACGCCGACGAGCGCGGCGATGAGCACGATGTACGAACGCGACATGACGCTGAAACGTTAACCATCAAGGTCGGGGCCGACCAGGCACCTCGCTGCGTCGCACGGCGACTGACAACGGGGCCATCTCGCCACCGCGCCGAGTCAGGCCAGGAAGAGCTCGGCGATCTGGATCGTGTTGAGCGCAGCGCCCTTGCGGAGATTGTCGTTGCTGACGAACAGCGCCAGCCCGCGACCGCCCGGCGCCCCCGGATCCTGCCTGATGCGGCCGACATACGACGGGTCCTGACCGGCCGCCTCGAGTGGCGTCGGGATCTCGCTGACCACCACGCCCGGCGCGGCGCGCAAGACCTCGTAGGCGCGCTCGACCGAGATCGGAGACGCGAACTCGGCATTCAGCGACAACGAGTGGCCGGTGAAGACCGGAACCCGCACACACGTGCCCGACACCAGGAGATCCGGGATGCCGAGGATCTTGCGGCTCTCGTTGCGGAGCTTCTTCTCCTCGTCGGTTTCGAACTCACCGTCGTCGACGAGCGATCCCGCCATCGGCAACACGTTGAACGCGATCGGCCTGACGAACTTCTCGGGGGTCGGGAAGGCCACAGCGGATCCGTCGTGGGTCAGCTCGGCCGCCCGATCCACCACTTGGCGGGCCTGCTTGTCGAGCTCGTCGACCCCGGCGAGACCGCCACCCGAAACGGCCTGGTAGGTCGAGGCGATCAGGCGTGTCAGGCCGGCCTCGTCGTGCAGCGGCTTGAGCACCGGCATCGCTGCCATCGTGGTGCAGTTCGGGTTCGCGATGATGCCCTTGGGGGTCTGACGGATGAGATGTCCGTTGACCTCGCTGACGATCAGGGGCACATCGGGGTCCATCCGCCATGCGGACGAATTGTCGATCACGACTGCTCCGCCGGCGACGAATTTGTCGGCGTACGCGCGCGACCCGGTGGCGCCGGCAGAGAACAGAGCGATGTCGAGGCCGGACACATCAGCGGTCTCGGTGTCCTCGACCACCACGTCGGTACCCTTCCACGGCAGCGTCGTGCCCGCCGAGCGAGCCGACGCGAAATAGCGGATCTCGTCGACCGGGAAGTTCCGCTCGTCGAGCAGGCGGCGCATGACCCCGCCGACCTGACCGGTTGCTCCAACCACACCTATACGCATGCCGAAAGGCTAACGCTGGAGCGGGCTCGGTGACGGACGAGTTGCGAGATGTCGAGGGCTCGGGGATCAGCCCGCGGGTCAGGTGACGGTTGCGACGAGCCACCAGTGATGGGGGTTGACCCCTACGAAGGTGTGCATCGATGCGCCGAACGCCCGCAGCTTGCTCTTGGGGTTGACCCAGATCTCGATGTCGGTCAGTTGAGGGGCGAGCGGTCCCGTCACCTGATCGGGATGCAGGCGCGACGCCTGCCAGGCGAGCCGGGTGACCGGACGCTGCCGCGTCAGCCAACCGCCGAACTTCGGCACCCGGTACAGGGTGCGGACCATCGCGCCCGCCGGGATCACGACCGGATCGAGCTTGGACGGACCCCGGAAGTTGAGCACGACCTTGCCGCCGGGTCGCACGACGCGAACAGCCTCCGAGGCCAGTTCGAGCGCATCGTCCTCTTCGCAGTGCTGCAGGGTGATGTAGCTGAACGCCATGTCGGCGCAGTTGGGAGCGAGATCGAGGGTGCGACCGTCGGCAACCTCGAGTGTGCGGAGACGGTCGGGTTTCCCGAATCTCCCGACCGTTTCGTAGCAGCGCTCGAGGAAGCCCTGATCGAGGTCGCAGGCGATGACCGAACCGAACTCGCGGGTGAACGCACACGTCATGCGGCCGATGCCCGCGCCGATCTCGACGAGCGTGCGTTGCCGGTTGGCTTCGGTGCGGAGTCCGAACGTTTCGAGGTAGGCCGGCACTTCGGCGTCACCCGTCGCCACGAACTCGGCGAGCGTGAGGTCGTCACCGGTGGCGTTGTTGAACACCCATCCGGTCTGTCGCACCACGTCGTCGCCACTGGCCATCTGCTCAGAGACGCGACCCGCAGATTTCCATGGGATCAACTGGCTCCGGCGTCGCATCGACGGAATTGTGCCAGAACCCTGGGGTGTTTGCGCAACGAGGCCGTGGACCGGCCCTTGGGAGTCGCCCGAATTCACGTCGGTCAGCCCGCGATCGGGGCCCGCCCCGTCACTTCCGTTCAGGTAGCGGCGCCGAGTACGCCTGACCCGAGTCGAGCCCGAACGCCGTGTGCAGGGCGCGCGCTGCACGCTCCATGTCGTTGGCGGGGATGATGATCGAGATCCGGATCGTGGATGTGGAGATCATCTGGATGTTGACGTTCTCGTCGGCGAGCACCCGGAACATCTTGGCGGCGATACCCGGCGACGACTTCATGCCCGCTCCGACCAACGACACCTTGGCGATGTCGTTGTCGTGGGTGACACCGGTGGCGCCGATCTCCTCGGCGACGCGCTGCACGATCGATTCGGATTGCGCCATGTCGGCCATCGGCATCGTGAAGCTGATGTCGGTCGTGCCGTGCGTCGAGGTGTTCTGCACGATCATGTCGACGTTGACGTTGGCCCCGGCGAGCGGTTCGAACAGCGCGGCGGACACCCCTGGCCTGTCGGGCACGCCGAGCACCGTGACCTTTGCTTCGGTCATGTCGGTGACGACACCGGAGATGATCGGATCTTCCATCGCTGGCTCCTCGTTGCTGACCCACGTGCCTTGCTCCCAGGTGAAAGCCGAGCGGACGTGGAGTGGAACGTCATGGTTGCGGGCGAACTCGACCGAACGCAGGGCGAGCACCTTCGAGCCTGCGCCCGCCATCTCGAGCATCTCGTCGAAATGGACCTTGGCGAGCTTGCGGGCCTGGGGCACGATGCGCGGATCGGCGGTGAACACGCCGGTGACGTCGGTGTAGATCTCGCAGGCGTCGGCGTTCATCGCCTGAGCGAGCGCTGACGCGGTCAGGTCGGAGGCACCACGACCCATCGTGGTGATCTCCTTGTCGGTGCTGACCCCCTGGAACCCGGCGATCACGCACACCTTCCCCTCCGCCAACGACTGGCGCACGCGGTCGCCCTTGACCTCGACGATCTTCGCCTTGCGGTGTGAGGTGTCGGTGATGATGCCGACCTGACTGCCGGTGAAGCTGATCGCATCGATGCCACGATCGGCCAGCGCCATGGTCATCAGCGCTGCGGTCTGGCGCTCACCGGTGGTGAGCAACATGTCCATCTCGCGGCCGGACTGTGTCTTCGAGACCGAGTCGGCCAGCGCGATCAGGTTGTCGGTGGCCTTGCCCATCGCCGACACCACGACGATGACGTCGTGGCCACGCTTCTTGGTGAACGCAATATTGTCCGCGACGGCCTTGATGCGGTCGGGGTCGGCGACGGAGGTGCCGCCGTATTTCTGGACGATCAGTGCCACGGGTAGAGGAGCTTACGAGGGCACGGTGACGGACACGACGTCGGTTTGGATGAGGAATGCTCGTTCCGGCGGGCGCTCCGCCCGAAGCAAACGTGTCGGTGCCCGGATGCGGCCCGCCGGTCAGCCCGACGTGGTCATCGACACCACTTCGAACTCGAGCAGCGAGGCGCCGGTGGCCACGGGGTGTTGCGGCCTGGCGTCACCCTTGCCGGCGTCGTCGTGGGTCTCGCGGTGCTGGTGCTGGAACGCCTGCCCGCTGCGCCAGTTCTGGAACGCTTCCTCGGATTCCCAGCGCGTGACGACGAAGTAGCGGTCGTCGCCGGCGACTGGCCGCAGCAACATGAACTCCTCGAAGCCTGGCTGCTGATCGACCATGCCGGCGCGGGCGGCGAACCGCTGCTCCAGCTCGGGGCCTGCGCCCTCCGGGACTTCGATGGCATTGATCTTGACGACGGACATCTCCTCATCGTGGCAGGACACGGTCGGGTCGCGCACGTCACGTCGGGCACATCGCTTCCCAGGACCGTCGGATTCTGGTTGAACTGTTCCAGTTCAGGTGACAGCTCGGAGTATCTCTGCCAGAATGGGGAAATGAGCCTGACCGAAGCAACCGACGGGCTGCTGGCCCCACACATCGTCACCGATCTGCCGGGACCTCGCGCCCGAGTGGTGATCGAACAGGACGAGCGCGTGTGCAGCCCATCGCTCACCCGCGTGTACCCGCTCGTGGTCGATCACGGTGAGGGCACCGTCCTCGTGGACGTCGACGGCAATCGGTTCCTCGACTTCAACGCCGGAATCGCCGTCAACGCAGCCGGCCACTCCCACCCCGAGGTCAACGCTGCGATCCACGCCCAGGTCGACGCCTGCCTGCACTACTGCTCGAGCGACTTCTACCATCCGGTTCACGCCGAGTTCTGCGAGCGACTCGCCGCCACGGTTCCCGATGGGATGGGCCCGTCGCGGGTGTTCCTCGCGAACTCGGGCACCGAGGCCGTCGAGGGCGCCCTCAAGCTGGCCCGCCACTACACCAAGCGACCCAACGTGATCGCGTTCTACGGCGCCTTCCACGGTCGGTCGCTCGGCAGCCTGTCACTCACCTCGTCCAAGGCGAAGTACCGCAGCGGATTCGGGATCGTGACCCCGGGCAGCTACCACGCGCCGTTCGCCTACGACGGCGAACTCACCGGCGCCGACTACATCGAGCAGGTGTTGTTCCGGCGCATGACCGAGCCGGGCGACGTCGCTGCGATCTTCGTCGAGCCCATCCAGGGCGAGGGTGGCTACATCGTGCCCCCGGCCGGTTGGCTGCAGTCGCTCCGCGACCTGTGCGATCGTCACGGCATCTTGCTGGTGATGGACGAGGTGCAGTCGGGTATGGGTCGTACCGGCGCGATGTGGGCCTGTGAGCACGACGGTGTCGTGCCCGACATCATCACCGCCGGCAAGGGTCTGGCCAGCGGCCTGCCCTTGGCAGCGCTCATCGCCCGCGACGAGATCATGCAGTGGGCTCCCGGCAAGCACGGCTCGACCTTCGGCGGCAACCCGGTGGCGTGTGCAGCCGCACTCGCCACGCTCGATCTGGTCCAGCGCGAGCTGGCCGCCAATGCAACCGACCGGGGCGAGCAGCTGCTCGTCGGGATGCGCGAGCTGCAGCAGCGCGAACCGATCATCACCCAGGTCCGTGGCCGCGGGTTGATGATCGGTTTCGATCTCGTCGATCACGAAACGGCGTATGCCGTCGAGCAGGCGTGCTTCGAGCGCGGCCTGCTGGTGCTCACCTGCGGCCATCGCGGCATCCGTCTCGCACCACCATTGGTCGTGACCGCCGAACAAGCCGACACCGCGCTGTCGATCATCGCCGACGCCTGCGAGGCTGTCCGCGGTGGTGCGCCGCGCTGACCGCACCTGCCAGAACCAGCACGTCGTGACGACCAGCGCACGACGACGAGAAGGATGATCCGTATGAACGCATTGCCGACCCACGCAGACCTCGCGGCCCGCGCCACCACCCTGCTCGCTGCGTGCGGTGCGGCCACCCACGACGGTGATCAGCGCGCCCGAACCCCGATCACCGGGGGCTCGCTCGGTGCTGCCGGCGGTGCCGGAGATGTCGACGACGCGGTCGAGCGTGCCACCGTCGCGTTCGACATCTGGCGCAGCACACCGGCACCGGTGCGCGGCAACGTGATCCGTCGGCTCGGCGAACTGCTGCGCGAGCACAAGTCCGAGCTCGGCGAATTGGTGTCGATCGAGGCCGGGAAGATCCGATCCGAAGGCCTCGGTGAGGTGCAGGAGATGATCGACATCTGCGACTTCGCGGTCGGGCTGTCGCGGCAACTCCACGGTCTCACCATCGCATCCGAGCGCCCCGGACACCGGTTGCTCGAGACCTGGCAGCCGATGGGGCCGGTCGGCGTGATCAGCGCCTTCAACTTCCCGGTCGCGGTGTGGTCGTGGAACGCGGCCTTGGCGATCGTCGCCGGCGATCCCGTGA
>JAHEDX010000142.1 GCA_024641005.1 Acidimicrobiaceae bacterium
GGCGGCAGCCGATGCAGGTGCGGATGGGCACGTTCTCGTCACTGGGCCTCGTCATCTCCATCGCCACCGGGCTCATCCGCCGACGTCGTTGTGTCATCGGCACCGGCATCGTCGGACTCGGGTGCATCGTCGGACTCGGCTGCATCGTCGGAGCTCTCCGCGGACACACCCTCGGTCTGCTCGACCCACTCGGTCTGGCTCAGCACCGAACCGTCGGCGGCGTGCCATTCCATCTCACCGGTTTCGGCATTCTCACGCCACTCGCCTTCGGCGTACTCGACGTGGGCGTCGAGGTAGCCGCCGGCAGGCACGCCCTCGGCGACCTGGGACTCGGAACGGATGTCGACGCGCACACCGGTCAGCCGCGCCGACAGCCGGGCGTTCTGGCCCTCTCGCCCGATCGCCAGACTGAGCTGATGATCGGGAACGATCACGTCGGCAGCAGTGCCGTCTTCGGAGATGTTGACCTGGTTGACCTTCGCCGGCGAGAGCGCCTTGGCCACGAAGTCGGCGAGGTCCTCGCTGAAGGGAACGATGTCGATCTTCTCGCCGCGAAGCTCGTTGACCACCATGCGCACCCGCGCACCTCGTGCACCGACGCAGGCGCCGACCGGATCGACGTTGTGGTCGTTGGACCACACCGCGATCTTGGTGCGGTGACCTGGCTCACGGGCACAGGCCTTGATCTCGACGATGCCGTCGGCGATCTCGGGTACCTCGAGCTCGAACAGGCGCTTGATGAGACCCGGATGGGTACGGGACACGACGATCTGAGGACCCTTGGCGGTCTTGCGAACCTCGACGATGTACGCCTTCGATCGATCGCCGGGGTTGGGACGCTCGTACGGAACCTGCTCGGCCTGCGGCAGCAGCGCCTCGACGCGACCGAGGTCGAGCAGGGTGTAGCGGGTATCGGTCTGTTGGATGATGCCGGTCACGATGTCGCCCTCGCGGTTCGCGTACTCCTCGAACTTGCGATCGCGTTCGACCTCTCGGATGCGCTGGCTCATGACCTGACGGAAGGTCTGAGCGGCGATGCGTCCGAGCTCCTCCTTCTTCGGTGTGTCGTCGCGCTCGTTGATCCAGTTGCCGTCTTCGTCGACGTCATAGGCCGTGAACGTGAAGTCCATGCTGACCGGGTTGACCTCGACGACGACCTCATCGGCGGCGCCGGGGCGACGCTTGTAGGCGCTCGCCAGCGCGTCGACGAGTACGTGCAGGAGGGCGTCCTCCGACAGGCCCTTTTCCTGGGCGAGGAGGCGAATGGCTTCGCTCATGTCGAGATTGCTCACGATGACTCCTTCGTTGCAGTCTGCTTCGGCTTCGGCTGAGCGTCGGTTGCCGACCGCGATGGTTGGGACGCTCCGCTCTTCTTCTTCTTCTTCGATGTCCCCTTGCCGCCCGGCTTCGGCTGGGGGCCCCACACGAACACGGTGCGGGCCCGGTCGATCGAAGCGATCTCGATGACCTGCTCGACGATGTGGTCACCCTCGCCGATGCGAAGGGTTGCGGTGGTGTCGCCGGCGGCGACGAGCACACCCTCGAGTCGGCGTTGTTCGGCGTTGACATCGGCGAGGCGCACGTTCACGGTCTTGCCGATCTCGCGCTGGAAGTGCGAGGGAAGGCGCAGCGTGCGCTCGACACCCGGGCTGGTGACCTCGAGGGTGTACTTGCCGGGGATCGGATCTTGATGGTCCATCTCGCGAGAGATCAGCCGCGTCGCAAGCGCGATCTGGTTCAGGTCGACGCCCGCATCGGAACCGGGCGGCGTGTCGATCGTGACCCGTAGGGTGCTCCCCCGCTGCTCGAGGTCGTAGAGATCGAGTTCGAGATCGGAGGCAATCGATTCGACGATGGTGCGAACACGCTGGATGACGGGGGTGTCGGTCATATGAATCTGCCTCCTTTCACAAAACAAGGCGTGGGGCGAGCCCACGCCTTTTCGGTACCCAAACCAAATAGGGACAACCGAGTATAGCCGGAGTCAGGGGTATCTTGCCGGGGTGCTCCGCATGTCCAACCTCTTCCTGCGCACGCTTCGCGACGATCCTTCCGACGCCGAAGTTGCCTCTCACCGACTGCTCGTCCGGGCCGGCTACATCCGCCGCGCGGCTCCTGGAGGGTTCACCTGGCTGCCGCTGGGATGGATCGTCTACCGGAATGTCGAACGCATCGTCCGCGAGGAGATGGACGCTGCCGGATTCCAGGAGGTGCACTTCCCGGCGCTCCTGCCCAAGGAGCCCTACGAAGCGACCAATCGATGGGTCGAGTACGGCGAGAACCTGTTCCGGCTGCAAGACCGCCACGGCAACGACTTCCTACTGGCGCCGACCCACGAGGAGATGTTCACGCTGCTGGTCAAGGGCCTGTACGGCTCGTACAAGGACCTACCGCTGACCATCTATCAGATCCAGACGAAGTTCCGCGACGAGGCCCGGCCACGGGCCGGACTGCTGCGCGGGCGAGAGTTCGTCATGAAGGATTCGTACAGCTTCGACGTCGACGATGCCGGGCTCCAGCGCTCGTACGACCTCCATCGCGAGGTCTACATCAAGACCTTCGAACGGCTCGGGCTGCCGACCGTGATCGTGTCGGCGATGTCGGGCGCGATGGGCGGCTCGGCGTCGGAGGAGTTCCTCACGCCGCTCGAGGTCGGCGAGGACACGTATGTCCGCTGCTCCTCGTGCGACTATGCCGCCAACACCGAGGCCGTCAACGTGCCGGCGCCACCGACGGTCCCGATCGACGGGTTGCCGGCCGCCCAGGTCGTCGACACGCCGAACACGCCGACGATCCAGACACTGGTCGACCATCTGAACGCCCACCCCGAACTCGCCCGGTCCGACCACGCCTGGGAGGCGGCCGACACGATGAAGAACGTCATCGTCAAGCTGCGTTACCCCGACGGCTCGACCGCCCCGCTGGCAATCGGTGTGCCGGGCAACCGAGAGGTCGACACGAAGCGGCTCGAGGCACAGGTCGCACCCGCCGAGGTCGAGGCGTTCGACGAGGCCGACTTCGCAGCGAACCCCGCGCTCGTCAAGGGGTACATCGGACCGGGCGCACTCGGATCCGATGGAAGCTCCGGCATCCGATTTCTCGTCGATCCACGCATCGTCGAGGGCACCCGTTGGGTCACCGGCGCCAACCAGCCCGGCAAGCACGTGATCGACCTCACCTATGGCCGGGACTTCACCGCGGACGGAGTGATCGAAGCCGCCGAGGTGATCGCCGGCGACGCCTGTCCCAACTGCGGCGAACCCGTCGAGATCGCCCGGGGTATCGAGATGGGTCACATCTTCAAGCTCGGCCGCAAGTACGCCGAGTCACTCGGCCTCACCGTGCAGGACGAGAACGGCAAACAGGTCACGGTCACGATGGGCTCGTACGGCATCGGGGTGTCGCGGGCCGTCGCAGCGCTCGCCGAGACGAACAGCGACGAATCGGGCCTGTGCTGGCCTCGCGAGGTCGCTCCGGCCGACGTGCACCTGTTGATCGCAGGCAAGGAAGGCGGCCCACAGCGCCCTGCAGCCGAGGACCTGGCGGCGCAACTCGAAGCCGCAGGTTGTCGGGTCCTGTTCGACGATCGCGAGGGAGTGTCGCCAGGCGTGCGTTTCAAGGATGCCGAGTTGATCGGTGTGCCCACGATCGTCGTGGTCGGCCGCGGCATCACCGATGGCGTGGTCGAGGTCAAGGATCGCCGCACGGGTGACCGCTGCGACGTCCCGATCGGCGATGTCGTCGCCCACATCAACTCGTTGAGCTGACCGGACTAACGCCGTCTCCCGGCAACCAGACCAGCGGCCAGACCAGCGACAGAACCGCGGGACAGGTACGACATCGTGGACCGAGACTACTCAACCAGGCCGCGTCAGCCGGCCGTGTTGAGATACCGCCAGCCGGCCCGGTCGTCCATGACCAGGCGCCGTCGCGGGCCCTGCACCATGGGATCCGCCAACCCGTAGCCGGCATCACCCTCCCACAGGCAGATACGCGCCCCATCGGGTGCCCATGCGATCTCGGTGATGAACGACGACGGATCGGCGGCCGAGAGAGCGGATGCCACGTCGCCGTAGCGATGGATCTGTTCCAACGTGACGTAGGTCGGCGGAGCGATCAGCATCTCACCGCTCGCCTGCATCGACAGGGCATTCGCCGGAGCGATCCAACGATGGGCGCGCACCTCGTCGCCGTCGATGCCGACATGCTCGTCGGCATGATCGTCGCCGGCCGGTGCGAGGAAGAACCAGGTCGAGAATCGGCGCGGAGTGTCGGCCGGGGGCAACCAGTGACTCCAGTACACGAGCGACGACTCGTCGATGCTCAGACCGACTTCCTCGTGCGTCTCGCGGACGGCCGCGCGCCGAGCTGCCGGCAGCGGATCGGGCGCCGTCCCTTCCGGGATGTCGTGATCCTCGATCACACCACCGGGAAACGCCCACATCCCCCCGAACGCCGTGTCGGCGCCGCGGTGGATCATGAGCACCTCGATCTCGCCGTCTCCATCCCGGAGCAGCACGATCGTCGCCGCCGGATCTGCCGGCCGTTCGGCACCCGGGTGGTCGACCACATCGATCTGCATGGTCAGCGTTGCCGTTTCGGGGCGTCCAAGGCAGTTCGCGTCGCGCTCACGACAAACGTTCGAGCTCGTCGATCAGCTCACTGACGGGCCGATACGTCAGCCCGGCGATCGCCCGATGGGCGTACCGGATCACCCCGTCGCGATCGATGATGAACACACTGCGACGGGTCCAGCCGATCGGCCCGAGGGTGCCATATGCCGCGGCGACCTCCTTGTCGACATCGGCGAGCAACGGGAACTCGAAACCGTGCTGAGCAGAAAAGGCATCCTTGCTCGCGACGCTCTGTGGCGACACCCCGATGATCTGAGCGTCGAGTGCCTCGAACTGACCGAGACCCTCGTTGTACGAGTTCAGTTGTTTCGTGCACACGACCGAGTCGTCACCGGGATAGAACACGAGCACGATCGGCCGCCCAAGAAAGTCGGACAGCGAGTAGGTGGCCCCGCCGGTGCCCGGAAGGGTGAAGTCGGGCGCACGGTCCCCCACCCCGACGCTCATTCGGCCGCGGCCTCCATGACCTCGTCGGAGATGTCGAAGTTGGAGTAGACGTCCTGGACGTCGTCGTTGTCCTCGATGGCATCCATGATGCGGAGCAGTTTCTTGGCGTCCTCGACACTCGTCACCGGCACGAGATTGTCGCTGACCATCGGCATGTCGGC
>JAHEDX010000143.1 GCA_024641005.1 Acidimicrobiaceae bacterium
CGCGTACCTTGCGTGCATTGCGGGCTTCGGCCACCTCGGTGGCTTCTGCGCCGGTCGGAATATCAGTGTCGCTCATGGCTCTCTCAGCTCTCTGCCTCGGCCGCGGCGATCTCGCGCTCGCGGATAAGGGTGTTGATCCGTGCGATCTGGCGGCGAACCTTCTTGATCTCAGCGGTGTTCTCGAGCTGGCCCGTGGCGTTACGGAAGCGCAGGTTGAGCGCCTCGTGCTTCGTCTCGCGCAGCTCGTCGACCAGTTCGGTCATGTCCATTTCGGCCAGCTTGTGTTTGCGTGCCATCTCAGATCGTCTCCTCACGCGTGATGACGCGAGCCTTGATCGGCAGCTTCTGGATCGCCTTGTTCATGGCTTCCTTCGCCTGCTCCTCGTTCGGGAACGAGAGCTCGAACAACACGCGGCCCGGGCGGACGACAGCCACCCAGAACTCGGGGTTGCCCTTGCCAGAACCCATGCGGGTCTCTGCCGGCTTCTTGGTGACCGGCTTGTCGGGAAAGATATTGATCCAGACCTTGCCGCCGCGGCGGATCGATCGGGTCATGGCGATACGTGCGGCCTCGATCTGGCGGGCTGTCAACCAGCCCGGCTCGAGAGCCTGGATTCCGTACTCACCGAAGTGCAGTTCGCTACCACCCTTCGTCATACCGCGAGTGCGGCCACGGTGGTGTTTGCGATGTGCGACCTTGCGAGGCATCAACATGATGTGCTCCTTGTCGTTCTTTCTCGACCGCGCTCAGTCGTCCGCACGGAAGTGCGGAGTCTCGTGACCCTCACGGGTCTGACGGGCGATGGTCTCTTCTTCGTCGAGCAACTTCTCGAGCTCGGGATCTGCGTCCTTGACCAACGGTTGCGTGTCGGGCTCGGGGGTCTGATCACGACGGCGCGCTGCGGACGACACGACCTTGCGAGGGCCGGCGTCAGCGGTCTGGCCCGATGTCTCGCCGACGGCCATTGCGGCCTCGCGAGCGATCTTGTCCTCGTTGGCCGCCTTGTACGGGAGAATGTCGCCCTTGTACAGCCAGACCTTCACACCGACGCGGCCGTTTGCCGTCTTCGCCTCGCGGAAGCCGTAGTCGATGTCGGCGCGCAGGGTGTGCAACGGCACTCGGCCCTCGCGGTACCACTCGGTTCGGCTCATCTCGGCACCGCCGAGGCGCCCCGAGCACTGCACGCGGATGCCGAGGGCACCGGCGCGCTGTGCGTTCTGAACAGCACGCTTCATCGCACGACGGAACGCAATACGGTTGGCGAGCTGGTCGGCGACGCCCTGTGCGATCAGCGCTGCATCGAGTTCGGGGGACTTGATCTCGACGATGTTGAGCTGAATCTTCGGGTTACCGGTGATCTTGGTGATCATCGTGCGCAGCTCGTCGGCCTGGGCGCCGCGGCGCCCGATGACGATGCCCGGACGAGCGGTGTGCACGTCGACACGAAGCTTGTCACGGGTGCGCTCGATCTCGATGCGGCTGATCGCCGCCGACTCGAGACGCTCCATGATGGCCTGGCGGACCTGCCAGTCCTCGGTGAGGTACTGCTTGTACTCGCGCTCGGAGAACCAACGGCTCTTCCAGTCGGTGCTCACGCCGAGGCGGAAGCCGTACGGGTTGACTTTCTGACCCATGAATCAGTCCTCGTCCTTCTGCGTGCCCGGCTTCGCGAAACCAGCAGCTTCAGCGTTTTCCTCGGTGTCGAACCACACCTCGGCCTTGGTGACCTTGTAGTAACGGCTGTCCGGAGTGTGATAGAGCATCGAATCGGCGTTGCCCTTGATCGGGTGCGAATCCGGCCCGTTGCCGTCGGCGTCGGGCAGCACGGAGCCGGCCCATTCGCCGGCTTGATGGTCGCCACTGGCGTCAGCCGGCTCGTCGGCAGGTGACTCGTCGGCAGGGGACTCGTCGGCGACCGCTTCGTCGACGACGACCTCGTCGGCAGGGGACTCGTCGGCGGCGACCGGTGCTTCGGTGGCCTCGGCCGCATCCTCGATCGCCTCTTCGGCGTCGATGGCGTCGATCTGCTCCTTCGCAGCGGCGGCACGCTTGCGGCTGCGCTCGACACGGGCACGACGGTTGACGTTGGAGCCACCGCTCGAACCCTCGGCGCGTGCCCGAACGATCTCGATGCGATCGTCACTCATGCGGGCGACGACGATCGTGATATGGCACGTGCGCTTGCGGATACGCGTCGCACGGCCGCGAGCACGAGGCCGGAATCGACGCAGCGTCGGGCCCTCGTCGGCGAAACAGGCGAGCACGAACAGTTCGTCGGCGTCGGCGATGAAGGCACCACTGTCGGCGTCGGTCGCGTTGGCTACGGCGCTCGCGAGCACCTTGCGAATGTCATGAGCGATCGAGCGCTCGGTGAACTGCAACACCTCGTCGGCGCGCTTCACATCAAGACCGCGGATCAGGTCGAGTACGACTCGGGCCTTGTAGGCAGACGACCGCACGTACTTGGCGGTTGCCTTGGTGCCGTGGCGCTCACCGACCGCGGTGGCGCCCTCGTTCAGCTTGGGACCACGCATTAGCGACGCGCTCCCTTTTCCTGCCCGGCGTGGAACTTGAACGTCCGGGTTGGGCTGAACTCACCGAGCTTGTGGCCGACCATCGACTCGGTGACGTACACCGGGACGTGCTTGCGGCCGTCGTGGACGGCGATCGTGTGGCCGACCATGTCGGGGATGATGGTGGAGCGACGCGACCAGGTCTTGATGACCTTGCGCTCGCCGGCCGCGTTTTGCGCATCGACCTTCTTGAGCAGATGCTCGTCGACGAACGGGCCCTTTTTGAGACTGCGTGACATGACTTCTCTCTCCTGCCTCAGCGACGCCCGCGACCGGAACGGCGACGACGGACGATCATCTTCTGGCTGGCCTTCTTCTTGGAACGGGTACGGCCCTCGGGCTTGCCCCACGGAGACACGGCGGGACGACCGCCGGATGTACGACCTTCACCACCACCGAGTGGGTGGTCGACCGGGTTCATGGCGACGCCACGAGTTTGGGGCTTGACGCCCTTCCACCGGTTACGGCCCGCCTTGCCGATCTTGACGAGCTCATGCTCGCTGTTGCCGACCTCGCCGACCGTCGCACGACAGTCGATCGGTACCCGACGCATCTCGGTGGAGGGCATACGCAAGGTGGCGAAGTCGCCTTCCTTGGCGACCAACTGGACGGCGATGCCCGCCGAGCGTCCGACCTTGCCACCCTGGCCCGGCCGCAACTCGACATTGTGGACCGTCGTACCGACCGGGATGTAGCGCAGCGCCATGGCGTTGCCGGGCTTGATGTCGGCGCCATGACCACTTTCGACGTGATCGCCGACGTTGAGGCCCTTGGGCGCCAAGATGTAGGCCTTCTCGCCGTCCGCATAGTGCAGCAATGCGATGCGACAGGTGCGGTTTGGGTCGTATTCGATACCGGCAACCTTGGCCGGGATGCCGTCCTTGACCCGCTTGAAGTCGACCACGCGATATCGCTGCTTGTGGCCGCCACCGCGGTGACGTGATGTCTTGCGACCGTAGGCGTTGCGGCCGCCGGTCTTCGACTTGGTGACCAGCAACGACTTCTCGGGCGCCGACTTGGTGACTTCCGAGAAGTCCGACGACGTCTGGAAGCGACGAGCTGGGCTGGTGGGTTTGCGTGAACGAATCGCCATGATGACCTCAGTTCTCGAACAGCGGGATCTCACCCGCTGCCAGCGTGACGATGGCGCGCTTGGTGTCGGGCTTGGAACCGCGGCGATTGGTACCGCGCGATCGAGTGGCCTTGCCCTTGCGATTGAGGGTGTTGACCTTCAACACCTCGACACCCCAGATCGCCTGGACCGCATCGCGGATCTCGGGCTTGCTGGCGCTCGGGTGCACTTTGAACGTGTAGACCCCGGTCTCCATGAGGTCGTAGCTCTTCTCGGAGACGACCGGAGCCAGGATGATGTCGCGTGGATCCTTCATCAGCTCTCTTCGCTTTCGTTCTCGTCAGCGGCTGCCGGGACTTCGGCGGCAGCGGCGGGCTTCTTCGACTTCGCCTGGGCGGGGGTCGGGAGGACCGCCTGTGTGAACACGATGTACTCGTTGCAGAGCACGTCGTAGGCGTTCAGCTCACCAGGAGTGATCAGCTGGACCTCGGTGAGGTTCCGGAAGCTCAACGCCGCGGCGGCATCGTCACGACCGACCACGACGAGTGCCTTGCCGTCGACGCCCAGACCGGCGAGGGCCGACTTGGCGGCCTTGGTGCTCGGCTTCTCGAAGCCCCAGCTGTCGACGACGATGACCTTGCCCTCGGCAGCACGATCGGACAGCGCCGAACGGAGCGCGAGACCGATCATCTTCTTCGGGGTCTTCTGACCGTACTTGCGAGGCTTCGGGCCGAGAGCCACACCACCGCCGCTGTAGTGCGGCGCACGGATCGAGCCCTGACGGGCGTTGCCGGTACCCTTCTGACGGAACGGCTTGGCGCCGCCGCCACGGACCTCGCTGCGGGTCTTGGTGCTCTGTGTGCCCGATCGGCGGGCGGCGAGCTGGGCGGTGACGACCTGATGCATGACCGGCACGTTCGGCTGGATTCCGAACGTCGAGTCATCCAGATCGACCTTGCCGGCATCCTTGCCGGCGGCGTTCTTGAGGGTGATCTGTGCCATGTCGATCAGGCTCCCTTCACAGCGGCCTTGACCGCATTGCGGACAGAGACAACACCACCGTTGGGGCCCGGAACCGAGCCCTTGATGAGCAGCAGATTGCGCTCGGCGTCGGTGTCGACGACCTCGAGATTGAGCGTCGTGACCTGCTCGTGACCCATGTGGCCAGCCATGCGCTGGCCCCTGAAGACACGACCGGGGAACGAACAGGCGCCGACCGAGCCGGGGGTGCGGTGGTTCTTGTGGTTGCCGTGGCTGGCGCCCTGGCCCTTGAAGTTGTGACGCTTCATGACGCCGGCAAAGCCCTTGCCACGGCTGGTTGCGGTCACGTCGACACGGCTACCGGCGGCGAGCGCCTCGACCGTGATCTCCTGACCGATCTCATAGCCGTCGACCGAGTCGAGACGCAGCTCCACCAGACGCTTGCCGGGCTGCACGCCCGCCTTGTCGTAGTGGCCCGCTGCGGGCTTGTTGAGCTTCTTGGCGTCACGGTGCCCATAGGTGACCTGGAGGGCGGTGTAGCCGTCACGCTCGGTGGTCTTGATCTGGACGATGCGCATGGGCTCGACACGGAGCACCGTGACGGGGACG
>JAHEDX010000144.1 GCA_024641005.1 Acidimicrobiaceae bacterium
GTCGAGGATGTACACCTTGTGGCGCCCAGGCGTTCCGAGCGAGGCCTTCTCGACCAGATCACGGATCGCGTCGACACCATTGTTCGACGCCGCGTAGAGCTCGTGCACGTCGTAGCTGGTGCCACGCTCGACCGCCACGCAGGAATCGCACTCGCAGCACGGCTCGCCGTCGACGACGTTCTGGCAGTTGAGGACCTTGGCGAGGATTCGTGCCGAGGTGGTCTTGCCGGTTCCCCGCGGGCCCGAGAACAGATAGGCCTGGCCCTCGCGGCCCGAGGCAACCGCGTCGCGCAGTGCACGCACCACATGGTCTTGACCCTTGAGCTCGCTGAACCGGCGAGGTCGATAGCGGCGGTAGAGCGACTGGGTAGCCATTGCGGTCGAGCCTACCCAGCGGGTGCGCGCACGGCGGAGAGGGCGGCTTCGGCGGCCGTGTCGAGCGACACGCGACGGCTGTGTTGCGGCGGCGTTGCGAAGTGATGTCGATCATTGGGAGTGAGACATGGCTACCGTGGTCGGTTGTGGGCGTGCGAACCCCTGTTCCCTCACGCGTCGGCTCCCGCCTGCGCCGAGCTGCATCGACCCGATGGTCGGTGATCTCGACGACGTCCGAAGCATGGACGACCGCGTGGCGGTGGTGTCTGGGCGTGCTGGTCGTCTGCGGGTTCGTACTGTTGCCGAACGGCGCTGCCGCCCAGACAGCGAACTCGCTGCAATCGATCGACCCCGCCGACGGCAGTTCGCTCCCCGTCTCTCCGACGGTGATCACCCTGTCGTTCAACCAGGAGTTGGCCGACGACGACGCACTCACCTTGAGCCTCGCCTGCAACAACGAACTCCAGAACACCGGCTTACCCGAGGTCGATCCTGACGGCTTGATCGTCACCGTCGCGGTCAACACACCCGTGCCCAGGGGGACCTGTTTCGTTTCGTGGTTCCTGAAGGACGGCCTGGGAACCACCATCACCCAGAGCACCTCGTCGTTCGGCGTCACCTCGGACCCGCCGGCCGGGGCGGTCCCCGGTGTGACCACCACGACCGGCCCGTTCATCCAGGTCCCGGCGGTCACCGCGTCGCCCGACACCACCGCCGGCGAGGAGAACCCCGGCAGCACGGGCGGCGCGCTGTGGCTGGGTCGCATGTTGTCGACGCTCGGGATCCTCGTGATCTTCGGGTCGCTGACCCTGATCAGCATCGGCTGGCCGGAAGGCCCCGAATATGTCGTCACGGTGCGGTTCCTGCGTGCGGTCTGGTTGGTCGCCCTGCTCGGCACCGTTCTGTACCTGATCGCCTTTGCGGCTGATTTCGGCGGGACGTCGTTCGGTGCCGCGATGAGCCCGAACGCCTGGCTCGACCTGAAGGACGCCGGCTGGGAAGGCCGCGGCGCCCTGCTGCGGCTGGCGTTCGTCGCGGCGAGCGGCTGGGTCGCCATGCGGCCCGAACGGATCATCGACCCCCAGAGCGCGATGCTCGCCTGGGGGATTCCCGGCGCGGCGCTGGTCACGGTCGCGCTCAGCCGGGTCAGCGGGCCGGCGGCGCCGATCGGGTTCCTCGTCGGCGTGGCGCACGTGCTCGCTGTCGCGATCTGGTTCGGTGGCGCAGCACTCGTTGCCCGCGTGGTCCTGGCAGGTCCGGGCGAAGAAGATCTGGTGCAAGCGACCCGCGCCTTCAGTCGCGTCTCGGTTCCGGCGATGCTGGTCGCAGCGATCTCGGGCGTGATCCAGGTGATCCGGCTCGACGGTGGAGAGCTGTTCAGCAGCAGCCACGGACGTGTCGTCCTGTTGAAGGTGATCGCGGTGGCTGCGATGTTGGCGGTGGCGCTGGCCGCCCGCCAGCAGGTGACCCTGCGACTCGACCGCGCCCACGAGCTGACCGTTCCGCTCGCCGACCGGTTCCGTCGCGCATTCGGCGCGGAGGCGGCGCTGGGTGTGGTCGTGCTGGCGTTCAGCGGATGGATGCTCACGCTCACGCCCGCCAGGGTCGACCCGTATGCCGGTGAGGTCTATCTCCCGGCGTTGGCGTTCAACGACGAGGCCTCCGGGCTCGAGGCCAAGGTGTTCATCGGCCCGGGCACGGTCGGCCTCAACGGGCTCAAGGTCGAGGTCGAGCAGCCACCTGACGGCATCACCAACTTCACACTGCGGTTCGTGCCGCCGATCGGATCGAACGCCTTCACCGTGCAGCAGGCGATCCCGCTGACGACCTGGGGCACCGCCATCTTGATGACCTCGGAAGGGTTGCCGTTCAACGTGCCGGGCACGTGGACGCTCGAACTGTCGGCGTCGACGTCGACGGGTGTGATCGAGAACGCGACGTACACGTTCGCCGTCACCGATGTCAACGGACAGTACGTCACGATCCCGCCCAGCAACACGGGTGCTCCGGTGCAGACCGAGGTCATCGATCAGACGACGACCACAGCTCCGTTCGCCACGACGCCTCCGACTGCTCCGCCGTCGGCGCCCGGGGCCACCGATCCGACCGGCTGATCCGGTCGGGCCCGACGGTCAGCCCGACTCGGCGAGCAGATCGTCGAATCGCACGGGCTGGGCGACGTCGAGCTGCTCGTAGCGACACGACTCGGGTGTGCGGTCGGGTCGCCACCTCTGGAACTTGACACCATGGCGGAATCTGCCACCTTCGAGCTGGCCGAACGTCACCTCGACGACCCGCTCGATCCGCAGTGGTACGAATGACAGGTCTTTGTCGACGTTCCAGCGCGAGAACCCCCCCGGCATGCGCTGGTCGGAGTTGGCCTGCGCCTCGGCCCACTCTCGCCACGGGTGGTCGTCGATCGCGTCGGTCGTGAGCGGACCGAGGTCGTCGATCAGCTCGCGTCGGAACTGGGCGGTGAACGTGGCGCAGACGCCGACATGGTGCAGCCGATCCGAGTCGTCGTAGAGCCCGAGGAGCAGCGATCCGACGCCCTCTCCGTCCTTGTGCACGCGGAACCCGGCGACGACGCAGTCGGCGGTGCGCTCATGCTTCACCTTCACGAGGGTTCGCTTGTCGGGCGTGTAGATGCCATCGAGCCGCTTGGCCATCACGCCGTCGAGCCCTGCGCCCTCGAACCGGGTGAACCAGCGTTCGGCGATCGCCGGATCGGTGGTGGCCGGCGTCAGATGCACGCTCGCGTTGGGTGCGAGGCGCTGTTCGAGCAGCGCCCTGCGTTCGCCGAAGGGCGACGACGTCAGATCCGTGTCGTCGACGGCCAGCAGATCGAAGGCGACGAAGGATGCGGGGGTCTGCTCGGCGAGCATCCTTACCCGCGACTCGGCCGGATGGATGCGTTGCTGGAGGGCATCGAAGTCGAGCCCCTTGCCCCCGGCGTGGGCGACCACGATCTCGCCGTCGATCACGCAGCGCTCGGGCAACGCGTCGAGCAGCACCGGCAGCAGCTCGGGGAAATACCGGTTGAACGGTTTCTGGTTGCGGCTCGTGAGTTCGATGTCGTCGCCGTCGCGGAACGCGATACATCGGAATCCGTCCCACTTGGGCTCGTACAGCAACCCGTCGTCGGTCGGGATCGTGCGGGTCAGCTTGGCCAGCATCGGTTTGATCGGCGGCTGGATCGGTAGCCGCATCACGAATGTCCGACGGTGCGTCGCCGGGAGTAGCTGATCTCCCAGTTGGTGGTCCAGGTGTCGTTGTCGGGCGATGACTCCCATCGCCACCCGAACGAGTCGGGGGTGATGTCCGAGAACACCATCCGCTTGAAGACAGCTTCGGCGTCGACCCGATCGGCCGTCGCGAACGACGGGTCGCCGTCGACTGTGGTGCCGACGAAATTCCAGTAGTTACCGCTGTCGTCGACCCAGGTCTGGCGCCACAACCCGGGTGCAGAGTCGAACACCGACACGCTCGTGCCGTTCCAGTGTTGGGGCGCGTCCACAGCGAATCGCTCGACGATGACGTGGTCGTTGAACTCACGCGAGATGGTGTTGATCGCGTGTCCGCCCTCGAACCCGCAGTCCCACTCGCCCAGCCAGAAGTCGAATGCCGTCACGTCGAGCGAATCCATGCCCCGACACTACGACTCAGTCGATGTCGAAGTGGACGCCCTGCGCGAGCGGGAGCTCGCGGCTGTAGTTGATCGTGTTCGTCTGGCGACGCATGTATCCCTTCCAGGCGTCGGAGCCCGATTCGCGCCCGCCGCCGGTCTCCTTCTCGCCGCCGAACGCCCCGCCGATCTCGGCGCCGGACGGGCCGATGTTGACATTGGCGATGCCGCAGTCGCTCCCGGTGGCGCTGATGAACCGCTCGGACTCGCGTAGGTCGGTCGTGAAGATCGACGAAGCGAGACCTTGTGGTACGCCATTGTGCAGAGCGATCGCCTCGTCGAGGTCGTCGTATGCGACTGCGTAGAGGATCGGAGCGAACGTCTCGGCCTGCACCACGGCGGTCTGGCCCGGCATCGCCACGATCGCCGGTCGGGCGTAGAACGCCTCGGGCGCCTCGTCGGCGAGGGCGCGCTCGCCGCCTGCGACACGGGTGCCGCCGTCGGCCGCAGCGGTCTCGAGAGCTTGCTGCATGCGGTCGAACGATGGTCCGTCGACCAGGGGCCCGACGAGCGTGCCGTCCGCGAGGGGGTTGCCGATCGGCAACGACTCGTAGGCGCGGCCGATGCGCTCGACCAGTTCGTCGTGCACCGACCGGTGCACGATGAGGCGGCGCAGCGAGGTGCACCGCTGGCCGGCGGTGCCCGCGGCAGAGAACACGATGCCGCGCAGGGCGAGACCGAGGTCGGCCGACGGGGCGATGATCGCAGCGTTGTTGCCGCCGAGTTCGAGGATCGCTCGACCGAATCGAGCGGCGACGACCGGAGCGACCTTGCGCCCCATCGCGGTCGAACCGGTGGCTGACAGGATCGGCACCCCCTCGTGTGCCGCCAAGGCGGCACCGACGTCGCCGCCACCCAGTACGACCTGGACGATGTCGGCGGGTGCGCCGGTGTCGTGGGCAGCGCGCTCGAACAGAGCGGCACACGCCAGAGCGGTGAGCGGTGTCTTGTCGCTCGGCTTCCAGATCACGGGATCGCCGGCGACGATCGCCAAGGCCGCGTTCCACGACCACACCGCGACCGGGAAGTTGAAGGCGCTGATCACGCCGACCGGCCCCATCGGCTGCCAGGTCTCGAGCAACCGGTG
>JAHEDX010000017.1 GCA_024641005.1 Acidimicrobiaceae bacterium
CCGCACCATGAGGTTGCTGGCATCCCAGGTGGCGGACGCGACTGGCGGCACGTTGGTCGGCCCGGATGTCGAGGTCGACGGCGCGTCGTTCGATTCGCGTTCGATCGCTACCCGAGAACTGTTCGTGCCGCTGGTGGCGGAGCGCGACGGCCACGAGTTCATCGAGAACGCGTTGGCCGCGGGCGCCACCGCATATCTCACCAGCGCTCAGGTGGTGGGCGGAACCGCCATCGTGGTGGCAGACACCGGAGCAGCGCTCATGTCACTCGCCGCATGGGCGAGACGCCGTCTCGACATCCCGGTCATCGGCATCACCGGCAGTGTGGGGAAGACCAGCACGAAAGATCTCGTCGCGGCTGCCCTCGGCGCGACGAGATCGGTGACGGCCAACGTCCGAAGTTTCAACAACGAACAGGGCCTGCCGGTCACGATCCTGGGTGCCCCCGACGGAGTGCAGGCCCTGGTGGTCGAGATGGGCATGCGCGGCTTCCGTGAGATCGCCCGCCTCTGTGACGTGGCATCGCCGACGATCGGCGTGGTCACCGCGGTTGCGTCGTCGCACACCGAGCGCGTCGGCGGCATCGATGGTGTCGCCGTCGCGAAGCGGGAGCTGGTCGAGGCGCTCGCCGGATCAGGCACTGCGATCCTCAACGCCGACGACGAGCGCGTGGCTGCGATGGCGCACCACACGGCCGCCTCGGTCGTCACCTACGGAGTGAGCGGTGAGGTGCGGATCTCCGAGATCGCACTCGATGCTCTGGCTCGCCCCTCGTTCCGCGTCGACACGCCCTGGGGGAGCGGTCAGGTACGGCTCGCCGTCAGCGGAGTGCACATGGCCTCGAATGCCGCGGCGGCGATCGCGATAGCGGGAGTGGTCGAGGGACGCATCGATGCCGCCCTCGATGCGCTGGGGTCGGCGACCGTGTCCGGAATGCGCATGGAGGTCAGCCGCGCGCCGAGCGGCGCGGTGATCGTGAACGACGCGTACAACGCCAACCCCGACTCGATGAGGGCTGCGCTCGAAGCGCTGAGCCGGATCGAGGCGCGCCGCCGGATCGCGGTGCTCGGGCCGATGGCAGAGCTCGACGAACCTGCGGCCGGGCATCAGCGCGTGATGGACGATGCCATCCAACGAGGAATCGAGGTGATCGCCGTCGGCACCGATCTCTATGGTGTCCGTCCGGTCGCTGATCCGGTGGCGGCCGTCGGCGATGTCGGAGCCGGCGATGCCGTGCTGGTGAAGGCCAGCCGGGTGGGTGGTCTCGAACGGATCGCCAAGGCCCTGCTCGAAGGTTGAACCGGGCCGGCGCAGCGAGGCGACGGTCCACCCATGTCAGAACAGCCGGTTGGCGTTGACGGGCTGGAATGGTTCGCCGCCGGCCTCGATAGGGAGGAAATCGCGTTCGCCCAGGCGACCGAGATTGGCCCACCAGGCCAGAAAGACGGCGAACACCGCCCCGAACCCGAGCACCCACCGGGCGCCGACCGCGTCCATGATCGGCCCGGCGATCAGGTTCCCGATCGGAATCGTGCCACCGAAGGCCATGAACCACAGCGGCATCGCCGATGCTCGCTCGTGGTCGGCCAGGTTCTGTTGCAGCACCGATGACAATGCAGTGGCCGACATGAAGTAGACGAAGCCCAGCGCGGCGGCGAACGGGAGCGCAACCACGACCGACGACATCAGCGAGAAGATTCCCAGGAAGACCGCGAACGCCAGCATCCCGATCGGGATCAGGCGCCGCTTGTCGAAGTTGGCCAACCACGTGCCCACGGCCAATGCACCGAAGAACGCGCCGAGACCCCACACGACGTACAGCAGTTTGTAGCTGCCGCCCGTCGCCTCGATGCCGAAGTTGAGGCGGGCCACCGACGGGAACAACCCGATGTACGGCAGGCAGACCAGGGAGAACATGAACATCGTGAGCAACGAACGGCTCAGCACCCTGCGACCGCGAACGACATTGATGCCGCTCATCAGCTTTCGCCAACCGCGCTCGGGCAGGTCGCCCGACGCCTGTGGCAGGGCGATGAAGAACAGGGGAGCGATGAGGAACAGGTAGGTCGCCGAGTTGACGAGGAAGAGCTGGGCGATCGAGAACCCGATCGCCGCCAGCAACGCAGCGATGGCGGGGCCGAGGATGCGGGTGCCGTTGATCATGGCGGAGTTGAGGCTGATGGCCCCGGCGAGGTCCTGGCGGTCGACCAGCATCGGGATGCTGGCGCTGAACGCAGGGGCGTTGACGGTGTTGGCGATGCCGAGGGCCAACTGTGCGCCGAACAGCGACCACAGCGGGGCGTGGCGCCACACCAGGACGGCGAGCACGATCGACAGGATCATCATGACCGACTGCATCGCGATGACGAGTCTGGTGCGGTTCAGCCGGTCGGCCAGCATCCCGGCCGGAATCGACAGCAACAGCAACGGCCCGAGCTGCACGAACACCAACAAGCCGACCAGGGTCGCCGAGCCGGTGCGGCTGTCGACGTATGCGGGCAGCGTGAAGTTCTGCATCCAGGTGCCGATGCTCGACAGCGCGGTGCCGATGAACAGGATGCGAAAGCCACGGTATGACAGAGCCGCCCGGGCGGTGCCGGGTCGGTGGTGGTGCAGATGGTGCTCGGTGGGTTCTGTGGTGACGGTCGACATGTCGGTGGTGGGTTGACCAGTGGGTCAAGATACCGGTTGTGGTCCGCGCTGACGGTGTGTGCCCGCGCGAAGCTCGAGGTTCCATGTCACACTGCGACTCCGTCTCCCCGGCTCCGAACCAACCGCAGCAGTGCCGATCCCCACTGGGCACGTACCCCGAGTGTCCACTGTGCGGAGGTGACCTGTTCCCCGAGCACGCGCACTTCAAGTGCGCTGGCTGTGGCTGGCGCGACAGCTGTTGCGACTGATCGTCTGCCGATGCACTACACCGCCGTCAGCGCTGCCGAGTTCGCCGAGATCGACGGGCTCGACGAGTGGCGTTACGTGCTGGGTGCGATCCGCGCCGACTTCACCGCGCCGTCCTTCCCGGCGGCGGCAGCGTTCACCGGGGCGATCGCAGGCGCTGCTGAGCGCACGATGCACCATCCAGACATCGACGTGCGGTACCCGGGTCGGGTTCGCGTCGTGCTGACCACCCACGCGACCGGTTGCCTGACCACACTCGACATCGAGCTCGCCCACGAGATCTCGGCGATCGCGGCGGCGGGCGGCGTCACCGGTGCACCGGCGACCGTGCAGGCGCTCGAGTTCGCGATCGACACGATGGACGCCGAGCGGATCCGTCCGTTCTGGGCAGCGGTGCTGGGGTATCGGGACGACCGCGGATCGCTCGTCGATCCGCTCCGGTCCGGACCGCCGATGTGGTTCCAGCAGATGGACGAGCCTCGAACCGAGCGAGGCAGATTCCACGTCGACATCTCGGTACCGCACGACGTCGCCCAGCAGCGGATCACGGCCGGTCTCGCGGCCGGGGGCACGCTGGTCAGCGACGCCCATGCAAGGTCATGGTGGATCCTCGCCGACGCAGACGGCAACGAGGCCTGCATCTCCACCTGGCAGGACCGCGACTGACGACCCCGCCTCGTCGGATGCAATCTTCGGAGCCGGACGTCAGCCGTTGACCAGATCGGCGAGCATCGCCAGCTGACTGGCCTTTCCGCTCAACAACACGGTGGTCAGGCAGGTCTCTTTCCAGCGCGCGAGGTCGTCGCGGATCTTGTCGATCGGGCCGACGAGCGCGACGTCCTCGACCATTTCGAGCGGGATCAGCGCTGCTGCTTCCTGCTTCTTGCCTTCGAGATAGAGCGCCTGCACCTTGAGCGCGACCTCCTCCCACCCCATCCTGGCGAACACGTCGAAGTGGAAGTTTGCGTCCTTGGCGCCCATGCCGCCGGCGTAGAGGGCCACCATCGGACGCATGAGGTCGGCGCACTGTTCGGCGTCGTCGCCGGGGATGATCGTCAGCATCGAGGCGACGTCGAAGCGCTCTGCCTTGCCGGCCTCGCCGCTGGCTTCGAACCCGATCCGCAGACGGTCGCGGTACCAGCCGTCGTCTTTGGGCGAGAAGAACAAGGGCAGCCAGCCGTCGCAGATTTCTGCAGCGAGCGAGACGTTCTTGGGCCCCTCGGCGCCGAGATAGATGGGGATGTCGGTTCGTAGCGGATGCACCGTGGCCTTCAGGGCCTTGCCGATCCCGAGCCCGTCGTCGCCGGCGTACGGCATGTCGTAGTGGCGGCCGTGGAACTCGACAGGCCCCTCGCGTCGTATGATCTCGCGAACGATCTGTACGTATTCACGCGTGCGCTCGAGCGGTCGAGGGTACGGCTGGCCGTACCAGCCTTCGACGACCTGCGGGCCCGAGGCCCCGAGCCCGAGGATGAACCGGCCGCCCGACAGGTGGTCCATCGTGAGCGCCGACATCGCGGTCGCCGCAGGCGTGCGGGCCGACATCTGGGCGATCGACGTGCCGAGCTTGATGTTCTCGGTGTGGGAGCCCCACCAGGCCAGCGGGGTGAGGCAGTCGCTGCCGTAGGCCTCCGCCGTCCAGAACGAATCGAAGCCGAGCCGGTCGGCCTGCTGGATAGCGTCGAGGGCGCCGGCGGGAGGTGCCGACGACCAGTAACCGGTCGAGTAGCCGAGTTTGAAGTCTGACATGCCCCTGATCGTGGCAGGCTGGCCGCATGAACGACGATCTGATCGTCACACGGTCGGTGAAGATCCCGCGCCACGAGTTGCAGGTGTCGTTCAGCGCGTCCGGTGGCCCTGGCGGTCAGCATGCCAACAAGGCGGCAACCAGGGTCGAGTTGCGGTTCGACGTCGCCGACTCGTCGGCATTGTCGCCCGGGCAGCGCCAGCGGGTGATCGACCGCCTGGGCGACGAGGTCCGCGTCGTCGTCGACGACGAACGCAGCCAGCTCCGCAACCGGGCATTGGCCGAGGAGCGGTTGGTCGCGCGCCTGCAGTCGGCCCTGCACGTCGAACGCCCGCGACGTCCGACGAGACCGACCAAGGGGTCGAAGAAGCGGCGTCTCGAGGCCAAGCAACGACGCGGTGAGATCAAGCGACAGCGCCGCCGTCCGGGTCGCGACGACTGACGAGCGGCCCCGGCGAAGGCCGGGTCAGGTGGGGGTGAAACGGATCGGGAGGTGCTCGGGGCCGAAGATGCCGGCGGTCGCCGATTTCCAGCTGATCTCGCCGGCCAGTTCGAGGTCGGGCAGCCGCGTGGCCATGATCGCCAGGGCCTCTTGTTGTTCGGCGCGGGCGAGGGCGGCGCCGAGGCAGTAGTGGATTCCCGACCCGAACGTGAGTTGGGGCTTGTCGGGCGGATCGCGGGTGATGTCGAACGTGCCCGGATGCTCGAACACCGTCGGATCGAGGTTGGCCTGGGCGAGCGACGGGGCGATGAAGCTGCCTTTCGGGAACAGCAGATCGCGGTACTCGATGTCCTCGCTGGCGAACCGGGCCGTGCCTCGAACGGTGCCGAAGTAGCGCATCGTCTCCTCGACGGCGCGCGGTGCGAGTTCGGGATGTTCGGCGAGCAGCTGCCACTGGTCGGGATGTTTGGCGAACAACGACACCGAGCACCCGAGCTGGTTGCGTGTGGTGTCGGTGCCCGCCATCAGCACCGCGTCGCACAGTCCGATGAGCTCGGCGTGGGTGAGACGATCTCCGTCGGACTCGGCGGCGATCAGCGACGAGATGAGGTCGTCGCTGGGAGTCGAGCGACGCTGTTCGATGATGTCGCTGACGTAGGCGTCGAGCTCGTCCTGGGCTCGGATGATCGTCGGCATGTCCTCGTGCAGGTTGCCGTTGAAGATCCGGAAGATGTCGGTGGCCCATTCGGAGAACAGCTTCCAGTCATCCTTCGGGGCGCCGAACAGTTCGCAGATGATGGGGATGGGGTAGGGCTCGCAGAAGTCGACCGCCAGGTCGGCCTCGCCTTTCGATGTGAATTCGTCGAGCAGTTCGTTGACGACGCGGCGCATGTAGGGCCGCAAGGCATCGGCATGGCGGGGTGAGAATGCCGGTCCGACGAGGCGGCGAAGCCGCGTGTGCTCGTCACCTTCGGCCGACAGGATCGAGGTGCGCCGCCGGGCGAGCCACTCGGGATTGTCGATCCCCGACATCTCCATGATCTTGCCCGAGGCACTGTGCCACCGCTTGTCGCGAAGCATGGCGACGACATCGTCATAGTGCAGGATCGAGTAGCCGAACATGTTGCGGGCGATCCACGACTCGCCGGCGGCCTTGGCGACGGTTGCTCGCTGCTGGTCGGCGGTGACCGTGCCGTCGTCGGCCCAGGTGAGATCCGGGATGTCGAGGTCGGAGACCGGTGTTGCCATCACCCGACCTTAGGTGACAGGTATCGGCGGCATCGACGCGCCGCGTCAGTCGCGGCGTCGTCGTCGTCGGGGCGTCGAATCGGCGTTCGGGTCGGCGTCGACGCTGACCGCGTTGGTGAGCGGTCCTGTCGTCGCGATGATGTGCTCGATCGACGGGGTCTCGCCGGGCTGGAACTGATCGAGCTGGTGACGCATCTCGGCGAGATGGGCGGGCGAGGTGCCACAGCAGCCGCCGACGATCGTGGCCCCCGAGTCGACGGCCAACGTTGCGTACTGACCCATGAGTTCGGGGTTGCCGCTGTATTCGATCTCCGAACCTCTGAACTGCGGGACGCCGCAGTTGCTCTTGGCGATGATCACCGTATCGATGTGGCGCATCTGCTGGATGGCGAGCAGCAGGTCGGAAGCCCCGACACCACAGTTGGCTCCGATGGCGAGCGGTGCCACCGGGAGATCGGCGAACACTTCGATCAGCTCGGTCGGTCGCAGGCCCATCATGGTTCGGCCGGCGGTGTCGAACGAGGCCGTCACCGTGTAGGGGAGGCCGACCTCGATCGCCGCCTGAGCAGCGGCCCGCATCTCCTGCGCAGCGGACTTCGTCTCGATCCAGGCGACGTCGGCTCCGCCGGCACGAAGGCCTTCGATCTCCTCGGCGAATGCTGCCACTGCCCCCTCGACCGTCATGGCCCCGAGCGGTTCGAGGAGCTCACCGGTGGGTCCGACCGAGCCCGCCACCACGACCGGTCTCGGGGCGGCCGCCGCCACCTCGGACGCGATGATCGCTGCCCGTTCGGCGATCTCGTGGGCGCGGTCTTGCGCTCCGTGCAGCTTGAGTCGGTACCGATTGCATCCGAACGTGTTGGTCAAGATGATGTCGGCGCCGGCGTCGACGAACTCTTGGTGGAGCTGGCGCACCTTCTCGGGGTGGTCGACGTTCCACATCTCGGGTGGTTCGCCGGGCCCCAACCCCATGCCGAAGTAGTTGGTGCCGGTCGCTCCGTCCGCCAGCAGCGGGCGGTCGAGGGCGAGGAGGGCTTCGAGCGTTGTCCTCATGATGCCGTCACGCTATCTCGCCATCAGGGGTGGTCAGCCCCGCCGAGAGGCTCAGGCGAGCGGTATGGCAAGGGGTCAGGCGAAGGCGTCGACGGGGTCGGCTGCCTCGACGCCGAGGAATTCGGCGACCGGTCCGTTGGTGACGGCTCCGGCGACGGTGTTGACCCCGAGCGCCAATGCCGGGTCACGCCGTGCCGCGCCTGCAGCGCCGTGAACGGCGACCTCGAGGATGTACGGCAAGGTGGCGTTCGTGAGGGCATACGTCGACGTGTGCGGTACGGCGCCCGGCATGTTGCCGACCGCGTAGTGCAGAACGCCGTGTGTCTCGTAGGTCGGGTCGTCGTGGGTGGTTTCGCGTGTCGTCTCGATGCACCCGCCCTGGTCGACCGCGACATCGACGATCACCGCCCTGGGCTTCATCGAGCGCACCATGTCGTCCGAGACGACGACCGGCGCCCGGCCACCGGCGACGAGGACGGCGCCGATCACGAGATCGGCCTCGAGGACCGATCGTTCGATTGCCCCTCGGTTGGATGCGACGGTCACGATTCGGCCCTTGTGGATCTGGTCGACCCAGCGCAACCGATCGAGGTTCTTGTCGATCAGCACGACCTCGGCCTCCATGCCCGCGGCGATCCAGGCGGCGTTCCATCCGACGTTGCCGGCCCCCAGCACGACCACCTTGGCCGGGCGAACGCCAGGGGCGCCGCCCATCAACACGCCACGGCCGCCGTTGTGGCGCTCGAGGCAGTGCGCCCCCATCTGCGGCGCCAGCCGTCCGGCGACCTCGCTCATGGGTGCCAGCAGCGGGAGGGCGCCATCGCTGGACTGCACGGTCTCGTAGGCGATGCCGGTGGTACCGGCATCGATCAACGCCTGAGCGACCTCCGGGTAGGCGGCCAGGTGCAGGTAGGTGAACAGCGTCAGGTCGGGCCGGAGGAAGCCGAACTCGTCGGGCTTGGGCTCCTTGACCTTGATCACCATCTGCTGCGCCCACGCGTCGGCGGCTGTGGGCACGATGTCGGCACCGGCAGCGACATAGTCGGCATCGCTGATCGAGGCTCCTTCGCCGGCGCCCGTCTCGACATAGACGTTGACACCGTGCCGTTCGAGTTCGCGCACGCCGTCAGGGGTCATCGCGACCCGGTGTTCGGCGGTCTTGACTTCCCTCGGAACGCCGACGGTGCTGATGGCAGGTGCAGACATGTGATCATCATCGACGCCCGACGCCCTCGGGTGCGAGGGAGATACCTGGCAGAATGACGTGATGGCACTGGAATCCAGCGTATTGGACACTGTTGACCGTCGAATCCTCGGAATCCTGAGGACGGACGCACGAATCAGTTGGCGTGACCTCGGTGACCGCGTGCACCTCTCGCCGACATCGGCCGCCGACCGCGTGCGCCGGATGGAGCGAGAGGGGGTCATCGAGGGGTACGGCGTGCGGGTCGACCCGGCCGCGCTCGGACGGACCGTCCGAGCGGTCGTCGACGCGAGCCTCGGTGCGGGTGACCAGATCGACGATTTCGAGGCGCGCCTCGCGCAACGGGACGAGGTGACGTTCGCCGCCTATGTCACCGGCACGGCCGACTACTCGATCATCGTCGAATGCGAGGGGGCCGAGGGGCTGGATGCGTTTGTGCGCTGGCTGCGCGCCGACGCTGGTGTGGCGCGGACCGAAACCAAGTTGCTGTTGCGCGTCGTGACCGGCTGACCGGGTGTGTACCGGTCCCGTCGGATCTGCTACACCTACGCGCATGAAGGGCTTCAAGAATTTCGTCAACGGTGAGTGGGTCGACGCCAAGGATGGCCGCACCACTCCGGTCATCAACCCGGCGACGGGCGAGCAGTACGCGGAGGCAGCGCTGTCGGGTTCGGCCGACGTCGACGCGGCGATGGGTGCTGCCGCCACGGCGTTCGAGGGGTGGAGCGACTCCACTCCGTCCGAGCGTTCGCTCGCGCTGATCCGGATCGCCGACGCGATCGAGGCTCGCGGCGACGAGATCATGCATCTCGAGTGCGAGAACACGGGCAAGCCGTACGAGGTGCACCGGGGCGAGGAGATCGGCCCGATGGTCGATCAGATCCGCTTCTTCGCCGGCGCGGCGCGGCATCTGGAGGGCAAGGCTGCCGCCGAGTACATGGCCAACATGACCTCGTTCATCCGGCGTGAACCCGTCGGCGTGTGTGCTCAGGTCGCGCCGTGGAACTACCCGATGATGATGGCGGTGTGGAAGTTCGCGCCGGCGATCGCTGCGGGTAACACCGTCGTGCTCAAGCCCAGCGACACGACCCCGGCGACCACGGGCCTGCTCGCCGAGATCGCGGCAGAGTTCCTGCCGCCCGGTGTGCTCAACGTGGTGTGCGGTGATCGCGACACCGGCCGGGCGATGGTCGAGCACGAGACACCGGCGATGGTGTCGGTCACCGGTTCGGTCCGCGCCGGCATGCAGGTCGCCGAGGCGGCCTCGAAGAGCCTGAAGCGGGTGCATCTCGAACTCGGTGGCAAGGCGCCGGTCGTGGTGTTCGACGACGCCGACATCGAGGCGGCCGCAGAAGCCATCGCGGTCGCCGGCTACTTCAACGCAGGCCAGGACTGCACGGCGGCGACACGGGTGATCGCCGCCCCTGGCGTGTACCAGGACTTCGTCGCCGCCCTCACCGAGCAGGCCAAAGGCACCGGCGTGGGCGGCCCCGACGCCACCGATGTGCTGTTCGGCCCGGTCAACAACGCCAACCAGCTCGCGCATGTGTCCGGGTTCCTCGACCGCACGCCCGACCACGCCCGCGTGACCACGGGTGGGCACCGCATCGGTGACACCGGCTACTTCCTCGAGCCCACGGTCGTCGCCGACCTTCGTCAGGACGACGAGATGATCCAGCGCGAGATCTTCGGCCCGGTGATCACCGTCCAGCAGTTCGATGACGAGGATCAAGCGGTCGCGTGGGCGAACGGCGTCGACTACGGCCTCGCTTCGAGCGTGTGGACCACGAACTTCGGACGCGCGATGCGGATGGCCAAGCGCCTCGACTTCGGCTGCGTGTGGATCAACACCCACATTCCCTTGGTGGCCGAGATGCCCCACGGCGGCTACAAGAAGTCTGGCTACGGCAAGGATCTGTCCGCCTACGCGCTCGACGACTACACCCGCATCAAGCACGTGATGGCGAATCTCGACAGCTGAACCACGGTCGACACGTGCAGATCGTCGATCGATCGAGGCGCTAGCCTCGCTGCAACCATGCCGACCTCCGACGTCCCGAAGATCGCGCTCGCGCCCGCTCCAGGTCCCTCTTGGATGGCCGATGCCATCGTCGACGGTGGCGGCCACCTCGTCCCGCTCGCCGACTGCGACGCGATCGTCTGGGCGGACGCACGAGACCACGAAGGCCTGGTGGCAGCGCTCGACGAGGCGCCGGGAGCTTCCTGGGTGCAGCTGCCGTTCGCCGGAATCGAGAACTTCGTTCCGTATCTCGATCGGCAACGTCGTTGGACCTGCGGGAAGGGTGTCTACGCCGACCCGGTCGCCGAGATCGCACTGGCACTCGGCCTCGCCGGGCTGCGCGGGCTGGGGACATACGCCCGTGCCGATTCGTGGTCGGCGTCGCAGGGGCACAGTCTGATCGGGGGATCCGTCACGATCCTCGGCGGTGGCGGCATCGCCGAATCGCTGGTGCGACTGCTGCAGTCGTTCGACTGCCACATCACGGTGGTGCGGTCCAACGTCCAGCACATGGACGGGGTCGACGTCGTGTTGGAAGCCGACCGGTACGCCGACTCGCTCCCAGGGGCCGACCTCGTCGTGCTGGCCCTCCCGCTCACCCCCGACACCGAGGGCTTGATCGGTCGGAACGAACTCGAACTGATGGAGCCGCACGCCTGGATCGTCAACGTCGCACGCGGTGCCCACATCGTCACCGACGACCTGGTCGACGCCTTGCGCGACGGCGTGATCGGTGGCGCAGGGCTCGAAGTGACCGATCCCGAGCCGTTGCCCGAGGGTCATCCGCTGTGGAGCATGGACAACTGCATCATCACACCCCACACAGGTACGACACCCGAGATGGCCCGTCCATTGCTCGCAGCACGGATCGAGGCCAATGTGCGTCGATTCGCGTCGGGCCAGGACCTGCTCGGACCGATCGATCTCGACGCCGGGTACTGACAGCGAAGGCGATGAAGGGGCGCCCAGGTCGCTCACGGGTTCGCGCAGGATCGCGAAGAGTCGACAACGACGCTCCACTCGTCACGATGAGTGGCCGCCGCCACGGAAAATTGGGCGACCCCATGGCCACGATCTTCGAGCGGGTCTAGCATCGCGTGGATAGCGAACACGGTGAGGGCGACGGTTGTGGTCCCGCTCGCCTGCGGGAACGCTGTGTGACGCTAGGTGGCCGGGGGGTGCGCCGACTGGCACGTCCTCCGGCCACAACCAGGCGCCGCCGAATCCGGTGATGATCGCCGGTGTGACCCGGTGCCCACCCGAGCAGGCGGGCCCTACGCTTGGGGCATCGCCACGCACTACGACGTGCTCGGGATTTCGAGCGACGCATCCCCGACAGAGATCAGGACCGCCTATCGGGATCGGGCGCGCCGTCACCACCCGGATCGCACCGGGACCGATGCCTCGATGGCTGAGGTGAACGAGGCATATCGGGTGCTCGGCGAACCCGGCCGACGGTTGTCGTACGACCGCAGCCTGGGCGACACGACCGCTGCCGACACAGCGGCGGACGTCACGGGCGAACGGTCACCGGTTGACCCCGATTCGTGGACCGCTCCCGGGCCGCGGTCGACGTTCCTGTCGCCGGCCGGCCCGGCCCGTGTGCCGTGGAAGCTGATGCTGGTGGCCGCAGTGCTGGGATCGGCGGTGATCCTGGTCTCGTCGGCATTCAACGATCCGCCGTCGCAGGAATCCCCCGATGGAATCCTCCGCTCCGGGTCGTGTGTGGCGATCGAGCCCAACGGGGACGTTCGGGAGGTGGCCTGCACCAACACTGCGGCCGACATCGTCGTCGAGTTGTTGTTGCCGACCGGAGCGACGTGCCCGTCGCAGCTGGCTGCTCATCGGGACCGCCTCGGCCTCGGCACCGTCTGTGTCCCGTATGACTGACGAATCGTATGCGGGGAGGGCGGGCTGGATCGCTGCTCTGGCGGTCACGATCGTCGCAGTGATCGTCGTCGCGACGGTTGCGCTGTTCGTCGCCCTCGGTTCGCCGGGAACCTCCGTCGTCGACCTCGACGTCGGCGACTGCTTCGATCTTCCGGTCGCGTCGGGTGATGGCTCCCGAGCAGGCGATGTCGAGGTGGTCGACCGGGTCGACGTGTTCAGCTGCGACGATCCCCATCTCGCCGAGGTGGTGCTGGTCGGCGAGTTGAACCCCGCCCGCGATCTCGAGTATCCATCGGACGCCGACCTGTTCGAGCAGACCGATCGCCGCTGCGCCGCTGCGGCGTCCGTGGCCGGCGAAGCGTTCGGCATCATTTCGCTGGCTCCGACCGAAGGGGCATGGACGGCGTCGCTCGGGCGCTTCCAATGTGTCGCCGTGCCCTTCGGAGGGGTTCCCACGGTCGGCTCGTTGTTCGATCTGCAGACGAGCGGTTGACGCCTCGCGCTGCTAACCTGCGGTCCCCGCAAGGGCGATTAGCTCAGTTGGTTAGAGCACTGCCTTCACACGGCAGGGGTCGTTGGTTCGAGTCCAATATCGCCCACCCAGGTGCGTCCACCGCTCGCTCGTGAGTGGATGTCTTCGACGCCCGGATGAGATCGCGGCGACCGGGGCGATGTCGCGGGGACTTTTTGCCCTTGCGCTGGGACTGGATCGGCGCGAAAGCTGTGGTATGAGCACCGCCGATCGATCTCAGGCCCACCACTGGCTCCCGGACGGTATGGAAGACCTCGGGGTAGCCGAGTGCTGGAGCCTGCTCCGCCGCCAGGAAGTCGGCCGTCTCGCCGTATCGATCGCGGACCATCCCGACATCTTCCCGATCAATTATCTCGTCGACGGTGAGAGCATCGTGTTCCGTACGGCTGCGGGAACGAAGCTTGCTGCCGCCGTGCTCGGACGGGGCGTCGCCTTCGAGATCGACGGCTACGACCCGATCGCCGGTGAGGCGTGGAGCGTCGTGATCAAGGGCTACGCCAAGGAGATCGAGCACATGCTCGAGTACTTCGATGCCGACGACCTGCCGCTGTTCCCGTGGCATGCGTCGGTCAAGCCGAACATCGTACGCGTCAGCCCCGACATCGTTTCGGGCCGCCGTTTCCATGTCGTCGAGCGGCCCTCGCTGGAGGTCGCTCCTCCCGAGCACGACAAGCCGTACATGCCCCCTGACTGACCACGTCCGGGTTAGATTCATGTCGTGGCGAGGCTGTGTGGGCGACCCGGGTGTTCGGAGGCCGGCGCCGTTGCCTATGGCATGGTGCCCGAGGATCTGCTTTTCTGGATCGCTCCGATCTCCGACGCGCCGATCTCCGATCCCAGCCTGTTGTGCACGCGTCATGCCGACGCGATGGTCGTGCCTCGCGGCTGGACCCTCGACGACCGCCGCGATGCCGTACCTCGTCTGTTCAGCACTCGTCGGATCGCCCCCGAGCCCGCCCCGCAATCGAAGCCGAAGCGCCACCGCCCGTCCGCCGGCGTATCGGCGCGCGGCGAGCAGATGCAGATCGACGGCACCGGCGAGATCTCACGTCCCGCCGTCGACGCGCCCGAGGCGGTCGCCGCGACCGATGACGAAACCGTGGCTGTCGATGGAGACGTGGCCGATCATTGGCAACCTGAGTTCGATGTCGACGACGACCTCGACGGTCTGCTGCAGGTGAACAGCCCGCTGCTCGCGCGTGCCTTTCGTGGCACCGACCGACCGAAACACTGAGTCGGATGCGAACATCGGAATCGGTCGTGGTGCCGGCGTCACCGTCGATCGTGTTCTCGTACGTGGCTGACCTGACGGCGTATCCGGCGTGGCTGCGGCTGGTCCATGCGGCCGAGCCCGCCGCCGATTCGTCCGATTCGTCCCTGCCGGCATGGATCGTCGAACTTCGAGCTCGCGTCGGGCCTTTCGCCCGCTCGAAGCAGCTGCGCATGCAGCGTTCGAACCTGGTGCCCGACGAGTTGGTGGAGTTCGAACGTGCCGAGGTCGACGGGAAGCATCATGCCCGCTGGTCGCTTCGGGTCGAACTCGAAGCCGCGCACGACGACACAACCTTGCTCACCATGCATCTCGCCTACGACGGGACGCTCTGGACCGGCGGCCTGCTCGAGCGGGTGCTCGATGAGGAGATCCGGCGGGGGCGCGTCGGGCTGGTCGGGCTGGTCAGCGGCGAGCCCACGCGCTGAGGCGCCCATCGGCACGTCGTTCGAGCGCCAGCGGCATATCGAAGCAGTCGCTGAGCGACTCGGCGGTGAGCGCTTCGTCGATCGGGCCTTGAGAGACGGCTGTGCCATCGCGGAGCAGCAGTGCATGTGTGACACCGTCCGGTACCTCGTCGACGTGATGGGTGACCAGCACGAAGGGTGGGCCGCCAGGGTCGGCCGCCAGGTCGTCGAGGGCGGCGACCAGTTGCTCACGACCACCCAGATCGAGCCGGGCAGACGGCTCGTCGAGCAGCACGATGCCGGGGTCGTTCATCAGTGTGCGGGCGAGAAAGACGCGTTGTTGCTCACCGGACGACAGTGTGCCGAGATTGCGATCCGCGAGGCGAACGACACCCATCCGGTCGAGACAGTTGCGGGCGTGCGATCGGTCCTCGTCCGAGTACTGATGCCACCACGGCTCGAGCGCTGCGTGCTTGGCCGTCATGACGACCTCGGTGGCGGTGAGCGCCGGCCGGAAGTCGGCGCCGAGCGCCGCGGAGGCGTAGCCGACTCGTTGACGCAGCTTGCGGACGTCGGTGCGCCCGAGCTGTTCGCCGAGCACGCGCACCGATCCCGATGACGGGTGCTCGTACATCGAAGCGATCCGGAGCAGTGTGGTCTTGCCGCTGCCGTTGGCTCCCAACACCAACCAGTGCTGACCACGAGCGACCTGCAGGGAGATGTCGTCGAGAATGCGCCGACCCTCGCGTTCGAACACGATGTGTTCGAGGTCGAGCGGCGCGGCGACGTCGCCCGCGGTCGGGAGGTTCGTCACTGGCACCGTCACGCCCGACTGTGTACCCGCCGGAGCAACGGCCTGCATGCCTGTAACCGAACTGCAATGCACGGTACGATCCGCCCCGTATGTCGTCGGCGGTTCGAAGGGTACTTGCGGTCGTGGTGAGCGCCGTCGTGGTCGTCGGCGCCACCGCTCCCGCCGTGGCCCAGACCGACGACGACGCCGCCCAACAGGCGGCCCGCGAGATCGCAGCGGCACGAGAACGTGCCAACCAGGCCGCCGAGGAGTTCTTCGCGGCCGAGTCTCGCCTCGAGTTGTTGCTGCTCGACCAGGAACGGCTCCAGGTCGAGTTGAGCGACCTGGCAGACGAGGTCGCCGACCTGAAGCGAGCCGTCGAGTTCGTCGCGATCAATCGGTTCGTTTCCAGTGGTGCCACGGGCATCCCGATCCTCACCGATCTACGGGCCCCGACCGAGCAGTTGCACGGTGATGTCCTGGCGATGGTGGTGGCCGATTCGGGAGCCACGACACTCGACGACTATGACGAGGCCCGACTCCGACTCAAGGACAAGCAGGCCGAACTGGACGACACCGAGGCGGCGCTCGAACGTCAGAAGGTCGAACTGGTCGGGCTGCAGAACGATGCCGAAGCCGAGGTCGAGCGCCTTCGCGAAGTCGAGGGCCAACGTCTCCAGGACGAAGCGGTCGCCGCGGCATTGGCAGCGCAGCAACTCGAACAGAAGCGCCAGCTCGTCGAGCTCGAACGGCGACAGGCCGAGGCGGCGCGCGTCGCCGCTGCCAACGCGGGCCAAGCGGCGGCGGCTGTGGCGGTGTCGGCCGGTTCGTCCGACGGCAACACGACGGGCAGGCAGGGTCTCAGCGGTGGTGACGCCGGCGGGCGTACCGGCGGGGGAGGTGCCGGTACCAATCCGCGCGCTGCCGGTGCCGGTTTCGTCGACCTGACGATCGTGTGCCCCGTGCAGGGGGTATCGGCGTTCGGTGACACGTGGGGTGCGCCGCGCAGTGGCGGCCGTCGGCATCAGGGCGTCGACATGCTGGCCCCGACGGGAACACTGTTGCAGGCGGTGATCGGCGGATTCGTGTCGCATCGGCAGAACACGCTCGGTGGCACCACGATCTCGTTGCTGGGTGACAACGGCAACCGCTACTACTACGCCCACCTCAGCGCGTACGAGGGCGAGGAGGGGCGCGTCGAGGTCGGTCAGGTGATCGGGTTCGTCGGCGATACCGGCAACGCGACCGGTGTACCGCACCTGCATTTCGAGATCCGCCCGAACGCCGGTGTCCCGATGAATCCGTACCCCTCGGTGCGGGCTGCGGGCTGCTGACCCGCGAACCTGTCGGTATGGCCGCCGCAACCGAGTCCAGTGTGCACGACGAGGTGGTCGGCGTGGTGCGAGATTCGCTGGGAGCGCGCTCGGTCGCCGAGCTGGTCCGGCTCACCGGCGGTGCCTCGCGTGAGACCTGGACCTGTGTCGTCGATGGGTTGCGAGTCGTGGTGCAGCGTCAACGGCCAGGAGCCGAGCGTGACATGTCGGTCGAGGCGAGCGTGCTGCGTGCGGCACACGCTGCGGGCGTGCCTGTGCCGGAGGTGCTGGCGTACACCGAGCACGATCCGGACGAGGGCAACGACGAGGGCGGCGCGACGCTGGTCACACGGCATGTCGCCGGCGAGACCATCGCCCGCAAGATCCTTCGTGACGACACCTACGCGGCCGCTCGCGGGACGCTCGCGGCCGAGTTGGGTCGGGCGCTGGCACGTGTGCATCGCATTCGGGCAGACCAGGTGAGCGGGCTCGTCGAGATCGATCCGACGATCGCGTACCGGGAACGACTCGACGAGATCGGCGAGCCGCATCCCGCGTTCGAGCTGGCATCCCAGTGGCTGCACGAGCATCGACCGTCCGCCCCGACGTCGGTCGGCGTGGTGCATGGCGACTACCGGCTCGGCAATGTGATCGTCGACGCCGACGGTCTGCAAGCGGTGATCGATTGGGAACTGGCACATCTCGGTGACCCGATGGAAGATCTGGGATGGTTGTGCGTCCCGGCGTGGCGGTTCGGATCACGATTGCCCGCCGCGGGAGTGGGCACCCGGGAACAGCTCTTCGCCGCCTACGGGGAGGAGTCAGGTGTGGTCGTCGACCCCGAGGTGGTGCGCTGGTGGGAGGTGTCGGGGATCCTGCGCTGGGGGATGATCTGTGTGGCACAAGCTCACACGCACACCTCCGGCGTGGTGCGCAGCCATGAGCTCGCGGCGATCGGCCGACGGGTGTGCGAGAACGAACACGATCTGTTCCTCGCGCTCGACGGGCGGTGGACGACATGACCATGCCACACGACGCTCCGACCGCAGCCGAATTGGTCGAGGCGGTCCGCGAGTGGCTCGAGCGAGATGTGATGCCGGGGGCGAAGCCGGTCAACGGCTTCCATGCACGTGTCGCCTCGAATGTGCTTGCGATCGTCGAGCGCGAGATCGAGCTGGGTCCCGCTCAGGCAGAACGTCATCGCCGGCGCCTCGACGTGCTCGGGATGAGCGACGATGCCGAGTTGGCCGCGGCGATCCGGGCCGGCGACCTCGACGGCCGCCTCGCCGAGGTCAGGTCGCTGGTGTGGGACAGCGTCCGCGACAAGCTGCTCGTCGCCAACCCGCGTTACCTCGACCGTGACGAAGACTGAGCCGTCGCCCGGTCAGCCAGCATCGACTGCGGCGCCTGGTCTCCTACCCAGCGTGACGGGCTGGCCGGCGGCGAGCTGACCACAGGCGGCGTCGATCTCGGTGCCCCGGTTCTGGCGCACGGTCGCGTTGGCCCCCAACGATTCGAGCAGGTCGCGGAACTCGTGCACCCGCTTGAGGGAGGTGCCTTGCGTCGGATACCCGGGGGTCGGGTTGAGGGGGATCAGGTTCACATGTGCACGGGGTCGCAACCGCCGGCAGAGTGCAGCCAACTCGGCTGCATCGGTATCGCGGTCGTTGACCCCGGCGATCATGGCCCACTCGAAGCTGATCCGGCGGTTGCGAACCGACAGGTAATCCGAACATGCTTCGATCAGATCGCCGATCGGATAGCGCTTGTTGATGGGCACCAGCTCGTCGCGGAGGGTGTCGTTCGCTGCGTGCAGCGACACGGCGAGATTGACCGGCAAGGGGCGCTCGGCGAGCTTGCGAATGCCTGGGATCAAACCGACCGTACTGATCGTGATGTGGCGAGCCGACAGCCCGATGTCACCGTGGATGCGCTCGACGGACTCCCAGACGCGAGCCTCGTTGGCCATCGGTTCGCCCATGCCCATGTACACGATGTTGGAGACCCTGCGACCCGATTGGCGGGCCCTGTGGCTCGCCCTGGCGACCTGTTCGACGATTTCCCCGGTCGAGAGGTGGCGGGTGAAGCCGGCCTGACCGGTCGCACAGAATTCGCAGGCCATCGCACACCCGGCCTGGCTGGAGATGCAGACCGTGGCGCGGTCGCGATACAACATCAACACCGTCTCGACCCGGCTCCCACCGTCGAGTTCCCAGAGGAACTTCACGGTGTCACCATTGTTGCTGACCGCTTCGGTCACCGGTGACAGCGCGCTCGGCAGCCGTTCGGCGAGGTCGGCGCGAAGGACCTTGGGAACGTTCGTCCACTCGTCGGGTTCGGTGAACTGCTCGTAGAGCCCGCTCCACACTTGGTCGACGCGGTAGCGGGGTGTGCCGGCCAGCACCTCGGCGAGCTGGTCGCGGGTGACGTCGTAGCGGGTGAGGGTGCTCACGCCGTTCCCGGCGGTAGGGGAACCAGCTCGGCGGCCAGCTCCTCGTACTGGGCGATGCGGCTGCGACAGACATCGAGGCTGGCGGTCCAGAACGAGATGTCGGTGACATCGAGCCCGAAGGTCGCTCCGAGCTCTTCGGCAGTGTTCATGCCGGCGCGCGACAACAGGTCGTCATAGCCGACGCGGAACCGTTCGGGATCTGCCTGATACCGGGCGTACAGCCCGAGCCCGAACAGCAGGCCGTAGGTGTACGGCCAGTTGTAGAAGTGCGCCGAGTAGTAGTGCGGCTTGAGAATCCACATGTAGGGATGCCGGGTGTCGAGATCGATGCCGTCGCCGTAGGCGTCGGCTTGCGCCTGGCGCATCAAGTCGTTCAGTTCAGTGATCCCGAGCGCACCGCGCCGGCGTCGGGCGAACACCTCGGTCTCGAACAGCAGGCGCGAATGGATGTCGACCACGACCTGGTTCGTGCCGGCCAGGTCGACGTCGAGCAGAGCCAACCGCTCGGGACCTTCGAGTCGGCTGAGGCCTGCCTCGACGGCGAGCGTCTCGCAGAAGATGCTGGCGGTCTCGGCGAGCGCCATGGGCACTCGCTTCTGCAACGCCGTACGGCCGCCCAACGTGGTGTTGTGATATGCGTGGCCGAGTTCGTGAGCGGTGACCTGTGCCGAACTGACCGAACCCGACCAGTTGAGCAGCACGAGCGAGCGATCGTCGACGAACGACATGCAGAACGCGCCGCCCGTCTTGCCGTCGCGTGGTTCGGCGTCGATCCACTGCTCGTCGAGCGCCCGATCGACCAGTCCGGCCAGTTGCTCGCTGTAGGTGGCAAACGCCGACCGGACCCAGTCGATGCCCTCGGTCCACGAGATCGACGAGGCGACGTGTGGCAGCGGCGCCACGAGATCCCACCACGGCAGCCCGGCACTGTGTCCGTGCAGTCGTGCTTTGGCGCGCATCCACCTGCGGAAGTCGGGGAGCGATTCGACCACAGCTGCTTGCATGGCATCGAACGTGGGCCGGCTCACGCTGTTCGCGAACAGCGATGCTTCGAGGGGGCTCGACCAGTTGCGGCGACGGTTGACGCTGTTGGCCTCGCCCTTGATCGAGTTCAGGGCGGCAGCGACCGGTGTACCGATGGTCGGCCAGGCGACGATCTCGGCGTCGTAGGCGGCTTTTCTGACAGCGGGATCGCTGGATGTCGCGAGGCCGCGCACGGCGGGCATCGGCATGGCTTCGACGCGGTGCTCGGCGAACTCGACGTCGGCCATGAGCTGGGAGGTGACGTCGCGTTGCAGCCGGTTCCATGCGCCGGAACCGGTGGGGGCGAGCTCTGCATACAGCCCCTCTTCGATCTCGCTCATCTGATGTTCGGCTCGCTCGTCGAGCCGCGACAACGGGCCCCGATGTTCGGAGACCTCGTTGCTGACGGTCGCCAGCTCGTCGACGCCGAGTGAGTGCACCCAGTCGGCCAGTCTGGCGAGCAGCGGCCCGACCTTGGACTCGTGGGCGTCGAGTTGGCTCGCGAGGGCCTGAGCGCGCTCGTCACGCGAGTCGGTGCTGATCGTCGAGTGCACGACCACAGCGGCTTCGCGGAACTCGTCACTGAACGCGTTGTAGGCCGTGATGACCTCGTCGGCGACATGGCCATCGGCGCCGGATACGGGCCTGGGGTCGATCGAGCGGATTCCGTGCTCGTCGAACAGTGCGACCAAGCGTGCAGCGCCCGCCCCGATCCGTTCCATCATGTCGGTGAAACTGCGTGCGTCGAGGCCTTCGTGCACGTCGGCAACGCTCCAGCGGGGAAGCGGATCGGTATGGGTGGTGCTCATCAGGCTCCCTGTGGAATCGGCGAGTCGGTCGACTGCGCATCGCTGAGATCGGCGCTGAACGCGTGACGCGTGCGGTAAATGGTGAATCCGAGTCGTCGGTACAGCGCGACGGCCGGCGTGTTGTGGGCGTCGACGTACAACATCGCGGTCGTCACGCCGCGCCCTGCGATCGAGTCGAGGCCGGCCAGGGTGAGCTCGGTGCCGAGGCCCTGGCCGTGGAACGCGGGATCGACCGCGATCACGTAGATCTCACCGAGCACTGGGTCGTGGTCGGTGTGCAACTTGGTCCAACAGAATGCCGCGAGCTGCCCGTCGCTCTCGTGTAGCCGGAATCCGTCGCTGTCGAACCACGGTTCGGCGACGCGGGAAGCCAAGGTGTCGACGGTCCATCCACCCTGTTCCGCGTGCTCGGCGAACGCACCGTTGTTCACAGCGATCCATGCCTCGTCGTCTTGGCCCGGGACGAACGAGCGGGTGGTGATACTGGCGGACCGATCGAGCGGCAGCGATCGCCGCATCTCGTAGAGCTCGCGTTGGGGGCTGAGGCCGATGGCACCGGCGAACGCGTGATCCTCGGGGCCTGCGTTGTCGACCCACCACCACAGCCGACCGCCACCGTTGCGGCGGAAGGTGTCGACAGCGGTCTCGACAGCGTCGTCCAGAACGCGTCTCGCATCCTGCACGTCGTCGACGAGCGCCTCGAGGGAGAACGAATCGTTGCCGGCGGAAATCTGCGCCATCGCGATCACACCGGTTTCGTCCTCGACGGTGACGGCTGTGAAACCGTCGTCGTCAGCCGAGTTGAGATCGAGCCACAAGTGGTCGCTCAGGGGGCGGGCTCCGCGTGCGAGCGTCATCCGATCCACGAACGCGATCAACTTCGAACGTTCGGCGTCCCGAGGACGACGGATGATCTCGACGGCCCGCATCGGTCAGCAGGGTACCGCCGGGTTGGCGCAGCGAGCCCCGACCCGCGAGAGCCCCGACCGGCCGTAGTGTCGGTCGTGATGAGAGATGACGGGAACAGCCGGGACCAGGGCGATCGTCGGACCACGCGTCCGCGATCTGCGAAGGGCCGCGCCAGGGAGACGGCCGCGAGGTTGGCGGTGGAGTACCCCGAAGCGCTGTGCGAGCTCGACCACTCGAACGCGTACGAGCTCCTGGCCGCGACGATCTTGTCCGCACAGTGCACGGACGCCCGCGTCAATCTGGTGACGCCGGCGCTGTTCGCCCGGTATCCCACTGCGGACGATCTGGCCTGCGCCGATCCCGTCGAGTTGGAGGACATCGTCCGGTCGACCGGGTTCTACGCGTCGAAGGCTCGGAACCTGATCGGGATGGGCAACGCCCTGATCGAACGGTTCGACGGTGAGGTGCCGACCGAGCTGCACGATCTGGTCACGATCCCCGGCGTGGGTCGCAAGACGGGCAACGTGATTCGAGCGGTGGTGTTCGATCTGCCCGGCATCGCCGTCGACACCCACGTGAAGCGTTTGGCGAACCGGCTCGGGCTCACCGAACACGACGATCCGGTCAAGATCGAACGCGACCTCGACGGCCTGCTCCCCGAGCGCGATCGCAGCGGGTTCGGGCTGCGACTGATCCTGCACGGGCGTCGTGTGTGCTTTGCTCGCAAGCCCGACTGCTCGAACTGCATCCTCGAGGACTTCTGCCCTGCCTCGGCGCTGCGCTGATAACGCACGTGCGGCGGGAACGGCCATTGTCCCGATGTTCGCGCAATTCGGCGAGGGTGCTTGCCTGAGAACTTTGCTGCTGTGAGAATGGTCACATCCAGGTTCCCGCCACCTGGTTTGCAGCATGTGCTGGGATCCGCCGCCCGGCCTGCTCACGGGTTCGACGACCCTCCGGTTCGCCGGAGGGTCGTCCCCGTTTTCGGGCCGGGGAGGCGTTCGGGAGGCTCAGCGGTCGAGCGACTTGATCGCCCTGCGCAACGCCCTGGTGGCGATCGACAACTGGCGTTCGGCCTCGTGCACCATGGCGACGATGTCCTCGCGTTCGGTGCCCAGAAACGGCTCGGCGACGGCGGCGACCCGCTCACGCTGGCGCTCGACCGTGTCGGCGATGACGTGGAGCTCGGCAGAGGCGGTGGCTGGATTGAAACCCGAGGATCGTGGCGGCATCACACCCAACCTATTCCGGTTCGTTGCGAAGTGGTCGGTAACCTCCCCGAGGTGATCCCGGTCCGCGACGACCTCCGTGCCCTCGAGGGCTATCACTCGCCCCAGGTCGACGTGCGTGTCCGGTTGAACACCAACGAATCACCGCTGCCGCCGCCGGACGCCTGGCGCGATGCTCTTGCTGCCGAGCTGTCACGGGTCGAATGGCACCGGTATCCCGATCGGCGGGCAACCGAGCTGCGAGAGGCGATCGCCCAGATGCACGGGGTGACCGCTGACATGGTGTTCGCTGCCAACGGCTCGAACGAGGTGCTCCAGACGATCCTGCTCACCTATGCGGGCGCCGGCCGGACCGTCGCCACGTTCGAGCCCACGTACCAGATGCACGCCCAGATCGCTCGCGTCGTGGGATCGTCGGTGGTCGAGGGCGAGCGTGACGCCGATTTCTCGCTCGACCCGGCCGAGATGCGGCGCGTCGTCGAATCGGCACGGCCGCACGTGACCTTCCTCACGTCGCCCAACAACCCGACCGGCCTGGTCGAGCCTGCCGAACGCGTCGACCAGTTGCTGCAGCTCGGCGCGGGCCTCGTCGTCGTCGACGAGGCGTATGCCCAGTTCGCTGACTGGTCGGCGCTGTCGATGCTCGACGAACAGCGCCCGCTCGTGGTCACCCGCACGTTCTCGAAGACGTGGAGCATGGCAGGGATCCGGCTGGGATATGTGATCGGGCCCACATGGTTCATCAGCGAGCTCGACAAGGTGGTGCTGCCCTACCACCTCGACGTCGCCAAGCAGATTGCGGGTCGGCTCGCTCTGCGCTTCGTCGACGACATGGACGAGCGCGTGAGACTGATCGTCGCCGAACGCGAGCGGCTCGCGGCAGCGATGCGGGGGATGGCGATCGATGTCACACCGAGCGGGGCCAACTTCATCCTGTTCCGGCCACGATCGGTCTCGGGACGCGGCCTGTGGCAAGGGCTGCTCGATCGCAGCGTGCTGGTTCGCGACTGCTCCAGCTGGCCGCGGCTCGCGAACTGCCTGCGCGTCACCGTCGGGACACCCGACGAGAACAATGCGTTCCTCACCGCGCTCGACGAAGTGCTGACCGGCGACGATGTCGTCGATCGCTCGACGCCTGACCCATCTGCAAACGACCCATCCACAAAGGCACCATCATGAGCCGTACCGGCACCCGCAGCCGCACGACCAAGGAGACCTCGATCGAGGTCACGATCGATCTCGACGGAACCGGGCACACCGATGTGTCGACCGGTATCCCGTTCTACGATCACATGCTCGATCAGTTGGGCCGCCACGGCGGGTTCGATCTGACCGTGCGGGCCCAGGGCGACCTGCACATCGACACACATCACACGATCGAGGATGTCGGTATCGCGTTGGGCGAGGCATTCCGTGACGCACTCGGGGACAAGGCCGGCATCCGACGGTTCGCGAGCGGGCGTTTCCCGCTCGACGAGGCCCTCGTCGACATCGCACTCGACCTGTCCGGGCGGGCACACGTCGAATGGATCGTTCCGATGCCCGAGGTGCTGCCGCTGGGGGATCCGCCCTTCGATCCGCAACTCGCCGAGCACGCTGTTTCGTCGTTTGCGAACGCGGCGGCGATGACGCTGCATGTCGAGCTGGTGCGTGGCCGCAATGTGCACCACATCATCGAGGCGACCTTCAAGGGGTTGGCGCGCTCGCTGCGCGATGCGGTCCGTATCGACGATGCAGCCGGGGTGCCGTCGACCAAAGGAGTGTTGTGAGCGAGCCAGCAGGACGGCCCCTGGTCGCGGTCCTCGACTACGGCATCGGCAACCTCCATTCGGCTCAAAAGGCGATCGAACGGATGGGCGCCGACGCTCGCCTCACCACCGACGCCGGGCTGGTTGCCGCTGCCGATGGTGTCGTGTTGCCGGGTGTCGGAGCGTTCGGCGCCTGCATGGACGCCTTGCGAGCGACCGGCCTCGAACAGCCGGCCCTCGACGCGGTGGCATCCGGCCGTCCGTTTCTCGGTATCTGTGTCGGGATGCAGATGTTGTTTTCGGCAAGTGAGGAGAACGAGCATGCAGCCGGGCTCGACCTGATCCCCGGCACGGTCAGATGGATCCCGGCAGGAGTGAAACGGCCACAGATGCAGTGGAATCGCCTCGACCTCCGCCTGCCGGACGATCCGATGCTGACCGAACTCGGCGCCGACCCGTGGGTGTATTTCGTGCACTCGCTGCACGGCGTTCCCGATGATCCCACTGTCGTCGCCGCGACGTGCGAGTACGGCTCCACCCTCAATGCAGCGTTCCGCCTCGGCAACGTGTTCGCCACACAGTTCCATCCCGAGAAGTCGGGTCCCACCGGGCTGCGGTTGCTCGAGAACTTCGTCGGAGTGTGCGCTACCGCCCGAGTGTCGGACGTGGCGAGCTGATGGCCTCGGTCATCGACCTCTACCCGGCGATCGATCTGCGTGGCGGCAAGGTGGTGCGGCTGACGAAGGGCGATTACGACGCCGAGACGGTGTACGGCGACGACCCGGTCGAGGTCGCCGAGTCGTTCGCCGACGCCGGTGCACCCTGGGTGCACGTGGTCGACCTCGACGCCGCTCGCTCGGGCGATCCGATCAACCGTCCCGTCGTGTCCGCGATCGCGTCGGCCCTGCGTGGACGCGCCCGGCTGCAGAACGGCGGAGGGGTACGCACGGTGGCCGACGCGATCGCCCTCGCTGCCGCAGGCGTCGATCGCGTCGTGATGGGGTCCGCCGCGGTGCAGCATCCCGAACTCGTCGCGCGCGCCAGCGAAGTGGTTCCGGTCGCAGTCGGGCTCGATCACCGCGACGGCGAACTGGCCGTACACGGATGGACCGAGTCCAGCGGCGTCCGCCTCGACGAGGCGCTCGGCATGTTCCCGACCGCAGCAGCGTTCGTCATCACCGACATCGCTCGCGACGGGATGCTCGTCGGGCCCGACGTCAACGGGCTCGCGGCCGCAGTGTCGGCCACGCGCGTGCCGGTCATCGCCAGCGGCGGGGTGTCATCCCTCGACGACCTGGTTGCGCTCGCTGCGATTGCGGGTCTCGGTGGGATCATCACGGGCAAGGCCGTCTACGAGGGCAGGTTCACGGTGCACCAGGCGCTCGCAACCCTCGCGGCAGCAGGGCTCGGCTGATGCGGGTCGCTCGGGTGATCCCGTGTCTCGACGTCACCGGCGGCCGGGTGGTGAAGGGCACCAACTTCATCGACCTCCGTGATGCCGGTGACCCTGTCGAGCTGGCCGCTCGATACGACGCCGAAGGTGCCGACGAATTGGTGTTCCTCGATATCACAGCGTCGTCAGACGATCGCGACACGACCGTCGACATGGTGTTCCGGGTCGCCGAGCAGGTGTACATACCGTTCACCGTCGGCGGCGGCATCCGATCACTCGAGGATGCTCGCAGGATGCTCCGCGCCGGTGCCGACAAGGTCAGCGTCAACACCGCTGCCGTGCAACGACCCGAGTTGATCGCCGAGATAGCGGCCGAGTTCGGCTCGCAGTGCGTCGTGTGCGCGATCGATGCCAAGCGGCGGGGCTCGACGAGCGGCGACGGTTACGAGGTGTACCTCCACGGTGGTCGCACGCCGACCGGAGTCGACGCGATCGAGTGGGCGCAACGGGCGGTCGGATTGGGTGCCGGCGAGATCCTGCTCACGTCGATGGACCGTGACGGCACCCGCGAGGGTTTCGACCTCGAACTGACTCGGGCCATCAGCGATGCCGTCAATGTGCCCGTGATCGCCAGCGGTGGGGTGGGCGCGCTCGGTCACCTCGTCGAGGGCGTGGTCGACGGCGGCGCCGACGCTGTGCTGGCCGCGTCGATCTTCCACTTCGGCGAGCACACGATCGGTGAGGCCAAGGCAGCGATGACGGCCGCCGGTGTCACGGTGCGCCCGCCCGGCTCATGAGCGACGACCCGGTACACCGCGAACGTCGCCGGTCATGGAGGCTGACGCGCTGACGATCGAACGCCGCGGACCCGTGAAGGTGCTGCACCTCGACGATGGGAAGGCAAACGCATTGTCGTTCGACCTGATCGCGGCGATCACCGCCGCCGTCGCAGATGCCGAGTCCGACGCCGGGAGCGGTGCCGTGGTCATCCACGGTCGTGGAGGGGCGGCTTTCGGGTGGCTTCGATCTGGGCGTGATGTACGGCGACGACTTCGCGAGGATCATCGAGCTGGTCGACGACGGCGGCGACCTCGTGCGCAGGTTGTGGGGTCGCGGGGTCCCGGTCGTGGCCGCCTGCACGGGGCATGCGATCGCAGCCGGTGCGCTGATTGCTGGGCTGTGATGTGCGGGTGGGAGCCGACATCCCAGCGAAGGTGGGCCTCAACGAGGTCGCGATCAAGATGGTGCTGCCCGACTGGGCGTTGACGACCGCCGGTGACCGCCTCGGCCGCCGCCATGTCCATCGGTCGACGACGAATGCCAGGCTCACGACGCCTCGTGACACCGTCGACGTCGGGTTCATCGGCGAGGTCGTCACGGCCGACGAGGTGCTGGCCCGCGCCGTCGAGATCGCCACCGAACTCGCTGACACCCTCGACCCAGGGCCCTACGCGAAGACCGTGAGCAAGGTGCGAGGGGCGATCCCCGAGCAGATGGCGCAGCAGATTGTCGCTGATCGGGCTGCGATCGCCGCGCTCTGATCGGGCGTCGATAGGGTCGTTCGTATGGCGATTCCCAACGACAAGATGGAGTACCGGCGGCTCGGCAATACCGGCGTGAAGGTGAGCGTGCTCAGCTTCGGTAGCTGGGTCACGTTCGACAATCAGCTCGACACCGATCTGGCGCTCAACTGCATGCAGGCCGCCCACGACGCCGGCTGCAACTTCTTCGACAACGCCGAGGCGTACGCCGGGGGCAAGAGCGAGACCATCATGGGCGAGGCGCTCCGCCAGCTGGCCTGGCCGCGCTGGTCGTACCTGGTCACCACCAAGTTGTTCTGGGGTCTGCACGGCAGCGACCCGAACATGCGCAACACGTTGAACCGCAAGTACCTCTCGCAGGCGATCGACGCGTCGCTCGAGCGGTTCGGGCTCGATTTCGTCGACATCGTCTACTGCCACCGGGCCGATCCCGACACTCCGATGGAAGAGACCGTCTGGGCGATGAGCGACATGGTCTCCCAGGGCAAGGCGCTCTACTGGGGCACCAGCGAGTGGTCGGCCGACGAGATCCGCCACGCGATCGACATCGCCGAGCGGCATCACCTGCACAAGCCGGTCACCGAGCAGTCGCAGTACAACCTGCTCGAACGCGACAAGGTCGAGCGTGAATACGCCCGCCTGTACGACGACACCGGCTACGGCAACACGATCTGGAGCCCACTCGCATCTGGTCTGCTCACGGGCAAGTACCGCGACGGCATCCCCGACGATTCCCGAGCGGCCCTGTCCGGGTACGGATGGCTGGCCGAGCGCATGACCGACGCCGAGGCGATCGCCAAGATCGAGAAGCTGCGGCCGATCGCGGATCGGCTCGGATGCTCGATGGCCCAACTCGCGTTGGCTTGGTGTACCAAGCACCCGATGGTGTCGACCGTGATCACCGGCGCCAGCCGCGTCGAGCAGGTGGTGCAGAACTTCGAGGCCCTCGACGTCATCGCGCTGCTCACCGACGAGGTCAAAGACGAGATGGAGTCCGCGGTTCGCTGACCGGCGCCCTCGGGTTCAGAGCTCGACCACGGTGACGACCCCGGTGTTGCCGTCGACCTCGATCAACGCGCCGTCGGGAATCTTCCGTGTTGCATCGGTGGCCGACACGACGCACGGCAACCCGAGTTCGCGACTGACGATGATGGCATGGCTCATCGCCGCGCCGACATCCACCACGACCGCCCCCGCTGTGACGAACAGCGGAGTCCACGCCGGGTCGGTGTGGGGCGCGATCAGCACGTCGCCCGGGTCGAGCGCCATCGGGTCGCCAGGGTCGAGCACCACACGGGCGATGCCGCGATAGGTACCCGACGATCCGGGCATCCCCTGCATGCTGCCGCCGGCCTGCAGCACTTCGACCGTGTTCGCGCCTCGCTCGGGCCAGGTGTCGACCGGCGGACACTCGCCGTTGAAGACGAAGGGTGGCTCGAGCGTCCGGAGGTGGTCGAAATGGGCCTGCCGTTCGGCGATCGTGTTGCGGGCCCATGCGGGATCAGCCATGGCCTGGTCGATCTCGTCGAGGAACAGCATGCAGATGTCGCGTGGCTCGTCGGCGCCGCCTGCTTCCACGAGGCGACGACCGATTTCCCAGACCGCCATTCGGCACTCGTGGATCACCTTGATGATCGACGTCTTGGACCGCTCGCGGCCAGGAACGAATCGGGCCGCCGAGGCGACCCCGGAAACGAACTGGCCCTGCGCTTCGGGATCACCCGCCAGCGCTTCGGTGAGCTGGGCGACGATCGCGTCGCGCTCGACCTCCCGTTCGGAATGGCGGCGGTCGGGCGAATCGGCATCGTTCGCGAACCGCATTCGGTCGATCGCCGACAACACCAGTTCGGGCTTCGTCTCCCACACATGGGCATGGATGTCCCATTCGTTCGGCCCGCGCGACCCGAACAACTCGATGAAGCGCTCGAGTTCGGCCACGAACGTCGACGCGTCGACATCTGTCGATTCCCGCAATCGTTCGAGGAGTCCGCCGACTCCGAGGTCGAAGGCGGAGGTCAGAGTCGACGATCCGGCGACGAGCCGCGACAGCTTCCACATCGCGTAGCTCGGTGCGGCCGAGTCGACGTCACCGACGGCGCCGATGATCTTGAGCGTCAACGTCGGGTCTCCGACAGCGGCGGCTACCGCGCCGATGATGCCCGGTCCGATGGTGGCGCACGCGCTTTGGTGGATGTGCTGATCGAACATCCGGCGGATCGTCGGAATCCGTGACGTCGCGATTGTGAGCAGTTCGGTGTTGGTCATCGCTGTCAGATCGGGACGACCGGCTCGCGTCGCAGTGGCGACTTCGCGGTCGTGTTCGAGATCGGGCTGCTCGGTGGTGGTGAGCACCCAGCCCATCCACCCTTCCAGCACTGCGGTCGTCGCCGGGCTGTCCCACCACGGCTCGACCTCGACGGGGGGCACTCCGGGGTGATCACCGAAGTAGATGTCGTCGACGGTGCTGGCCGTCATACCCGGCGCGCGATGGCCGAACACCCGGTTGATCGAGGCATTCAGGTAGGCGTAGCCGCCGAACAGTCCGGTGACCTCGGGCCGGGTCTGGCTGACCTCGTCTTGAGCGAAGCCGAGCCGGTCGACGGTGCAATCGCGCCAGCCCATGATGGTGCCGTTCTCCCAGACCAGGTCCCAACCCAGCGGTGAGGGAGGCTCGGGGAGCACCTCGCCGACATTCGCCCTGGTCCAGAACGGCAGCCGCTCGCTCGGTGGGTTGTCCGCGATCCATCGCAGTCCGGTCATGTGTTCCCCCTCGTGGGCCAGGGATCATCTGGCGTGACGGCCGGTCCCCTCGATGCGGCCGTCGTCATACTTGAGCACAGAACTGGTCTCAGTCACAAGCGGCGACCCGGGCGCACAGGGGTGCTCACGTCGGCTCGGCGAGCTGTCGGCGCAGCAGCTTGCCGGTGGTGTTGCGGGGGAGCTCTTCGACGAAGGTGACGGTGCGGGGCACCTTGTGACGGGCGAGGTTGTCGCGCACGTGACCGCGAACCTGCTGCTCGTTGAGTTTCGCGCCGGGTGAACGCACGACGTAGACGGCGAGTGCCTCACCGAACTCGTCGTCGGGGATACCGACCACGGCGGCGTCGGCGATCGCCGGGTGGTGCTGCAGCAACTCTTCGACCTCGCGTGGGAACACGTTCTCGCCGCCCGACACGATCATGTCGTCGTCGCGGCCCTCGACGAACAGCAGCCCGTCGCGGAAGTAGCCCATGTCGCCCGACGACAGCAGCCCTCGCAAGCGCTCTTTGTCGTCGCCGTTCGTGTAGCCGTCGAACCGCATCGCTCCGCCGACGAACACGCGGCCGACCTCGCCGTCGGTCACCCGGTTCCCGCGCTTGTCGACGATCTCGACGGTCACCCCGAATGCAACCCGGCCGGCGGTGCTGGGAGCCTCGCTGAGATCGCTCGGGGTTGCGATGGTGGCGATCGCGACCTCGGTCGAGCCGTACAGGTTGTACAGCACCGGTCCGAAGTGGTCGAGCACGTCGACGACGAGTTTTGCCCCGATCGCCGATCCGCTCGACGCGATCACTTCCAGTTCGGGAGTCGGCCACCGTCGCAGCTCGGCCTCGGTCAGCGCGAGCATGCGTGACAACATGACCGGCACCACGACCAGCACGCGCGCCCGGAATTGTGACGTCGCCCGCAGTGTCAGGCCGGGGTCGAATCGTCGGGCGAGCACCGTGGTGGTGCAGCGCGACAGCCCGAGCAGCAGATGGCTGAACCCCCACGCGTGGAACAGCGGTGCGGCGATCACTTGGGTGTCGCCCACCCGTAACGGCATACGGTCGAGCAGCGCAGCGACCCCGTCGATGCCATTCGCGTCGCTGCGGCGGGCCGCACCCTTGGGGCGCCCCGTGGTGCCGGAGGTCAAGATGACCACCCGGCCCGGTTTGGTGCCGGCCGAGACCGTTCCCGAGACGGCCATGGCGTCGAGCGCCGTCTCGTCCACCGTGAGGCGTGCACCGCAGCCTTCGACGAGCTCGGTGAAGTCGTCGTCGTGGATCACGACCTCGATGTGTTCGTGCTCGATCACGTCGGCCAGCTGCGGGCCGGCGAACCCGGTGTTGAGCAGCACGAGATCGGCGCCGGTCGCTGTGATCGCTGTCATCGCTTCGATGAATCCGCGGTGGTTGCGGACCAAGAGCCCGACACCAACGCCCGGTCCGACACCGTTGGCGTGCAGACCCGCTGCGATCGCCTGCGATCGTCGCCACATCTCGCGGTAGGTGACACTGCCGGCATCGTCGTGGACCGCGATCCGGTCGGGGTACCGAGCGGCAGCGCCGGCGACGAGCCCGGCGACGGATTGCCCCCAGGGGGCCATGGCGACCAGCGCTCGAGGAAGTCGGTCGGGGCGTTCGAAGTGCTTGAGCATCGAACGAGCCACGACGCGTCCAGCGTGCAGTCTGTGGAACAGCGGCACCGTCAGGCCTTCCACTCGGGGTAGTAGTTCTCGCCGCCCATCTCGACGACCTCGCTGAGCCAGTCGGTGTCGTAGGGCCACGCATCGGGGTCGTCGTCTGCCGGGCCCTGCCAGAACCGCCCGACCGGACCGGCGGGGCCTGGCTCGAGCGACCAGGCCTGCCGCTTGTACGAGAAGTTGTCGGGCACGAGCTGTTGCGCTTCGCGGAAGTGAAGCACAGCTGCCTCGTGATGGCCCGCGAGCTCGAGTTGCGTGGCGAGTTGGAAATGGGCATGGCCGCGTGCAGCGGCGGCGCCGCGCGGACGGGATCGCTGGATGACGTCGTCGGGGGTCAGAGCGAACTCGCTCTGCGCTCCGCGTTCGACCCAATCGCGCAGCGCGGCGTGGTAGGGCCCTGAGTCGTAGCGGATCTTGGCTGCCTCGGCCGCCATCGCGAGCGCACGTTCGGGCACCGGCGCGTTCGATGCCGGGCGTGGAGGGCGTTCGGCGCGACGCGGCGGTGGAGCGAACTCGGCCGGACGCACGATGTGGCCGAGCTCGTCGATCCACACGCTGTTCGGGATGTTGACCACGCCGAACAGCTGAGCGACCGTGTGGTGGGTGTCGATCAAGGAGGGATGCTCGGGTTGCGCCGCCTCGATGTACGGGCGGCAGGCGTCGGCGCCCAGGGTGTCGAGTCCGACGGTGACGATCTCGAGGCCGAGCGGGTGTAGCTCGTTGCGGAGTTCCTGCCACACGGGCAGGTCAAGGGAACAGCCTCAATACGGGGCCCAGGCGAGTATCAGCACCTTCTGGCCGCGCAATGACGACAGCGAGAACTCGTTTCCATCGAGATCGGGCAGGCGGAGTTCGGGGGCGTCGGCGCTGACGAGCGTTCTGCCCGAGCCGGGCCACGGGCCCAGCGCCCAGATGCCGTGTTGCTCGTCGTGCAACAACGGCATTCCGGTGTGTTCGGCGATCACGCGCACGTCGACGTGGTCGCCGTCGAGCGCTGAGGCGGGCAGCGGTAGGCACACCTCGCCGAGGCACGCCCCTTCGGGTCGCAGCGTCCAGCCGGTCCCGGCCTCGAAATCGGAGCGGGTCGTCGTGGCAGCAGCGAGCAGCATCAGACCGCCTTGGCAAATCCCACAAGATCGCGAACCGACGCGGCGAACACGTCGGGCATGATCGAGGCAAAGAGCAGGTCGCCGGCGTGGCAGGTGCCGTTCACGGTGCGGCTGACAGAGCTGACGCCGCTCTCGAGCAGCTTGTGGTGATAGGCGAGACCCTCGTCCCTGAGCGGGTCGAGCTGATTCACCGAGATGACATGGGGCGGCAGACCCGCGAGATCGTCTCCGCTCGCGTGGTAGGGCCACGCCAATGGGTCGGCAGCGTGCTCGCCGGACGGGTCGTACACCGCGGCCATGGCGCCCATCATGCGACAGCCGAGGAAGTACTCGTCGTTCTCGGTCAGCGACGTGAGTTCGCCGGGTTGGGTCGCGTACATGCCGGAGATGTAGGGACACTGTGCATAGACGCCGTCGATCTGCTCGAGCCGGCCGTCGCGCTTGGCCTTGAGCGCGGTCGCGAGGCTCAGGTTGCCGCCCCCTGACTCACCCGACACGACGATCTTCGAGATGCCGAGCGACTCGCGGTTGTCGTGCATCCACTGCAGCGCCGCTGCACAGTCGTCGAGCCCGGCCGGGTAGGGGTGAGGCCCGAGCGAACCGCCTGCATTACGGAACTCGACGCCGACGACGACGACACCTGACCCGGCCAGCTCGTCGCGCCAGCGGGCGAAGTTCGCGTCGGCGGCCGTGAGCATGGTCATGCCGCCCCCGTGAAGGTGCAAGATGCCGGGAACGGGTCCGTTGGTCGTCGCCGGCCGATGGATGAACAGCGAGATGTCGTTGCCGTCCGCGCCCTGGATCGTCGTGGCCGTCGAGGTGATCCCGTCGATCGTGGGCATGTCGGCGAACAACATCCCGAACAGCATCTGGAAGCCCTGCTCGGCTTCGCTGCAGAATGCGAGTTGATCGTCGTAGGGCGAGGTCGAATCGACCGGTGACGGTTCGCCACGACCATCGAGCCCGACGGCGGCGACCGCCGCCGCGAGTCGTGGATCGGTCCGCGGGTCATTACCCAACGTTCGATCGGGATCCCCGAGTCGGCCCGGCAGGTCGACATGTCGTTCTGGCTGCACAGCACTCTCCTCATGTCTGCGTCGTTCACGGCCCGCGCCGCGCTGCGAACCTACTCGGCGCCGGCGATGACGGTGCTGTTGGTGTACTGCGCAGCTCGGCGAGCGTACGATCCGACCATGAGCGACCGGGTGATGACCGTCGGATCCGTCATGATCAATGTGCGCGACCTCGACAAGCAGACGGCCTTCTGGGGTGCCGTCTTGGGCAGCGACATCGCACAGGAGATCCCCGGACAGTTCGTCTGGTTCGAGCCGCAACACAGCGGGGGCGTGATGGTCGCGTTACAGGCGGTCGAGCGTGCGACGGAGGGCCCACGACGCCTCCACCTCGACGCGATGGTGTCCGACGTCGCCTCGGCGAGGGATCGCATCATCGAGTTGGGAGGCTCGCACCTCGATGACCGTGAGATGGGCGGCTTCCGCTGGACCGTGATGGCAGACCCCGAGCACAACGAGTTCTGCATCTCGGCGTCGCATTGACCCGTCGTGGTCGTGGAGCCGATCAGCGACTGGCAGCGAGCCAGTCGGCAGCACGCTGAGCGACCGCTGTGGTGTGTCCCGCCAGGAAATGGTCGGCGGACTCGATCACCTCGAAATCGCATCGGCTCCATGACTCGACGATCGGGCGTGCCTTGTCGGGTGGGCAGAACTGGTCGTGGCGAGGGGTGAGCACCAACGCCGGCACGGTCGGCTCCGGCGCCGGCAACATCGTCAACGGGGGAGCGATGGCGACGATCGCGTTGATGCGCTCGTCGGCGGTGGACAGCGCCACCGAGGCGCCGAACGAGTAGCCGGCGACGGACACCCGCGCGTCGATCCGTTCGGCCAACGCGTCGATGGCAGCGACGACATCGAGCCGCTCGGCGACACCCTCGCCGGCACCCGTGCGGAAGTCGAACCGCAGCGCCGCAAACCCTGCAGCGGCGAACGCGTCGAACAGCGCTTCGACCACGTTGTTGAAACGGGTGCCGCCGTATGCGGGGTGGGGATGGCACACGACGACTCCGCCGCTCGGTATCCCGTCGGGCATCGCGAGGTCGGCAGCGAGTACGTGGCCATCGAGGGTGCTGAGCGGTATGGACTCCACCGCGTCGACGGTACCCTCGCATCCGTGGCCGACGCCGATCAGAAGATCCCGATCAAGATGCTCAACGACCGCCTGCTGGTCAAGGTGAGCAAGGAAGACGGTGAGCGCACCTCGACCGGAGGCATCCTGATCCCGGCGACCGCGCAGATCGCCAAGCGGCTCGCGTGGGCCCAGGTGGTAGCGCTCGGTCAGAACGTGCGCAGCGCCGAGGTCGGCGACAAGGTGCTGTTCAGCCCCGACGACCGTTACGAAGTCGAGGTCGGCGGCGAGGATCTGATCATGCTGCGCGAGCGCGACCTGCACGCCGTCGCTGCCCAACGGATCGAGTCGAGCACGGGGCTGTACCTCTAGCTCGCATTCCCGGCGCCTCGGGTTCGTGCCGAATCCGCTAGGAGGGCATTCTCGCCGGACCGTAGGCTGGCCGGCATGCCGACCGGGATCCGTATCGATGCCACGCCTGAACAGCTCGAACGGGTGGCGTTCAATCATGACGGGCTGGTCCCGGCGATCGCGCAGGACGTCGAGAGCCGCGAGGTGCTCATGATGGCCTGGATGAGTCGCGATTCGCTCGCTCGCACGTTCGACGAGGGGCGGATGGTCTACTGGTCGCGCAGCCGGCAGGAGCTGTGGCGCAAGGGCGACACCAGCGGCGACCGCCAGTTCGTGCGCGAAGCGTACTATGACTGCGACGGCGACACGTTGCTGTTCGTGGTCGAGCAAGAGGGCGCAGGCGCCTGCCACACGGGTGCTCGCACCTGCTTCTATCGCTCGTTCGGCTCTGCCGGCGCCGCATCCTGACGCCGTGAAGATCCAACCGTCCCGGCAGGAGTTCAAGGCGCTCGCCGCGCAGCACAGCATCGTGCCGGTCTGGACCGAAGTGCTCGGCGACCTCGAAACACCGGTTGCCGCGTTCGCCAAACTCGTCGGTGACGAACCCGGGTTCCTGCTCGAGTCGGTCGAGCACGGCGAACGGTGGAGCCGGTTCTCGTTCGTCGGGCGTAACCCGTCGGCCACGATGGTATTGCGCGATGGCCACCTGTCGGTGTCCGGCGACCTGCCCGACTCGATCCCGACCGATCGCGGGATGCTGGCGGCGATCGAAGCGATGCTGCAGGCCTACACGAGCCCCATATTCGACGAGCTGCCACCGATGCACGGCGGCATCATGGGCTACCTCGGCTACGACGTGATCCGCGAGGTCGAACATCTCCCGAACGCACCGCACGACGACCATGGGCTTCCCGACGCCATCATGAGTGTGATCGGGTCGCTGGCAGCGTTCGACCACTGGCGCCAGCGGATCTACATGATCGAGAGCGTTCCCACCCACGGGTTGTCCGAGCAGCAGCTCGACGACGCGTACGACGCCGCCTCTCTGCGGGTACACGCCAGCGTCGATCGTCTGGCGCAGCCTCTTCCCTACGTGCCCGTCGAGCCACCGACCAAGGATGACGAGCTACCCGAGTTGCGCTCGTCGATGCCCAACGGGATGTACCAGCGAGCGGTCGAGGTGGCCAAGGAACACATCCTCGACGGCGACATCTTCCAGGTGGTGCTGGCCCAGCGCTACGACATCGAACTCGAAGCAGATCCGTTCGACGTGTACCGGGTGCTGCGTCAGGTGAACCCCAGCCCGTACATGTATTTCCTGCGGCATCCCGAGATCACGATCGTCGGTTCGTCGCCCGAGCCGATGGTGCAACTGCTCGACCGGCGGGTCATCAGCCGTCCGATCGCCGGCACTCGGAAGCGGGGCGCCACCGACGAGCACGATCGTCGCCTCGCGGCCGAACTGCTCGAGCATCCCAAAGAGCGCGCCGAGCACGTAATGCTCGTCGATCTCGCCCGCAACGATGTCGGCCGGGTCGCCAAGTTCGGCACGGTGCATCCCGACGAGCTGATGACGCTCGAGCGCTACAGCCATGTGATGCACCTGACTTCCCAGGTCTCGGGTGATCTGCGCGACGACCTCGGCCCGATCGACGTCCTGCGCGCCACATTGCCTGCGGGCACGGTCAGCGGTGCCCCGAAGGTGCGTGCGATGGAGATCATCGACGAGCTCGAACCCGTCAAGCGAGGGCCATACGCAGGCGTGGTGGGCTACGTCGACTGGTCGGGGAACCTCGATACGGCGATCGCGATCCGCACGATGTTCATCCGTCCTGACGGTGTGATCGCGAGCCTCCAGGCCGGCGCAGGCATCGTCGCCGACAGCGTGCCCGACGACGAGGACCTCGAGTGCCGCAACAAGGCTGCCGGGTTGTTGGCGGCGATCCCGGCCGCCCGCCGGATGACGGCTGCGCGCCGCGAGGCCGGCACCATCGCCTGACCCAGAGCGGTGGGTCCGCCGCGGTCGGGCAACAGAGCGCGATCAGGAAAGCGCCAGCGCGATCAGGAAGAAGAAGCTGAGGAAGGCGAACACGGCGCTGATGGCGACCGCGCTCACGGCGAGCAGCGGGAAGCCGGTGATCGCTCGCACGGCGGCGTTCATGCGGGCAGACCGCTGGTATCCCGTACCGGCCACGTTCCTGAAGCCGTACATCTGGCGCGAGAGCACGATCGCCGAACCATCAGCGAGATCGTCGGCGTCGCCATCCCCGTCGGCGTCGACAGCGAACGTCTCGATGAAGGTCGGTGAGGGACCTTTGCCGTCCTTGATCAGTGCTCGGACCTCGTCGGCGAGTTCTGGCACGTGGCGTTTCACCGAACCCAGCCGCCATCTCGCGAGGAAGGCTCCTCCGATCGCCATCGAACCGAACACGACGCTCGACACGATCCACACCTGCTCGATGCCATCCGACAAAGCTGCGACACCCAGGAGGAAGCCACCGACGCAGACGATCGTCACGCCGATGAGCAGGCGGGTGGCGAAACGCGTCGCCCGGCGGGCGATGACGTTGACCGTGGCGATGGTGCGCCTGACGAGTACATCGATGTCGGACATCTGTTGTCGAGTGTTGCACGCCAGACTGATGGGATGGAACTCCCTGCCGATCTCGATCGGATGCTCGGCCCCCGTGACACGGTGGTGGCCGAGGGCGCCGATGCCCAGAAATACCTGCACTCCCAGGTCTCGCAGATGCTGCTCGATCTCGGTGTGGGCGAGCACCGGTGGACCTTCGTGCTCGAACCGACCGGCAAGATCGTTGCGCTGGCCCGGGTCAGGCGCACGGGCGAGGACCGTTTCGAACTCGACACCGATGCCGGTTTCGGGGAGGCATTGCTCGCCAGACTCGACCGCTTCAAGATCAGGGTCGCTGCCGACACGACGCTCGTGCCATCGACCCAAGACGCGATCGACGCCTCTGACGAGCATGACCGCATCGTCACGGGTTGGCCGAGGATGGGTGCCGAGATCGTGCCGGGCGAGACGATTCCGGGCGGCACCGGGTTGACGGGAATCGCCGTGAGCTACACGAAGGGCTGTTATCCGGGCCAGGAACTGGTCGAACGGATGGACAGCCGGGCGGCGCAAGCCCCCCGCTTGCTCCGCCGGTTGGAGGTCTCGGAAGGCACATCGCCGGGCGATCCGGTGATCGATGCCGGCGACGAGGTCGGCGTCGTCACCAGTGTGTCGGGGCGGTCGGCGCTGGCCTGGGTCAAACGCAGCAGCGACATCGGCATCCCCGTCGACTTCTAGTGTCGACTTCTGGTTACGAAGCGTGCCTGGCACGTTTCGCGACTCAGAGTGAGGCTCGGATGCTGTGGAACTCGGGGTCGTTGCGCAGTGCTGCGAAGTCGGGTGAGCTGTCGATTGTGCGTGTGAGCAGGGTTCGATAGCCGTCGGGTTCGGATCTGCTGGCCTCGATCGCTGCGTGCAGCCATCGCAGACTGTTGTCGAGGTCGCCCAGCCGAGCCGCCGAGCGGGCGACCACACTGGCGAGCGGGGAGGTGCGGTGTTGGGCGAACGCGCTCGCGGCGTACTCGCCGGCGCGCTGGGTGTCGCCGAGCGCCAGCAGGATGTCGGCGAGCACCCGTGCACTGAAGTCGTTGCCGGCAGGAAGATCGCGTGGGAGCACGTCGACGATCGCTCGCAACTGATCGGCGGTGGCGGCGGTCGGCGGCATCCAGCGAGGTGGCTTGGTGGTGCGCAGGTCGGCCAGGATGACCCCCATCGCGCCGCCCGGATCATCTTTGCCGAGTGCGACGTGCGCCTCGAACCACGGTGACAGGCGTTGGCCGGGTTCGAGCATGGTGGGCCGGCCGGTCTGCCATGCCTGTGCCTCGGCGTTGATGAAGCGGCTGGCCGGGTGCCCCTTGCTGCCGGGCTTCGCGGTGCTCTGCAACATTTGGAACTGATTGATCAGCAAGAAGGCGACGAAGATGCCGAAGCCGCCGTTGTCGGTGGTGAACAGCAGCACGGCACCGGCGCCGGTGATGACGAGACTGGCGATCACCATCGTGCGGAGTGCCCGCTTGCCGAGGAATGTCTCGAGGGCCGTCATCGCGAGGTGACCACCGTCGAGTGGGAGCACCGGGATCAGGTTGAGGGCACCGATCACCGGGCCGGCCCACCAGATCGCCAGCGAGGCGTCGGATGCTCGTGCGCTGTCGAGTGACAGCGGGTTGACGCCCATCGCCAGCAGGATGGCCACGCTGATCGCTATCTGGGTGACCGGGCCCGCCGCCGAGATCACGGCTCGGCGGGCACGGCTCAGCGGACGGTTGGGGTCGGGGCGGAACGAGGTGTAGCCGGCGAGGAAGTCGAGCGAGATCGCCGCTTCGGCACCTGCGGATCTTGCCGCGACGGCGTGACCCAACTCGTGCAGCAGCGTGAAGACCGCGATGCCGGCCGCGAGCCATACGCCGAGGCGATCCTGGTAGAGGAACACGATCAATCCGAGGAAGATCAGGAAGCCCGTCCGGACGTGAACGTCGAAACCGAACAGACGGAACATGTGACGAATCCTACGGCGGTTTCCGGCGCGGAGACCGGGGGCACCGTGCGGTGAGCCCGTAGACTCTGGCCCCGTGCCTTACGTCTATTCATTCGAACACAAGCATCGCAAGCCCCCCATGAGCTACAAGGATCTTCTCGGTGGCAAGGGTGCGAACCTCGCCGAGATGACCTCGGTGTTGAAGCTGCCGGTGCCGCCGGGTTTCACGGTCACCACCGACGCTTGCCGCGACTACATGCACGGGGGTTGGCCCGATGCGCTCGACGGTGAGATCGCCAAGCACGTCTTCAGACTCGAGAAGGCGATGGGACGCAAGCTGGGCGACCCCTTCGATCCGCTGCTGGTCAGCGTGCGCTCTGGTGCCAAGTTCTCGATGCCCGGCATGATGGACACCGTCCTCAACCTGGGTCTCAACGATGTCAGTGTCGAAGGCCTCGCCCGCGCCACCGGCAACGATCGGTTCGCCTACGACTCGTACCGCCGTTTCATCGCGATGTACGGCCGCATCGTGTTGGGTATCGACGGTGCGTTGTTCGAGCACCCGCTCGAGGCCGCCAAGGAAGCGATCGGAACGACCAACGACGCCGATCTCGATGTCGACGCGCTCAAGGTGCTCAGCAAGCAGTACCTCGCCGTCGTCAAGCGGGCCACCGGTCAGCCGTTCCCCCAGAAGCCGCGTGATCAGCTGCGTGGTGCGATCGAGGCCGTGTTCAAGAGCTGGAACGGCGCACGCGCGATCGCCTATCGCGTCCGCGAGAAGATCAGCCACGAGCTCGGCACGGCTGTCAACGTGCAGACGATGGTGTTCGGCAACCGTGACCACAACTCGGCTACCGGCGTCGGCTTCACCCGCAACGCTGCGACGGGCGAGAACAAGCCCTACGGCGACTTTCTCATCAACGCCCAGGGCGAGGACGTGGTTGCGGGTATCCGCAACACCGAGACGCTCGAGGACATGAAACGCGAGTTCCCCGAGATCTACGGCGAGCTGCTCCACATCTTCCTGAGGCTCGAGGCGCACTACAAGGACATGTGCGACACCGAGTTCACGATCGAGCAGGGCAAGCTCTGGATGCTCCAGACCCGGGTCGGCAAGCGCACCGGCGTCGCAGCGCTGAAGATGGCCGTCGACATGACCAAGGGCACCAAGGACGGCGAGGGCGGCAAGTGGACCATCGATCGCGCCGAGGCGATCATGCGGGTCACCGAGGACCATCTCGACTCGGTGCTGCACCCGCAGTTCAAGAACAAGGGCAAGGTGCTGGCGTCGGGTCTCGGGGCTTCCCCGGGTGCTGCGGTCGGCAAGGTGTATTTCACCGCTGACGAGGCCGAGGCCGCCTTCAAGCAGGGCGAGGCCGTCATCCTGGTCCGCAACGAGACCAGCCCCGAAGACGTGCACGGCATGATGGCTTCCAAGGGCATCCTGACCGCCCGCGGCGGGCTGGTCAGCCATGCTGCAGTGGTCGCCCGCGGCTGGGGCACCCCGGCCGTCGTCGGCGCCGACGCCGTGAAGATCGCCGGCAACCGCTTCCACGTCGGCCAGACGATCGTGCACGAGGGTGACTGGTTGTCGATCGACGGCACGACTGGTGACGTCGTGTTGGGTCAGCTCGAGATGGAGGCCTCCAAGCCGCCTGCCGAGTTCGACACGATCCTCAAGTGGGCCGACCAGATCCGCAAGGGCAAGCTCGCCGTGCGCGCCAACGCCGATACCGGCGAAGATGCCACGGTCGCTCGCAACCTGGGCGCCGAGGGCATCGGCCTGTGCCGGACCGAGCACATGTTCCTCGCCCCCGACCGTTTGCCGATCGTGCGCGAGATGATCCTCGCCAACACGCCCAAGCAGGAGGTCAAGGCACTCGAGAAGTTGCGTGCGGCCCAGCAGAGCGACTTCGAGGAGATCCTCGAGGCGATGGACGGACTGCCCGTCACGGTGCGTCTGCTCGACCCGCCGTTGCACGAGTTCCTGCCGTCGGTCGAAGAGCTGAGGGTCAAGCAGGCCAAGAAGGGCAAGCTCTCGGCCACCGAGCACAAGATGCTCGCAGCCGCCGAGAGCTGGGCCGAGCACAACCCGATGATCGGCACCCGCGGCGTTCGTCTCGGCGTGATCAAGCCGGGGCTCTACGCGATGCAGGTGCGGGCGCTGTTGCAGGCTGCTGCGAAGCTGCGCGACGCCGGCAAGAAGCCGATCGTCGAGATCATGATCCCGCTCACGGTCACGCGCGAAGAACTCGCGCTCGCTCGTAGCTGGGTGCAAGAGGAGGTCGACGCGGCCCTGGCGGGGATGAAGCGCAAGCCGCACATCACGATCGGCACCATGGTCGAGACCCCGCGGGCAGCGATCCGCGCCGACGAGCTTGCCGAGGTCTCCGACTTCTTCAGCTTCGGTACGAACGACCTCACCCAGCTCACGTTCGGCTTCAGCCGGGACGATGTCGAGAGCCGCATGATGCCGGCGTACCTCGAGCAGGGGTTGCTCAAGCGCAATCCGTTCGACACGATCGACCAGAGCGGCGTCGGCGACCTGGTGCGCATGGGCGCCGAGCGGGGCCGGGCGACCAAGCCGGGTCTCAAGCTCGGTGTGTGTGGCGAGCACGGTGGTGACCCCGAGTCGATCGATCTGTTCTACCGGGCAGGCCTCGACTATGTCAGCTGTTCGCCGTTCCGGGTGCCGATCGCTCGGCTCGCTGCGGCGCAGGCGATCGTCGGTGTCGGCGACGCCGACAAGTAGCACGCGACCAACAGGGGTCAACGGGTCGGTGGCGAACACGCTGCCGGCCCGTTTCGCGTCTGCTCCGGTGCCCTCACTCACGATTCGTCGGTAGCGTGGCTCGCATGCCCTCGACCCCCCGGCGCATCCGATGATCGCGTCGCTGCTGGCAGCCGACAGCAAGCGGGACGACTTCGCGGTCCTCGATGTCGAACTCTGGCACTGGGGTGTGCTGCTGGCCGTCATCGTGACGTTGTTGCTGGTCGACCTGCTGGTCGTTCACAAAGAGGCGCACGAGGTCAAGACGAAGGAAGCCGCCATCGAATCGGCGGTGTGGATCGGCTTCGGGTTGGCCTTCACCGGTGTGATCTGGTGGTGGTTCGGCGGGGCCGCGAGCGGCGAATACGTCTCGGGCTATCTGATCGAGAAGAGCCTCAGTATCGACAACGTCTTCGTGTGGGCGTTGATCATGTCGTATTTCCGGGTCCCGTCGAAGTATCAGCACCGCGTGCTGTTCTGGGGCATCTTCGGCGCCCTCGTGATGCGCGCGATCTTCATCTTCGCCGGCATCGCCGTGATCGAGCGTTTCGACTGGGTGCTGTACCTGTTCGGTGCCTTCCTGCTGTACACCGCCGGCAAGCTCGTGTTCTCCGACAACGACCACGTCGACCCGAGCGAGAGCAAGTTTCTCGCCGTCGTCAACAAATTCGTCCGGACCAGCGACGAGCTAGACGGCCAGAAACTGTTCACCAGGCGCAACGGTCACCGGTTGGCGACCCCGCTGTTCTCGGTGTTGTTGCTGGTCGAAGCCAGCGATGTGCTCTTCGCCGTCGACAGCGTGCCCGCGGTGCTCGCCGTCAGCCGCGAGCAATTCATCGTCTTCGCATCGAACGCGTTCGCGATCCTGGGGCTGCGTGCGCTCTACTTCCTGCTCGCCGACATGCACGACCGGTTCGCGTACCTGCAGGAGGGCCTGGCGATCATCCTCGCCTTCGTGGGCGTCAAGATGTTGATCCACACCTGGTATCACATTCCGACCTGGCTCTCGCTGGTGGTGATCCTGATCGTGCTGCTCGCCGCGATCGGGTTCTCGATGAAGGCGGAACGCAACGAGCGCGACGCGGCGCTCGCGGCGGGTGCGTTCGAGCACCACGAGGCGCCGCCGCCCCCGTCCGAGCGCTGAGTCCGACTTGGCGGGCGCTGAAGGCTCGCCTCGCGGACGACGTTAGATTCGGCCCATGGCGATCGCAGACGACGACATCGAGCGGATCCGTTCGACCGTGTCGATCGTCGACGTCGTCGGCCAGCACGTGCAGCTGAAGCGCACCGGTCGCAACTGGGTCGGGTTGTGCCCGTTCCATGCCGAGCGCACCCCCTCGTTCAACGTCCGCGAGGAGACCGGTCGGTATCGCTGCTTCGGGTGCGACAAGTCGGGCGACGTGTTCACGTTCGTGCAAGAGGTCGAGCACACCGACTTCGTCGGATCGGTCGAATACCTGGCGAACCGTGCCGGGATCCAGTTGACCGAGGCCTCACCGGGTCGATCCAAGGAACGGGCGCGGCGCAAGAAGCTCGTCGAGGCGATGAACTCCGCTGTCGAGTGGTATCACCAGCGTCTTCTCACCAGCCCCGACGCGCGGCCCGCCCGCGCCTACCTGCGCGATCGCGGGCTCGCCGGTGACATCGCCCGGCAGTTCAAGCTCGGTTGGGCGCCAGACGACTGGGATGCGCTCGCCAGGGGCTCGGGCATCGACGAGACGCTGCTGCGCGACAACGGGCTCGTCTTCCGCAACAGCAGGAACCGCGTGCAGGATTCGTTCCGGGCCCGCGTGCTGTTCCCGATCTTCGCCGAGAACGGTGACGCCGTCGCGCTCGGCGGCCGGATCCTGCCGGGCTCGACCGATCCGGCCAAGTACAAGAACAGCTCCGAGACGCCGATCTACACGAAATCGAAGACGCTGTACGGCTTGAACTGGGCGAAGGGCGACATCGTGAACGCCAACCAGGTGATCGTGTGCGAGGGGTACACCGACGTGATCGGGTTCCATCGGGCGGGGCTGCCGAGGGCGGTCGCCACCTGCGGCACGGCGTTCACCGAAGAGCATGTTCGCCTGCTCAAGCGGTACGCGAGCCGTGTCGTGCTGGCCTTCGATGCCGATGCTGCCGGCCAGGGCGCCGCGGAACGGTTCTACGAATGGGAGGAGAAGTACCAGGTCGAGGTCAGTGTCGCGGCCTTTCCGGGTGGGAAAGACCCCGGCGAGATGGCACAGACCGATCCCGAAGGATTGGCCAGGGCGGTCAGCGAGGCGAAGCCGTTTCTCGGCTTCCGCCTCGCTCGCGTCGTCGAGGGCAAGGCACCTCAGTCGCCCGAAGCGGTCGCCCGCCTCGCCGAGGCGGCCATGTCGGTGGTCAACGAGCACCCCAACGTGAACATCCGCAAGCTGTACGCGGGTCAGGTGGCTGCGCAGGTGGGCATGCCGGTCAATGACCTCGTGGCGATCGCCGAACGGCGGGTTCGGCGGCCGCACGTCAACGCGGCACGCCCCAAGCAGCGTCAGGAACGTCGCGAGAACGCAGAATTCGTGGCCATCGCGCTCCTGGTCCAGAACTGGGATGCGATCGCCTCCTGGCTCGTCGAGGCCTTGTTCGCCGACGAGGTGTACCGGCGCGCATTCCTCGCGGTGGCCGAAGGGGCGGGGGTACTCAACGATGCGCTCGAGCTCGCCGATCCCGAGGCGCGTGATGTCCTCGAGCGTGCAGCTGTCGTCGACATCGAGGTCGACCCCGAAGCCGAGGCCCGAAACCTGATCGCGGCCGCCGTCAGACGGGAGTTGTCGGGCACGATGGCGGCCTCCGGTCCCGAGCGGATCCGTGAGGATGCCGAGGCGCGCGTACGGATGGAAGCGCTCAGCACGTCGGAACAAGGCCTGGAGGCGGCCGGTTGGTTGCTAGGTTGGCTGGAAGGACGTAGAGAGGGACGTGACGGTGGGGCATGAGCCAGTCGACGTGCCGGCGGTACCTGCACCCCTTGCTGGTGTGGACCGATCGGAATGGGACGCCCTGGTCGTGCGCGGGCGCGCCGCCGGTGTGCTCCACGCCGAGCCCATCGCTCATGTGCTGCGCGAAGTCGAACTCACGGGCGAGGCCCTGCAGGCCGTCCACGAAGCGCTCTCGTCGGTCGGCATCGAGGTCGACGACACCGTGCATCACGAGGACGAGGACGAGACCCCTCCCCGTGGCGCGGCCCGAACGGCCGCCACCGAGGAAGACGAAGACGTCGAGCGGCTGCTCACACGTCGTCGCCGGCGCCGTGGGCAGAAGCGACCTCTGCGAGTCGAGGGTGGTACGTCCGACACGGTGCGGTTGTACCTCCGCGAGATCGGCCAGGTCGACCTGCTCACGACCGAGGACGAACGCCGCCTCGCCCAGCTGATCGAGGCCGGTCACCAGGCCGCCGAAGCGATCGATGCCGGTGCGCCGGCGGGTTCCGAGCGCCAGTTGATCCGGGCGGTGCAACGCGGCGAGCGGGCCAAGAGCGAGCTCACGCAGGCGAACCTACGGCTCGTGGTCAGCATCGCCAAGCGCTACTCGGGGCGCGGCATGCAGCTGCTCGACCTGATCCAGGAGGGCAATCTCGGACTGATGCGAGCGGTCGACAAGTTCGACCACACCAAGGGTTTCAAGTTCTCGACCTACGCGACCTGGTGGATCCGCCAGGCGATCACCCGGTCGATCGCCGACCAGGCCCGCACGATCCGCATTCCGGTGCACATGGTCGAACACATGAACCGGCTCACTCGCATGCGCCGCCAGATGCATCAGGAGCTCGAGCGGGAGCCGACCGTCGACGAGCTGGCCGCGAAACTGCAGATGGAGCCGGAACGGGTTCGCGACCTGTTGCGGATCTCGCTCGATCCGCTGTCGCTCGATTCGCCCGTCGGCGAGGAGGACGAGTCCAACCTCGGCGACTTCATCGAGGACGCCAATGTCGACGGCCCCGCCGACGCCGCCACCCGGGCGATGCTGCACGAAGCGGTCGAGGAGGTGCTCGGCGACCTGTCCGAACGCGAGCAGGAGATCGTGCGGATGAGGTTCGGGCTCGACGGTGCCCAGGCCAAGACGTTGGAAGAGGTTGGTAGAGAGTTCGGCGTCACCCGCGAACGGATCCGTCAGATCGAGGCCAAGACCCTCGCCAAGCTCCGGCATCCTCAGCGTTCCCAGAAGTTGCGCGAGTTCCTCGAAACCGAGTAGTCAGCTTCGGGTGAGTACCGAAGCGACCGGCCCGACGGCGACCGAGCACGTCGATGTACTGATCGTGGGCGCCGGCATCTCCGGCGTCGGCGCCGCGTACCACCTGCAGCAGTTCTGCCCGGCCAAGAGCTTCGCGCTGCTCGAGACCAAGGAGACGTTCGGCGGGACGTGGGCTCAGCACACGTACCCCGGCATTCGTTCCGACAGCGACCTGTACACCTTCGGGTACGGGTTCAAGCCGTGGACCGGTCCACCGATCGCGACTGCCGACGAGATCCTCACCTACATGAACGAGGTGATCGACGAGAACGATCTGCGGCGGCACATCCGTTTCCATCACACGATCGTGGGCGGCGACTGGTCGAGCGCATCGCAACGATGGACGCTCGACGTGCAGCGCACCGACACCGGCGAGACGCTGCAGATCACCTGCGGTTTCCTGTGGATGTGCGCCGGTTACTACCGCCATTCCGAGGGCTACACCCCCGAGTGGCCGGGGATGGACCGGTACGAGGGGCAGATCGTGCATCCTCAGACCTGGCCGGAGGATCTCGACTACTCCGGCAAGCGGGTGCTCGTGATCGGTTCCGGTGCCACGGCGGCGACGATCATTCCGGCGATGGCCGACGAATGCGAGCACATCACCATGCTGCAGCGCTCGCCGACCTACTTCTACCCGCGTCCCAACTCGGACGAACTCGCCGAGACATTGCGCGAGCTGCAGATTCCCGACGAATGGTCGCACGAGATCATGCGACGCAAGATCCTGCGTGATGGTCAGATCATCCACGAGCTCTCCGCATCCCACCCCGAGATGGTGATCGACGAGTTGTTGGCGGCAGCCAGGGGCTATCTGGGTGAGGATTTCGACATCGACACCCACTTCCGGCCGCGGTACCTGCCCTGGACACAGCGCATCGCCGTCGTGCCCGACGGCGACCTGTTCATCGGGATTCGTGAGGGCAAGGTCGATGTGGTCACCGACCACATCGACACGTTCACCGAGCACGGTGTCAGGCTGCAGTCGGGCACCGAGCTCGAGGCCGACATCATCGTCACCGCCACCGGCTTCAACCTGAATGCACTGGGGGACGCCACGATGACGATCGACGGCAGTCCCGTCGACTACGCCGCTTCGGTGACCTACCGGGGGGTGATGTTCTCGGGCATCCCGAACATGGCGTCGGTGTTCGGGTATCTGCGCACCAGCTGGACCATGCGTGCCGACCTGATCTCGGACTTCGTGTGCCGGTTGCTCAACCACATGGACGAGCTGGGAGTGTCGGTGTGTACACCGACGATCGCCGATGCCGATCGCGACATGGAGCTGCGCCCGTTCATCCCACCGGAGGAGTTCAACCCCGGGTACATGATCCGTGGGCGGGCGCTGATGCCCAAGCAGGGGGCCCACGCGCCCTGGGTGGCGACCAACGACTACTACCTGGAGCGGGACGAGTTCCCGGTCATCGATCTCGACGAACCCGAGCTCGACTACCGATAAGCCGCGACCACACGGTTGCTCGACTTGCGCGATCCGGTATCGTGTCGTTTCGCCATTCCGGGATAGCTCAGCTGGCAGAGCGTCTGACTGTTAATCAGAATGTCGCAGGTTCGAGCCCTGCTCCCGGAGCCAAGCAGCGGGGTCCCATCTGTGGGACCCTGTTGTGCGTTTTCGGGGCGGTAGCTCAGTGGTCAGAGCAAGGGACTCATAATCCCCGGGTCGTGGGTTCGATCCCCACCCGCCCCACCAGGTCACTTGACTCGAGCATCTATTCGCCGGCTTCGGCCACGAACGAGATCGCCAACACCTCGTCCTCGGGACTCCGACCGGTGCCATCAGGGGACGGATCCCTGGCTGCCATCGACCGTCGACGACGCCTTGAGGAGTATGCCGCGACGCGCCGACCGCGTGAGTCGGCGCGCCTACGGCAGTTCGGTTGACGAGCGCGGGCAGGTCGGTCTCCGGTCGGATGGCGCCCGTACTACTTCCCCGAGACCGACATCACGATCGTCGTGCACTACAACAGCAACGAGGTCGGCACGCCCCAGGAGGTGCTCGAGGTCGTATATGGCATCCACGAATTGGTGTCCGGTCTGCCGACTCCGGTGTGGTGAATCACGACGCAATCCGCCGACCGATTCGAGCGGCATCGTTCTGTCGAGAGCGCGGCGATGTCGGAAACGCGGCGGATCCGTTGTTCGGGCATCCGGATTCGCAGCGACCGCCGGCTTCGTGGGCACCGCCTCGCTACGTGCCACCCCGCAGTGCGGAATACTTGTCGGCACCGATGACTCGCCTCGGCGGTTTTCATACCGTCGTCGTGAGGATTCGAGGAGGAATCATGCGCACATATCCGGTGATTTTCGCACTTGGCGGACTGCTCGTGGCCACCGGCTGCGGCAGTACGCCCCCGACCAAGGCCGGCGGCGAAAGCCCGCCGATCACGCTCACGGCCGTGGCGACGACCGCCGCCGGTTTCCCCGGCGGCGATCAGCTCGCCTATTTCGCGAGTCGCGTCGGCGACCTGTCGGCTGGCGACATCAGGGTCGACATTCTCGGCGCCACAGACGCCGCTCACGAACGCGACACCGTCGAATCCGTTCAGACCGGCAAGGTGGACATCGGCATGGTCCCGGCGCGGGTGTTCGACACGATGGAGGTCACATCGTTGAGGGCGCTGCAAGCTCCATTTCTCATCGACCGCAACGCGGTCGCCGACGCCGTGCTCGCTGACCCGCTCGCCGACGACATGCTGGCCGGGCTCGACGACATCGGTCTCACCGGCCTCGCCTTGACCTTCGACAGCCTGCGCCAACCGATGGGAACCCCCGATCCGCTGCTCGCGCCCGCCGACTTCGACGGTGCCACCGTCGCCGTGTTGTCGTCGGCCACACAGCAGGCGGCCTACAGGGCCCTGGGCGCCGAGATCACCGAGGCGGTCGACGCCGAACTCACGGTCGGGATCAACGAAGGCACCATTCAGGGCCGCGACGGTTCCATCCAAGTCGTCCCTGGGGCGACGCTCGGCCCGATCACCGCCAATGCGACACTCGGGCTCAAGGCCAACACCCTGTTCGCCGACTCGAACCTGTTCGACGGCCTCACCTCCGGTCAACAGCAGGTCCTTCGGCAGGCGGCGGCCGAAACTCGCGACTGGGCCGCCACACAACATGTGTCGCTCGCCGAAGCGGCAAGGTCGTACTGCGCTGCAGGCCATGGCGACGTCGTGCTCTCCAACGATGCCCAACTCGCCGCGATGTACACCGCGGTTGAGCCGGTCTACGCCGAACTCGAAGCCGACGAGTTCACCCGCCAGGCCATCGAACGCATCCGGGAGGTCGAAGCGTCGACCCCCGAGCAACCCGACGTGGCGGCCTGCACCTCGGCATCCACCGGCGAGTCGACAACCGATACGGCGCCGGCCGCGACCGATGCTGCCTCGACCGACGACCAGACGGCGATCGACGGCGTCTGGCGCTGGGAGGTCACGCTCGACCCGACCGCCGACCGCCCCGACGCCGCCCGACAGGCCTCCATGAACAACGGGACGTTGACGTTCGAGTTCAACAACGGGCATCGTCTGGCCACCGAATCCAGTGGGAACCAGCACTATGGCACCTACGTGCTGCACGGCGACCAGATCGACATCGTCGACGACGACGGCGTGGAGGGTCATTACGTCTGGCATCGCGACGGCGACACCATGCAGTGGGTCCCTCTCGAAGGTTGGCTGAATCCCGTCGACGACGAGCTGGAGAGGGCGTTCCTGTCCAACCCGATGCAACGCATCGGCGACCCGACGATCGACCCAGGAAATCAGGGGTAGCAAACGTGAGGGGAACCGCGTGACCGACGCCCTCGTCGAACCGGTAGAGGGGTCCGGGGTGCATCCGCATCCCGGGCTCCTCGCCGTCGCGTGCGCCGGGCTGTGCATCGGTGTGCTGGCGATGTGGCTCCCGAGCCGTCGCTTCGCCACCTCCCCCGACATCGTCGGCTGGCTCGTCGGCGTCGTCCTCCTGGCATGTGGAGTCTTCATGGTCGGTGCTGTCCGGCGCACCGCAGGCGCCTGGCTGATCGCTGCCGCACTCGCGTGGCACCTGTCCGACCTCGCTCGGCTGCTGCCTGCCGACCAGCGAGAGGTCGGACAGCGATCATCGCTCGTCCATGTCGCACTGCTCGGTGGCGCGGTCGTTGCACTCGGCCCCCGACCGACCAGCCGTTGGAGCACACGAGCCGGGGGGTGGGCGGGAGCCGCCCTAGCGGTGGTCGCCGTGTCGGGATGGACCGGAGGTTGGCACCTCGCGCTTCCCTTTGCAGGCGTCGCCGTGGTGGTGATGGTCGGGGTCACGCTGGGTGACCGCTTCGCGTTCCTTGGAACTGCCGGCGCGGCCTGGGCCGCGGCCGGGGCAGTATTCGGGGTCGAGCTGTTCGGATCGGCGCTCGTGCGTCGCTTCTTCGACCACTCCGACGTGGAGCCGTGGCTGCTCGACGTCCATCAGCTGGCCGTCGCTGCGGTGTCGGTGCTGCTCGCGGTCTCCGTCGCCCGCGCTGGTCGAGCCGACGTCGTCGACCTCCGGCTCGACAAACTGGCCGGACTCGACGACGTCGTCGCACGAGCGTTGGGTGTGCGCTCGGTGTCGACCGCTCTCGCAGCTGTCGACGAAGGGTGGCTCGACACTGCCGGCCGAACCACCGATCGCCCCGCTGGGCCGTGCGTGCTGATCGAGGACGAGTTCACCGGCCGCGTCGCGCTGCTCGGTGCGGTCGGACTCGTCGTGGACGACGTGCCGGACGCTGTGCGGCGCGTGCTGCGTCTCGCGCGGGACCATGTTCGACTGCGGGCGACGATCGTCAACCAGGTTGCCGAGCTCGAGGCGTCGCGTCGTCGGATCCTGACAGCCCAAGACCACGCGAGGCGCGAGGTCCACGAGGCGCTGCGCTCCGGGCCGTTGTCGACACTCGAGGGGATCGAGCACGACGTCGCCCGATTCGACACGCTCGAAGGCGTGCGTCACGCGGTGAACCGTGCGCGATCCGTTCTCGATCAGCTCGCCGATGATCTCGACCCGGTTGCAGATCGCTCACTCGACGTCGCCCTGAGCGACGTCGTCGAGAGCAGTCCGGCACACGCGGACCTGCGCGTCGATCCCCTGCCCGATCTCGCGCCCGAGGTGGCGCGCACCGTCTGGTTCACAGTGAGCGAGGCGCTGGCCAACGCCGTCAAACACGCGCCCGGCGCCGGCGTCAGCATCACCGTGGCCGGCACACTGCACGAGACCGGAGATGTGGGCGTGGTGGTCACGGTCCACGACGACGGGCCCGGGGGAGCGAATCCCTCCGGATCGGGTCTGCTCGGCCTGAGGGATCGCATCGACGCCCTCGGCGGAACGCTCCGCATCGCAAACGACCCCGCTGGTGGCACTCGACTGGAGGTGCGCATGTGAGCGGACGGACCATCGCTGTCCGAGCGTTGTGCTTCGCCGGCGTCATCGCCGCGCTGGTCGCGTTCGTCCCGCGCGCTGCCGCCATCGACGCCCAGGCGTTGAGCTGCTCACTCGCTGCTGCCGGCCTGTTCGCCGTCGGCGCCCTGCTCTGCCTTCTCGGACGTCTGTGGTCGGGCATCGCGGCCGCATCAGCGGCCGTCGCGCTGGTCATCGCCTTCGAGGGGCGCTCGCCAGGCGCCGAAGGCGCGGTGGTCGACGTCGGGCTCGCAGCCCTTCCGCTCGTGCCCGCACTCCTCGCAGCAACCGTCACGTCGAAGCGCTGGCTCGCCGCCGCGGCCGTCGGGTGGAGCATGATCTCCGGGCTCGGCCACGCGATGCTCTACGATCCGTGGCTCGATCCGCGTTGTCGCATCGATTGTGCACACAACCCCTTGACCGTTGTTCATCGGCCGGGTTGGGCAACACTGGCCGACCACAGCGGCACGTGGGCGGCAGCGATCATCATCGCTCTGATGATCCCCAGTGCGCGACGCCGCCCGGCCATGGTCGCCGCCTGTATCGCCGCCGTCTCGTTGGCCGATCAGACCCACCCGGCTCTGCTCCTCGGAGCGGCCTTCGTGGTCATCATCACACTCGGCGCCGACGCCGCCGCTGCGATCACGGTCGGCGTGCGGCTCCGCGAGCTGATCTCGGCACTCGGGTCCAGCCTCGATCTGCAGCAAACGTTGCGAGTGGCCATCGACGACCCTGACTTGACGGTGGCCTACGTGCCCGACCCTGACGAGTCCGGTGACATGCTGGTGACCCGGGACGGCGCCACGGCGGCACCGCCGGGGCAGGGTCAGATCAGTACCGCCGTCCGCGACGCCGACGGCCTGCTCGCGTGGATCAGGCACGACCCGAGGAGCCGTGATGTGGAACGGTTGACCGCGACGCTCGGCGGCTCGGCGCGGCTTGCCTTCGAGATCGAACGGTTGGAAGCGATCGCCGCGCTGCACTCACGACGGATCAGCGACTCGCGAGCCCGGCTCGTCCAGTCCGGCGACCTCGAACGACGCCGCCTCGAGCGCGATATCCACGACGGCGCTCAGCAGTTCGTCCTGTCACTCGGTATGCAGATCGAGATCGCACTGCTCGACATCGACCCGAACGACGAGGCTCATGACGTGCTCGAACTGAGCCAGGACCGTGTACGCACAGCGCTCGACGAACTGCGCTCGATCGCCCACGGGTTACGACCGGTCCCCTTCGAAGGTGCCGGGCTCGATGTCACACTCCGCTCGATCGCCCGCCGAGCCGCTGTTCCCGTGACGCTGGCACCCGTTCCGAGGCGCAGGTTCGGCGCTGACGCCGAATCGGCCGCAGTCGCGGTGGTGCAATCGGCGATCGACATCGCAGACGGTCCGCTCGGCATCGTGCTCAGCGACCATGATTCGTCCCTGGAACTCGCGATCAATGGGCTCGTCGCGACCGGCTCGCTAGGGTTCCTCGCAGATCGAGTGGCCGCGGCCGGCGGATGGGCGCGCGCCGAGGCGAGTACGTTCACGGCGGTGATTCCATGCGCGTCGTAGTCGGTGAAGATCAGTTGCTGACCCGGGAGGGCATCGTGGCACTGCTCGGGCGTGCCGGTATGGACGTCGTCGGGGAAGCCGGCGACGTCGACGGAGTTCTCGGCCTGGTCGACGAGCACCTACCGGACGTCGTCCTGCTCGACATACGGATGCCGCCCAGCCACACCGACGAGGGGTTGCGGGCGACCGACACGATCCGCCGGCAATGGCCCGCGACCGCAGTCCTGATCCTCAGCCAGTACGTCGAGGTCGACTTCGTGGTGACGTTGCTCGAGACCAACTCGTCGTCGGTCGGATACCTCGTCAAGGAACGTGTCCTCGAGATCGCGACGCTCACCGACGCGCTCCGGCGTGTCGTCGCGGGTGAATGCGTGATCGACCCGCTGATCGTGCGTGAGCTGATGACCCGGCGCCGAGGCGAGTCCCCGTTGGGCGATCTCACCCAACGCGAGCGCGAAGTCCTCGCGCTGATGGCCGAAGGGCTCTCCAACCGGGCGATCGCGCAGCGCTTGTACATCGGCGAACGAACCGTCGAGGTCCATACCGGACACGTCTTCATGAAACTCCAGCTGCCCGAGGACGACCTGGCGAACCGTCGCGTCCTCGCCGCGCTCACCTATCTCCGCGCCGTCTGAGCATCGCACTGTGGGACGCTGGGGATCGTCGTAGAGTGCGTGAGTGTGACGCGAAGCTGGGCCGTGGCTGTGGTCGGCGCGTTGCTCTTGGCCGGTTGCGGCGAAGGGACCGCTGCGCCGTCGGGGTCGGCCGCGGTGGCGTCACCTCTCGATGCCTCTCCAGGTTCGACGACGACTGCCTCACAGGCAACGACGACCACGCCGGCCGCCCCGCTGCACCCGACCGGCGCAGACACGACCATCGCCGCTGGCGTCGACGCGTTCGTCGATGCTGTCGCCGACAGGACGTTCGTGTTGCTTCCCAGCGGCAGCGACACGGCAATCGACCGGCCGTACATCAGCTTCCGAGATCCGAACGATCCTCAGTTGCCGTTCGAGGGCTGGACCGGATGCATGGGCTTCTTCGGCCAGGGCACCTGGCGAGAACGTGACGATGGAGGGGTCGTCTTCGAGGGGCAGGCTTCGTATTCGCCACCGGGGTGCGACCTGGCCGACGGAGGCGACGGCACGTTCCAGTTGGTGTCCAACAAGTCCGAGACAGCGTTCGATGCCGTGGACGATGCCCTGTTGATCACCGTCCAGGGTTCGACGACGCGTCTTGTCGCCGTCGACGCGCTCCCGATTCCGAGCCTCGAACAGCTCGACGGGCGCTGGGCGGCGGGCCACGGCGAGACATTGCTCGTCGACCGGTCACGGTCGCGGCTGTTGCTCGGCGACTGTCAGGCGACCGCGCGGCTCGACGCGGCACACCTCGACACGGACGGCTGGACAGGCCCTGACTGCCACGGGACCGAGCTGAGTCTGATGCGGGTGTTCGATGTCAGCGAAACCGAACAGTCCATCAACCACGTCCACCTCGCCGACGGCATGTTGCTGATCGACTCCCACTCGGCCAAGCGCCGCCCGATCATCTTCGTGCTCGCCGCCGTGGGAGCCGACCGGATCGCCGGGTGGCCGACCGCTCCCGAGCGGCGGGTGCCTCTCGACGAGGTGCCGCTGTTGTTGCCCAGCGAGCGTCCTGCAACGGGTGAGCCCGTGCGGTTCACAGTGGAAGGCGGCAGTGCCGCGCCGGCGGTGTTCACGCAGGTCTTCGCCGACGCAAAACGCGACATCGTGTTCACCATCCAGACCCAACCCGGCGGGGTCGAGTCGACACCGGTCGCCGATCGCCGACCGGTCGTGATCGACGGCTGGGCCGACGCGTTCTTGACGACCGGCAGCTGGGTCCGCCTCGTGGCGTCGGATTCGAGCGGCTACGTGCGGCTCATGGGAACTGGTCTCGATGGCGACGAAGCCGTCTCGATCGTTGCCGGATTGCGAGGCCGACCCGACGGTGCTGCAGGCTGGGACCTGGCGACGACGTCCACCGGGTTCGTCGAGATCAACGGTGCGTGGGAAGACTCCGCCGCCCAACGATTCGTCACCTGGTACGACGGCGATCAGGCCATCGCCGAGATGCTGAGCTCCCCGGCCTATACACACCTGATCGCGCAAGCGCTCGACTCTTCGTTCGACCAGGTCGACGTCAACGGCAGGGTCGGCTGGCTTTCCGCCGGTAGCCGAAGCTCGATCGTCTGGTCACCCGACGGCTACACGATCGTCGTGATCGGTGTCGTCGATCCGGGTATCGACCCGCTGGTCCTCGCTCGAAGCGTCCGCGAGCTCGATTCCCCGTCGTACGAGGCAGCCACGACGA